>NZ_BLPF01000001.1:4482512-4819390 GCF_011764425.1 Phytohabitans houttuyneae
GGGGATGATGTCCAAGGAGACCAGCGTCCTCAGCGACGCCATCTACGAGGTGCTCGGCGCCCGCTTCGAGCTGCGCTGCGAGGTCGCCGGCGACCAGCGACCCGCGCCCGCCGCCCAGGCCGCACGACCGGCTGCCGGCCCGCCCCCGCCCCGGAGAAGAAGGCGGCACCGGAAGCAAAGCCGGTGCAGACCGAAGACTGGCCCGAGCCCGCCCGGCCGGGTGGCGCCGCCCCGAGCCAGCCGGCACCGGAGGCGAAAAACGGCAACGCGCCGGAGGCGCCACCGGCGGCACGTCCCGAGTCCAACGGACTCGCGGCGGCTCGCGCCGCCGCGGCTGGACGTGGCGCCCGTACCCAATCTGCTGCTCCCGCGGCCGACGCCACCTGGGCGGGTGAGCCTCCCTTCGACCCGGACTACGACGGCCCGCGGTCGAATGCCGCCCCGGCGAGCGCGCCCCCGCGGCGGCCGCGTACGAGGGTTTCGACCCCGGCGACGAGCCGACCGACGACGTGGTCGACGAGCGCACGGCGCGGCAGAGCAGCGAGCAGCAGGCAATGCAGTTGTTGCAGCAGACCTTCGGCGCCGAAAAGATCGGCGAGGTCTAGGCTGACACGGAATCGACACACAAGGAGACGGCGATGCGTCCCGGCGGACAGCCCAACCTGCAGCAGCTCATGAAGCAGGCGCAGAAGATGCAGCAGCAGCTCGCCGAAGCACAGGCGGAGCTGGCTGAGACCGAGGTGACCGGCACGGCCGGCGGTGGTCTGGTGACCGTCACGATCGCCGGCTCCGGCGAGGTCAAGTCGGTGAAGATCGATCCCAAGGCGGTCGATCCCGACGACGTGGAGACGCTCGAAGACCTGGTGCTCGCGGCCCTCCACAGTGCCAACGACGCGGTGCGCAAGCTGACCGAGCAGAAGATGGGCCCGGTCACGGGTGGGATGGGCGGCCTCGGCCTGCCTGGTTTCTAAGAACAGGACAGCATGTACGAAGGCGCTATCCAGGACCTGATCGACGAGCTGGGCCGGCTCCCCGGCGTGGGTCCGAAGAGTGCACAGCGGATCGCGTTCCATGTCCTCTCCGCCGACCCGGCGGACGTCACCCGGCTCGCCACCGCGTTGCGGAAGGTCAAGGAGCTCGTGCGCTTCTGCACGACCTGCTACAACGTGGCCGAGTCGGAGCAGTGCCGGATCTGCCGCGACCCCCGCCGCACCGACGAGGTCCTCTGCGTTGTCGAGGAGCCCAAGGACGTGGTGGCGATCGAGCGGACGGGTGAGTTCCGCGGGCGGTACCACGTGCTCGGCGGGGCGATCAATCCACTCGAAGGGATCGGGCCGGACAACCTGCGCATTCGCGAGCTGATGGCGCGGCTGAGCAGCGGCGAGATCAAGGAGCTCATCCTCGCCACCGATCCGAATACGGAGGGTGAGGCGACCGCTACTTACCTCGCGCTGATGGTCAAGCCGATGGGCATCGCGGTGACCCGCCTCGCGAGTGGCCTTCCGGTCGGCGGTGACCTCGAATACGCGGACGAGATCACCCTGGGAAGGGCGTTCGAGGGGCGCCGCGCGGTCTGACACCCTCGCATTTGGAGCATCCCGACGATGTAACAAGTTGGCATCGACAAACTCGGGACAAATGGTCCGTTTGCCTACAGCGTGTGGATCTTCCACGTGTCGACTGTGGCCGCAAGGACACGATCCGGTACCAACCCCTTATCGCCCAGTTTCCGACTGCTGAGACTGCCCGCTAGTGTCGCGCCCATCGGTGACCCCCGTCACCGCGTATGTCCGTACCCCAAGGACGAGGTGAAGCACCATGCGTGCAGCAAGGCCCAAGGCCGCTATCGCGGTCGTTGCGGCTGCGGCCCTCGCGGTAGCCGGCTGTGCCGAGAGCGATCGCGACAATGAGGGCTCTGGCCAGAGCACCAAAGACACCCTGGTCTTCGGCACCGCCGGAGATCCCAAGGTGCTCGACCCCAGCCTCGCCAGCGACGGTGAGTCGCTGCGTGTCGCCCGGCAGGTTTTCGAGACGCTGGTCCGGCCCGAAGAGGGTGGCACCAAGGTCACGCCCGGTCTGGCCGAGAGCTGGACGCCGGACGCCACCGGCACGGTCTGGACCTTCAAGCTCCGGTCCGGCGTGAAGTTCCACGACGGTACGGAGTTCAACGGCGAGGCCGTCTGCGTCAACTTCAACCGGTGGTACAACGCGACCGGCCTGATGCAGAGCGCGGACGTGACGGCGTACTGGCAGGACGTGATGGGGGCTTCGCCAAGAACGAAAACCCCGACCTCCCGCCGAGCCTCTTCAAGTCGTGCACCGTCAAGGACGCCACGACGGTCGACCTCGCGTTCACGGCGGTGTCCAGCAAGATCCCGGCCGCCCTGATGCTGCCCTCGTTCTCCATCCACAGCCCGAAGGCGCTGCAGGAGTTCGACGCGAGCAACATCAGCGGCACCGCCGACGACATCAAGTACCCGTCGTACGCGATGGAGCACCCGACCGGCACCGGCCCGTTCAAGTTCAAGTCGTGGAACGTCGCGGACAAGACGCTGACGATCGAGCGCAACGACGACTACTGGGGCGACAAGGCCAAGCTGAAGACCCTCGTCTTCCGCACGATCTCCGACGAAAACGCGCGCAAGCAGGCGCTGCGTTCCGGCGACATCCAGGGGTACGACCTGGTGGGTCCGGCCGACGTCGAGCCGCTCAAGGGTGAGGGCTTCAACGTGCTGACCCGGCCGGCGTTCAACATCCTCTACCTGGCCATCAACCAGAAGGGCAACCCGAAGCTCGCGGACATCAAGGTGCGCCAGGCGATTGCGTACGCGCTGAACCGCAAGGCCCTTGTCGACTCCAAGCTGCCGCCGGGCGCCGAGGTGGCCACGCAGTTCCTGCCTTCCACGGTGGAAGGCTGGAACGACGGTGTGACCAAGTACGACTACAACGTGGAGAAGGCCAAGCAGTTGCTGGCCGAGGCGGGCGCGTCCAACCTGACGCTGCGCTTCCACTACCCGACCGAGGTCACCCGGCCGTACATGCCGAACCCGAAGGACATCTACGAGCTGCTCTCGGCCGACCTGCAGGCCGCGGGCATCAAAGTGGAGGGCATCCCGCTGAAGTGGACGCCGGACTACCTCAACGCCACCACCTCCGGCAACAAGCACGACCTGCACCTGCTGGGCTGGACCGGTGACTACGGTGACGGCTACAACTTCATCGGCACGTTCTTCAGCCGGCCGAAGGACGAGTGGGGCTTCAACAACAAGGCCCTATTCGACAAGTTCGCGCAGGCTGACAGCACCGCCGACGCGACCGCGCGCTACGCGCTCTACAAGGAGCTCAACGCCGACATCATGAACTTCCTGCCCGGCGTTCCGATCTCCCACTCGCCTCCCGCCCTTGTCCTCGGTAAGGACGTGACCGGCGTCAAGGCCAGCCCGCTTACTGATGAGCGGTACGCCACCGCCGAGTTCAAGTCCTGAAACATATAGATAGGAACGCGTGGGCGGGCACTCACCAGGTGCCCGCCCGCGCGGCCCTCTACAACCGCCGAGGCGCCTGTGTTCCGATTCATCGTCAGACGGCTGCTGCAGCTGGTACCCACGCTGTTCGGCCTCTCGATCCTGCTGTTCATCTGGCTTCACCGCCTGCCGGGCGGCCCGGAGACCGCGCTCCTCGGTGAGCGCGGCACGCCCGAGTCGCGCGCCGCGATCCGCGAAAGTCTGGGGCTCAACGAGTCCATCTGGATCCAGTACGGCCGCTTCGTGAAGCGGCTCGTCCAGCTCGACCTGGGCACGTCGATCTCCACCAAGCGCGAGGTGACGACCGAGTTCCTCCAGCGCTTTCCCGGCACGGTCGAGCTGACCATCACCGCCATGATCATCGCGATCGGCCTGGGCATCCCGCTCGGCTACCTCGCCGCCCGGCGCCGCGGTTCGTTTCTCGACCAGGCCTCGGTGGGCGGCTCGTTGCTCGGCACCTGCATCCCGATCTTCTTCCTGGCGTACGTGCTGAAGGCGATCTTCGCGGAAAACCTCGGCTGGTTTCCGACGATCGGGCGGCAGGACCCCACGATCGAGGCCACCCACATCACAAACTTCTTCGTGCTCGACGGCCTGCTGACCCGCGAGTGGGACGCGGCCGGCGACGCGATCTGGCACCTGATCCTGCCCGGCGTCGCGCTGGCCAGCATCCCGCTCGCGATCATCGTGCGCATCACCCGGGCGAGCGTGCTCGAGGTGCTCGGCGAAGACTTCGTGCGCACCGCCGAGGCGAAGGGCCTGACCGAGCGCACCGTGCGCCGCCGCCACGTGCTGCGCAACGCGATGCTGCCGGTGGCCACGTCGATCGGCCTGCTGACCGGCCTGCTGCTGTCCGGCGCGGTGCTCACCGAGACGGTGTTCGCCTTCAGCGGGATCGGCGCGTTCATCAAAGACTCGATCAGCAACCTGGACTACCCGGTGCTGATGGGCTTCATCATGATCATTGCGGTGATCTTCGCGCTGGTTAACCTGCTGGTCGACATCTCGTACAGCCTGATCGACCCGAGGGTGAGGGTCCGATGACACTTGCTCCCGGCAAAAAGAAGGAAAAGCTGGACCGGCTCGCCGAGCTGTCCGCCGTACGCGACGACGAGCAGGGCGTCAGCCTCTGGCGGGAGGCGATGCGCCGGCTGCGGCGCAACCCCTCGGCCATCATCGGCGCCGCGATCCTGGTCATCTTCGTGCTGGTCGCCGTCGTCGGCCCGTTCCTCGTGCCGTACGACCCGGTCGACCAGTCGGGCATCCGCGAGGGCGTGATCAAGCCGGGTTCGATCCCGGGCAGCTCGGGCGAGCACTGGCTCGGATACGACCACCAGGGGCGCGACGAGTTCAGCCGGCTGATCGTGGGCGCGCGGCAGACCCTGATCGTGGGCATCGTCTCCACACTCATCGGCCTGACGATCGGCGTGTTGATCGGCGGCGTCGCCGGTGCCGCCGCCGGGCTCGGTGGACGGTGGGGTCGGCTCGTCGACAGCTCCCTGATGCGCATCGTCGACATGCTGCTGTCGCTGCCGAGCCTGCTGCTCGCGGTGAGCGTGGCGGCGCTGCTCGGGCCCAGCCTGGTCACCGTCATGATCGCGGTCGGCATGGTGTCGGTACCGATCTTCGCCCGCCTGCTGCGCGGCTCGATGATCGCGCAGGCCAACCGCGACTACGTGCTGGCGGCCAGCTCGCTCGGCGTGGGCAACACGAAGATCGCGATGAACCACATCATCCCGAACTCGCTCGCGCCGGTGATCGTCCAGGCGACCCTCACGCTCGCCACGGCCATCATCGAGGTGGCCGCGCTGTCGTTCCTCGGCCTCGGCAACCCCGACTCCACCCAGCCCGAGTGGGGCCTGATGCTGGCCGACGCGCAGGTCTACCTCGACGTCCGGCCCGGGTTGGCGATCTATCCAGCCGTGGGCATCATCGTCACGGCGCTGGGCTTCACGCTCCTCGGCGAGGCGATGCGCGAGGCTCTCGATCCGAAGCTGCGGAGGTGACGGGCATGGCTCTCTTGGACGTGCAGGACCTGTCGGTCACGTTCGCCCGGCGCGGGCAGCGCACCGTGCGTGCGGTCGACGGCGTCTCGTTCAGCGTGGAGGCCGGCGAGGTGGTCGGCCTTGTCGGCGAGTCCGGCTGCGGCAAGAGTGTGACCTCGCTCGCGCTGATGGGGCTGCTGCCCCGCCAGCGCGGTGTCCAGGTCGGCGGGGTCGCCAGCTTCGACGGCACCGACCTGCTCAAGCTCGACCTGCGGGCACTGCGTGACGTGCGCGGCCGCGACGTGGCGATGATCTTCCAGGACCCGCTCTCCTCGCTCAACCCCGTGGTGCCGATCGGCGTCCAGGTGACCGAGGTGCTGGTCCGCCACCGCAACATGAGCCGTGACGCGGCCCGCAAGGAGGCGGCGGAGCTGCTCGACCGGGTCGGGATCCCCGACCCGAAGCGGCGGCTGAAGGAGTACCCGCACCAGCTCTCCGGCGGCATGCGGCAGCGCGCGCTGATCGCGATGGCCGTGGCCTGCCGGCCACGCCTGCTCATCGCGGACGAGCCCACCACGGCGCTCGACGTGACCATCCAGGCCCAGATCCTGGAGCTGCTTAAGGAGTTGGTACGCGACTCGGGCACCGCGCTCATCATGATCACGCATGACCTCGGCGTGGTCGCGGGCATGTGCGACACGATCAACGTGCTCTACGCCGGCAAGGTGGTCGAGACCGCCCGCCGCAAGGAGCTGTTCGCCGGGCGGCGCCACCCGTACACGGTGGGTCTGCTCGGCTCGATCCCGCGGCTCGACGTGGGGCGCGGCGAAAAGCTCACGCCGATCCCCGGGTCGGTGCGGGACGTGCTGCCGTGGACGGAAGGGTGCGCGTTCGCCCCGCGCTGCTCACGCAGGGTCGACGCCTGCGTGGGCGAGGCGCCGGCGATGACGCCCACCCACACCGGGCACGAGTTCAGGTGCGTAAACCCGTACCCCCTCCCGCAGCCAGAGGAGAGCCGGGCATGACAGAGCAGGTTCAGGTGGCGCCGGTGCGGCCCGCGCAGGCGTCCGACGCGCTCGTCGAGGTGCGCGACATCAAGGTGCACTTCCCGATCACGACCGGCGTGCTCTTCGACCGGGTGATCGGCCACGTCAAGGCGGTCGACGGGGTGGACCTGACCGTCCCGCGCGGCCAGACGTACGGCCTGGTGGGCGAGTCGGGCTGCGGCAAGTCCACGCTCGGCCGGGCGATCCTGCAGCTCACCAAGCCGACCTCGGGCGAGGTGCGCTTCGACGGCGTCGAGCTGACCAGGCTCGCACCGAACAAGATGCGCGGCATGCGCCGGCGGATGCAGATGATCTTCCAGGACCCGATGTCGAGCCTGGACCCCCGGCAGAACGTCGAGTCCATCCTCACCGAAGGCCTGGCCGCGCACCGCATCGGCGCCGGCCGCACCGAGCGCCGCCAGATCATCAACAAGACGCTGGACGCGGTCGGGCTGCCGCACTGGGCGCTCTCCCGCTACCCGCACGAGTTTTCCGGCGGGCAGCGGCAGCGCATCGGCATCGCTCGCGCGCTGGTGCTCGGGCCGGAGCTGATCGTGGCCGACGAGCCGGTCTCCGCGCTCGACGTGTCGATCCAGGCCCAGGTCATCAACCTGCTCGACGAGCTGCAGGACGAGCTCGGCCTCACGTACCTGGTGATCGCGCACGACCTCGCGGTGGTGCGCCACATCTCGGACGTCGTCGGCGTGATGTACCTGGGCGCGCTTGTCGAAGAGGCACCGAGCGACAGGCTGTACCGCGAGCCGCTGCACCCGTACACGCGGGCGCTCATGTCGGCCGTGCCGGTGCCCGACCCCGAGATCGAAGACCGGCGCGAGCGGATCCTGCTCGCCGGCGACCTGCCGTCGCCGGCCAACCCGCCCGCCGGGTGCCGCTTCCACACCCGCTGCCCGTGGGCGCAGCCGACCCGGTGCGCCGACGAGCGGCCGGTGCTGCGCGACGTGGGTGGCACCAAGGTGGCCTGCCACTGGGCCGAGCAGATCGCTTCGGGCGCGCTGCGCGCGCACGAGGTCAAGGTCCAGCTCGTCCGGCCGGGCGGCGAGGGCGAAGACCCGAGCGTGGTGTCCGCGCCGAGCGAGCCCGGTTCGTACGTCTAGCTCAGCCCTCGGGGCGGTTGAGGAGCGCGACCGCGATCGCGTGCACGGCGGCCGCGTCGGCCGGGTCCTTCAGGGTGGCCCGGCCGCCGGTGACCGTGTACCACTCGTCGGCGTCCTTGTACTGGACGCGGAGGGTGACGTCGCTACCGGAGAGCTCGCTGCGCAGCGTCAGGTCGCCGGTCACCACACCGACCTCGTCGGTCATGACGCCGCCGGGTCCTGCGGTGATATCCGTGGTCTGCTCGGCCATCACCGCAGTTTAGGGACGTTACTCGCGCACGGCCGGGCAGGTGTCCAGCATGTCCGACAACGCCGCTTTCTCCGCTGTCGTGACCCGGAGCCGCCAGAAGTGCTTGACCGCGATCCAGTCCACCGCGTACTCGCACCAGAAGTCGCGGTTGGCCGGCTTCCACTGCGACGGGTCCTGGTCGCCCTTGGCCCGGTTGGACGAGGCCGACACCGCGCGCAGCTGTGGGCGGGTGAGGTCGTTGGCGAAGTCACCGCGCCGCTCGTCGTTCCACTTGTCGGCGCCGGACCGCCACGCGTTCGCCAGCGGCACCATGTGGTCGATGTCCACACCGGACGGCTCGGTGAAGGTGCGCTCGTCGTACGCGCTGACCCACCGCCCAGCGACCACGTTGCAGCCGCTCAGCTTGATGTTCTTGCCGTCCCGCTTGAGCACGGAGTCGCGCACGTCGCAGTTGCGGCCGGTGTCGCGCCAGTGCGGGAAACGCTCGCGGCTGTACCCGCGCATCGACCCGGACTTGGCGACGGTGAGCTGGCCGAGCTGGGTGACCGAGTCGCCGGCGTCGGGCGGTGTGCCGGTGGGGTTGGCGGCGTCCTCGACCGGCACGCAGCCGGCGAGGACAAGGGCGGCGGCGCAGAGAGCGGAGATCAGGCGCACTTCTCTAGCTTGCGGGTTCCGCGCAACACCGCACGGCAACCGGGGGTGGTTTCGGCGTTTCGCGGCTAAGGCCGTATCTCGCCGGGCAAGGTAAAGATCGTGAGTGGAACCCTCCGGCTCGGCACCGGTCCCGGACGTGGCGCGCTGCTGGCGGCCACGCTGGCCTCCGGGATGGCGTTCCTGGACGGGACGATCGTCAACGTCGCGCTGCCGCACCTCGGTGCCGAGCTCGACGCCTCGCTGGCCGGTCTCCAGTGGACGGTCAACGGGTACATGCTCACGCTCGCCGCGTTCGTTCTGCTCGGCGGCTCGCTCGGCGACAGGTACGGCCGGCGGCGGGTCTTCACGATCGGCGTGCTGTGGTTTACCACCGCCTCGGTCCTGTGTGGCCTCGCCGCCAACGTCGAGTGGCTGGTGGCGGCTCGCCTCCTGCAGGGTCTCGGTGCGGCGCTGCTGGTACCCGGCTCGCTCGCGCTGCTCCAAGCCAGCTTCCACCCGGACGAGCGGGGCAAGGCCATCGGCGCGTGGACCGGCCTGTCCGGTGTGGCCACCGCGGCCGGCCCGTTCGTCGGCGGGTGGCTCATCGACGCGCTCTCCTGGCGCGCCATCTTCTTCCTCAACGTGCCGCTCGCGCTGGTCGCGGTCTTCGCCGCCGTCCGCTGGGTGCCGGAGAGCCGCGCCCCGCGCGCGGAGCGGTTCGACGTGGCGGGCGCGCTGCTCGCGGCGGCAGGGCTGGCCGGGATCACGTACGCCCTGATCGAGGGTGCCGAGCGCGGCTTCAGCTCCTGGTCGGTGCTGCTCTCGGTGGCGGTCGGCGCCGTGGCAACGCTGGCCTTCGTCCTTGTGGAGCGGCACCGCGGGGCGACGGCCATGCTGCCGCCGTCGCTCTTCGCGTCGCGCCTGTTCAGCGCGCTGAACGTCTACACCGTGGCGGTCTACGCGGCGCTCAGCGGACTGTCGTTCTTCCTCGTCGTCTACCTGCAGAACGTCGCCGGCTTCTCGGCCCTCGGCGCGGGCGCCTCGATCCTGCCGGCCACGCTGCTGATGCTCGCCGGATCGTCGTGGTCGGGCGCGCTGGCGACCCGGCTGGGCCCGCGCCCGCAGCTGACGGCCGGCCCGCTGATCGCCGCGGCAGGACTCCTGCTGCTGCGCCAGATCGGGCCGGACGCCAACTTCTGGACCGACGTGCTGCCGGGCACCGTCGTCTTCGGGGTCGGGCTGACGCTGCTTGTCGCGCCGCTGACCACCGCGGTACTGGGTGCTGTCGACGATGAGCACGCCGGAGTGGCGAGCGGGGTCAACAATGCCGCCGCTCGCGCGGGCGGGTTGCTCGCCGTCGCGGCCCTTCCGCTCCTCGTGGGGCTTTCGGGCACGGCGTACGAGAATCCCGACGAACTGACCGCCGGCTTCCGGGGCGCAATGTTGTGGTGCGCCGGGCTGCTGGCGGCCGGGGCGGTGCTCGGCCTGGTGTTGGTGCACCGCCCTTCGCAGGCCCAGGCTCCCGGATCGCGGGAGCCCGAGCCGTCGTAGTCAGGGTCAGCGGGCGCGGTTGACCGCGCTGGTCACGGCCTTGATCGAGGCGGTGACGATGTTGGCGTCGAGGCCAACGCCCCAAACCGTGCGACCGTCCACTTCGCACTCCACGTACGCCGCGGCCTGCGCGTCGCCGCCGGCGGACATCGCGTGCTCGGCGTAGTCAAGGACCCGTACCTGGATGTCGACGGTCTGCAGTGCGTTGACGAACGCGTTGATCGGGCCGTTGCCGATCGCGACCAGCGAGCGCCGCTCGTCGCGGAAGGTGACATCGGCCTCGATCTCGACCTTGCCCTCCACAGTGGACGTCGCGTACGTGTGCAGGCCCAGCGCCGGCTGCTCCTGGTGGTCGACCAGGTACTCCGTCGCGAAGATGCCCCACATGCGGCCGGGCTCGACCTCGCCGCCCTCGGCGTCGGTGAACTGCTGCACCACACCGGAGAACTCGATCTGCAGACGCCGCGGCAGGTCGAGGTGGTGCTCCTCCTTCATGATGTACGCCACGCCGCCCTTGCCGGACTGCGAGTTGACCCGGATGACCGCCTCGTAGCTGCGGCCCAGGTCCTTGGGGTCGATCGGCAGGTAGGGCACCGCCCACTCGTGCTTGTCGATCGTGACGCCCGCGGCCGCGGCGTCGACGGCCAGCGCGTCGAAGCCCTTCTTGATCGCGTCCTGGTGCGAGCCGGAGAAAGCGGTGTAGACCAGGTCGCCGGCGTACGGGTGGCGCTCGTGGACGGGCAGCTGGTTGCAGTACTCGACGGTCCGCTTGATCTCGTCGATCTCGCTGAAGTCGATCTGCGGGTCGATGCCCTGCGAAAACAGGTTGAGGCCCAGCGTCACCAGGTCGACGTTGCCGGTGCGCTCGCCGTTGCCGAACAGGCATCCCTCGATGCGGTCGGCGCCGGCCAGCAGGCCCAGCTCGGCGGCGGCCACACCGGTGCCCCGGTCGTTGTGCGGGTGCAGGCTCAGCACCACGCTGTTGCGCCGGGGCAGGTTGCGGTGCATCCACTCGATCGAGTCGGCGTACACGTTCGGCGTGGCCATCTCGACGGTGGCCGGCAGGTTGATGATCAGCGGGCGGTCCGGCGTCGGGTCGACGGCGTCGATCACCGCGCTGCAGATCTCCAGCGCGTAGTCCAGCTCGGTGCCGGTGTACGACTCCGGCGAGTACTCGTAGAAGATCTCGGTGTCCGGGGTGTGGATCTCCGCGTACTTCTGGCACATCCGCGCGCCGTCTACCGCGATCGCGGTGATGCCCGCGCGGTCCAGGCCGAAGACGACACGGCGCTGGAGCGTGGAGGTCGAGTTGTAGAAGTGCACGATGGCGCGCTTGGCGCCGCGCAGCGACTCGAACGTGCGGTCGATCAGGTGCTCGCGGCACTGGGTCAGCACCTGGATCGTCACGTCTTCGGGGATCAGGTCCTGCTCGATCAGCTGCCGCACGAACTCGAAGTCCGTCTGGCTCGCCGAGGGGAACCCGACTTCGATCTCCTTGTACCCCATCTGCACCAGCAGCTGGAACATCCGCCGCTTGCGCTCAGGGGACATCGGGTCGATCAGGGCCTGGTTGCCGTCGCGGAGGTCGACAGCACACCAGCGGGGCGATACCTCGACGCGGCGGGTGGGCCACTGGCGGTCCGGCAGCTCGATGGCGAACTGCTGGTGATACGGCTGGTATCGCTGGTAGGGCATGCGGCTGGGCCGCTGCCGCGCGATCGGGTCCTGGTCTTGAATGCCGGCAGTCATGGAAATGCGCTCCTGTGGGAGTCATGGGCGGATGGGTCCGGGCAACAAGCCGGCGCACACGCCAAACTCCGCGACGAGGTGCCGGCCTAGAGGGCCTCGTCGCGGCGGCGAAGAAGGAGCGCCTGCCACATGACAAACGACACTCTAGGTGATCGGCGCCTGGTTTACCAACAGCTCGGCCACCGGGAGGCGCGTACGCAGCGCCGTCTCCCAGACCCGCAGGTCCGGCGGGAGCATGGCCGGGTCGCCCAGCCGGCCGACCGCGATCACGACCGATGGGCGCAGGTCGTCGGGCATTTCGAGGTCGGAGCGGAGGCCGTCGACATCGAAGTCCGCGATCTGGTGGACGTGCAGCCGGAGCGCTGTCGCCTGGACCGTGAGATGCGCCACGGCCTGACCCAGGTCGTACGCCGCGTAGGGCAGCGTCGCCTGATCCAGGTGAGCGGCGACGAACAGCGCCGAAGCGTTGCCCGCCCAGTGCTGGCGGCCGGCCGCGAGGTTTTCCAAGATCCGCTTGTAGATCTCTTCGTCACGCCGGCCGACGGCGAACCGCCACGGCTGGCTGTTCGCGAAGGATGGCGCCCACCGGGCGGCCTCAATCAGCGAGCTGACATCGTCGTCGGACAGCACGGCGACCGGGTCGAAGGCAAGCGGGCTCCACCGGGTCGCGAGCAAGGGGTGTAGCTCGGACATGGCGCCGAGTGTGCCGTATCGGACGGTCCGTCACCACTCGGGGGTCACCCGGCGTGTCCGGTGATCCACTCAGAGTTCACGCGGACGGGGTCGCCGAGGGGGTCGCAGTGGGCGTCGGCGGGGCGGCCATACCCAGCGGTTCCTGGGCCACCACCGGGCCGGGCAGCGTGATAGCGGGCGGAGCGCCGGAAGGTGCGCCGGCGAGCAGGAGCGTGCCGAAGCTCACCGTCGCGCCGGTGAGCGTGCCATCCGGCGCATAGCAGTAGATACCGGCATCCAGTGGGGCATCGACCGATGCGGTGGTGGTGTCGACGGAGAAGCACGCGCCGCTCGCGCCGGGCAGTGGCTGGGCGGTCGAGACGGACAGCGGCGCGGTGCGGTCCGTGAGGACCTCCCGCCAGTCGGTGAACGGGTGCTGCACCCGCGGGTCGATGCCCCGGTCGAGCGCGCCGTCCGGGTCGGCCACCCGGACGCAGGCCGGCTGTACCGGCCGCTCGGCCGAGGGGAGGGCGCATTGGAACAGGCCGTCGGCGTTCTGCGCCATCGAGACGTCGGCGGTACCGCCGAGCGCGCCGAGCGGCACGTCGACCCGCCAGCTGCCGTCGGTCGCCGTGGTCAGCACCACCGTGCGGTCGGTGCGACCCGGCGCGGACCAGGTGTAGAGCGCGGTGACCTTGCGGTCCTGCGCGGCCGCCGCGAGACCGGCCAGCTGCACGCGAGCGTCCGGCGCACCGGTGGGCGCGGCGCTGGTCGGCGTCTCCGCCTCTGGCGCCGGCTCGTCCGAGCCGCACGCGGTCAGGGCGACGAGCCCGAGGAGCGCCGCGAGACCGGCGATTCCGCGCGTATACACATTCACATTCTCTTGTCCTGGACCGGGTGAAGCGGATGACACGCCGGGCGCCGGCGCGCCCTCCCACGCCTGTGCTCGGCCGGATGCTGGGATCGCGTGTTCGGGTCGTCACAGGGCGCCGGTAACCTGGTGTCGTCTTACGTGGCGCCGCCGGCCTCGGACCGGCGGCGTTGGCACGTTGAGCTGGCGATGTGGAAAGGAGCGAGACTGCCGTGGCACTCGTCGTGCAGAAGTACGGCGGTTCGTCGGTCTCGGACGCGGAGCGGATCAAGCGAGTCGCGGAGCGGATCGTGGCCAGCCGCAAGGCGGGTGACGATGTCGTCGTGGTCGTCTCGGCGATGGGTGACACGACCGACGAGCTGCTCGACCTCGCCCATCAGGTGAGTCCCGTCCCGGCCGGTCGCGAGCTCGACATGCTGTTGACCTCCGGCGAGCGCATCTCCATGGCGCTGCTCGCCATGGCGATCCACAACCTCGGCTTCGAGGCCCGGTCCTACACGGGCTCGCAGGCTGGCGTGATCACCACCTCGGTGCACGGCAAGGCGCGGATCATCGACGTGACGCCGGGCCGGCTGCGCGGTGCGCTCGACGAGGGCGCGATCGCCATCGTGGCCGGGTTCCAGGGCGTCTCGCAGGACACCAAGGACATCACCACGCTCGGGCGCGGCGGCTCCGACACCACCGCGGTGGCGCTGGCCGCGGCCCTGCGGGCGGACGTCTGCGAGATCTACACAGACGTCGACGGCGTGTTCACGGCAGACCCCCGAATAGTTGCCAACGCTCGTCACATCAAGCAGATCACGTACGAAGAGATGCTGGAACTGGCCGCGTGCGGTGCGAAGGTGTTGCACTTGCGCAGCGTGGAGTACGCGCGTCGGGCGGGACTGCCGATCCACGTGCGCTCCTCGTATTCGCAGAACACCGGCACCATGGTCACCGGATCGATGGAGGACCTTCCCGTGGAGCAAGCACTGATCACCGGGGTCGCTCACGACCGCAGCGAGGCGAAGATCACTATCGTCGCCGTTCCGGACGAGCCGGGCGCGGCGGCCCACATCTTCGAGACGGTCGCCGACGCCGAGACCAATATCGACATGATCGTGCAGAACGTCTCCACCGAGGGCACCGGCCGCACGGACATCTCCTTCACCCTGCCGAAGGCGGACGGGCCGACCGCGATGGCCGCGCTCAGCAAGGTGCAGGAAAAGGTCAAGTTCAAGGGTCTGCTGTACGACGACCACGTCGGCAAGGTCTCGCTGGTCGGCGCCGGTATGCGCTCGCATCCTGGTGTGGCCGCCAAGTTCTTCGCGTCGCTCGGCGAGGCGGGCGTCAACATCGAAATGATCTCCACATCGGAGATCCGGGTTTCCGTCGTCTGCCGCGACACCGACCTGGACGCCGCCGTGCGCGCTGTGCACGCCGCGTTCGACCTGGGTGGTGCGGAGGAAGCGGTCGTGTACGCGGGGACGGGGAGGTAGGCATGCCGATGCCCACGCTCGCCGTCGTCGGCGCCACCGGTGCTGTCGGTACCGTCATGTGTGATCTGCTCTCCTCCCGCCGCAACGTGTGGGGCGAGATCCGCGTCGTCGCCTCGGCCCGTTCGGCCGGCCGCAAGGTGCAGTGCCGCGGCGAGGAGCTGACCGTCCAGGCCCTCGCGCCCGAGGTGTTCGACGGTGTCGACGTGGCGATGTTCGACGTGCCCGACGAGATCTCCGCGGAGTGGGCGCCTATCGCGGTGTCGCGGGGCGCTGTCGCGGTGGACAACTCCGGCGCCTTCCGGATGGACAGGGACGTGCCGCTGGTCGTCCCCGAGATCAACCCGGAGCAGCTGCGCAACAGGCCGAAGGGCATCATCGCCAACGCCAACTGCACCACGCTCGCGATGATCGTGGCCGTCGCGCCCCTCCACCGTGAGTACGGGCTGCGCGAGCTCGTCCTCGCCTCGTACCAGGCGGTTTCCGGAGCCGGCCAGGTCGGCGTGGACACGCTGCACGACCAGCTCACGAAGATCGCCGGCGACCGGGTGCTCGGCTCCCGCCCCGGCAACGTGCGGCAGGCCGTCGGCGACGACCTCGGCCCGTTTCCCGCCCCCCTCGCGTTGAACGTCGTGCCGTGGGCCGGCTCGCTCAAGGAGGCCGGCTGGTCCTCCGAGGAGCTGAAGATCCGCAACGAGTCCCGCAAGATCCTCGGCCTGCCCGACCTCAAGGTCTCCGCCACCTGCGTCCGCGTGCCGGTGGTGACCGGGCACTCGGTGGCGGTGCACGCGGTCTTCGGCACCGAGGTCGACGCCGAAAGCGCCCGCGAGGCACTGCGCAACGCGCCCGGCGTGATCCTGGTCGACGACCCGGCGGCGGGCGAGTTTCCGATGCCGATCGACGCGGTGGGCACCGACCCTTCGTGGGTGGGGCGGCTGCGCCGCTCGATGGACGACCCGCGCGCGCTCGACCTCTTCGTCACCGGCGACAACCTGCGCAAGGGCGCCGCGCTCAACACCGCACAGATCGCTGAGCTGCTCGCCGCCGAGCTGGCCGGTCGCTGATCAGCTCGCCCGGCGGGCACGCCGGACGCTCACGCCTGAAACGTGAACATCCGTTTGCCCAGGGGCAGCTCCGTGGTGGGCCCGCTGTAGACGTGCACGCCCGCGCCGTATCCGGCGCTGCCGTCCGCGACCCAGGCCGGCTTGAATCCGGCGGCCTCGAACCACTCGCAGATCGCCGGGACGAGGTCGGGCTCTTCGCGGTGCCGGGTCCAGATGACGGTACCGCCGGTTACGCAGAAGCCGGGCAGCATCGCGATCGTGCGGCGGATGTCGTCGTCGCTGACGTTTCCGAAGATGCCGCACGCCA
The DNA here is from genome assembly GCF_011764425.1 of Phytohabitans houttuyneae. Lineage (NCBI taxonomy): Bacteria > Bacillati > Actinomycetota > Actinomycetes > Micromonosporales > Micromonosporaceae > Phytohabitans > Phytohabitans houttuyneae. The sequence continues at coordinate 4,498,755 of NZ_BLPF01000001.1, forward strand.
GTACCAGATCGGCCGGGACGACCCCCGCGTAGTTGCCGGTGTCCGCGGCGTCGCCGGTGACGACCTCGATGCCGGCAAGCCCACCTTGCTGGGCGGACGTGCGGGCCACCTCCGCGTTGTGCGGGTCGAGCTCGACGAGGCGGCCGACGACATCATGGCGGCGCGGGTGGTCGACGAGCGCGCCGAGCAGGTCACGACCCTGGCCGGCGCAGAGGCTCACGACGCGGATCGGGCCCGGCGGGCGGGCGTCGAGGACGGTCGCGATCTGCTGCCGGACCATCGCGAGCCGCCGGGACAGCGAGGACGCCGGGTCCTCGTACGCCTCATGCCACTGGACCCAGTCCTGCCCTGCCATACCACGACCCTAGGGCCTTTCCCGCGTCGGCGTCGGAGGGCGCCCCGCGTGGCGGGCCATTCGTCGAGATTTCACCCAATATTTGGACTTGATCAGCGTCAATAGCGGTATTCGCCGCGCCGCGGCCGGTTGCGATATTGGGCTATCGTTTGCGGCGATGTTTCCGCTGTTGCCGGGTGGTGACATCGGTCGATCATGATCGCGGCCCAGTGGAGAGGAGCAGTGGGTGCCTTCCGACCCGCCGCCTCCGCTGAAGCGAGCCCTCTATTTGCTCGCCGGGGTCCTGGCGACCGTCGCGGTCACGATTTCCACGGGAACGCCGTCCAACCCGTTCCGATGGGTTGCCCTGATCATCGGCGCGCTGATTCTGGTCCTTTCCACGACCGGCTTTGTCAGTGCCGGTAAGCCGCGTTCCAAAGACCGGCAGCGGCCCCGCCTGCGGATCCGGCGGACGGTCGTGCTGGCCGGGCTCGCCGTGCTGATCACCGGGACGCTCGTGTGGGCGGTAGGCCCACGCGCGGCCGGCTGGGCCGAGGCGGCCGGCGTCTGGTGGTCCGGCTGCGACCACCCCACGATGGTGCGCGTGCTCGCGACGCCGGAAGGTGTGGAGTCGACCCGCTACCTCGTGGAGGAGTACCAGCGGCACACGGCCGGCGATCACCACGGCTGCCCGACCGCGCGGATGTACGTCTACTCCGAGCCGCCCGACGAGGCGCGCGAGCGGCTCCTCAGCGGCTGGCCCAATGTGGACGGTGGGGCGTACCCGCGTCCCGACCTGTGGCTGCCGGACTCCACCCTGCACGTGAGCGAGGCTCTCGCCGGTTCCACCGACAGCCTCGTCGGGGTGACCACGACGGTGGTGGCCTCCTCCCCGATCGTCCTTGCCGTGCCCGCCGGCGAGGCGGCGCGCGAGGTCGACGGCGCGCGCCACGGCCGGACCTGGTCTGAGCTGCTCGCGATGGCGGGCGAGCACGGGTGGGGCATCGCCCGCCCCGACCCGGTCGCCTCGACCGTGGGCCGGCTCGCCACCGTCGCCCTCTTCACCGGCGAGAGCCGCCCCGACAAGCTCGCGCCACTCTCCCGCGCGCGGGCCGTCGAGCAGCAGCTCACCCGAGGGCTCGACGAAGGTCACTACACGCTCGGCACCGAGTCGAGCCTGCTGTGCCAGCACCGCCGGGAGGGCGCGTCACCGACCGCGGTGATCGTCGCCGAGCAGGCGATGGTGCGGTTCAACCAGGGCGCCGCGCTCGGCGGGCGGTGCACCTCCGCCGGCGGCGCTCTGCCCGAGGAGCAGATCCTGACCGCGTTCTACCCGGCCGACACGTTCACGCTGGACCATCCGGTGGTGGCGATCCGGTGGGCAGACACGTCGACCGCGCAGCGGGAGGCGACGGACGCGTTCACGGCCTGGCTGCGGTCGCCCCAGGGACGCGCGGTGCTCCTGACCGCCGGTCTCCGTCCACAGCGGACGACGATCAGCGATCCGGTGAGCACACGCTTCGGCGCGGTATCCGGTCTTGGCTCGACCCTCAAGGCGCGCGCCCTGCCGGCCCGGCAGACCGTCGAAGCCGTGCTGGCGGCCCAGCGCCAGGCGGCCCGCCACAGCCGCGTCTTGCTGGTGCTCGACGCCTCCGGTTCGATGGGACTCGCGGTGCCCGGCGCGGGCGCGACCCGCTTCGCCGTGGCGGCCGCGGGCGCGCAGACCGCACTGTCCTATTTGGGGGAACGTGACGAGTTCGGCCTCTGGGTCTACCCCGGCTCGCCGGGTGCTGTGCGTCCCCTCGTGCCGATCGGCCCGGCCGGCCCAGCCGCCCGCCGCGCCGCCGCCCGAGCGCTCGGCACCGTACGCCCTGCCGGCCCCACGCCGCTCGACCAGGCGGTCAAGCAGGCCGTGCGGGCGGTCGGCACGAGCGACGACACCCGCGGCGCCGCGGTGGTGATCCTCACCGACGGCCAGGACCAGGATCCATCCCTCACCGAGGGCGCGCTGCGGGATGAGGCACGCGATCGGCGGGTACGTGTCTTCGTCGTCGCGGTCGGCGCTGCGAGCTGCTCCCGCCAGGGGCTGGCCGACCTCGCCGACGGCACGGGCGGGGCCTGCTTCGACGCCGAGCCAAAGGGGACGGACACGGTGCTGGAAGACCTCTTCAGATCGCTGTGGGGAGGGCCCTGAGATGTCGCGCATCCGGCAGGTGTTGGGGCGGATAAAGGACGCCTGGGGCTGGTCGGGCTTTGCCGCGGGGCTGGCCGGCGGGGCTGTCCTCGCGCTGGTCGGTGCCAACTACCTGCTCGACCGTCCGGGCCGTGACGCGCTCGAGGATGGCACGATCGTCATCCTCAGCAGCTTTGACGAGAGCATCGGTGAGCAGCAGCTGGCACTGGTGGAGCAGTGGAACGCGATAAACCCCGAGCACAAGGCGGAGTTTCGCGCACTGCGGGGAGTCGCCGACGACCATTACAGCGAGATGGTCGGCCAGGCCGAGGCCAGCAAGAGTGACGTGGACATATTCAGCCTCGACGTTCCATGGGTGGCCGAATTCGCCGATCGCGGATTCCTGCGCGAGATGCCGGTAACGGATGAGGATCTCGACGGCTTTCTCGCCCAGCCACTGGAAACGTGTCGCTGGGGCGGAAAACTGTGGGCGCTGCCCTTCTACACGAATGCCGGCCTGCTCTACTACCGCTCCGACCTCATCACGGATCTCCAACCGCCCACGGGTTGGCAGCAGCTCACGAACGACATCACCGAGGCGTTCAACAGCATTCCGGAAGGCAAGCGGCCGGCCGCCGGGTACGCGGGCCAGTTCGCCGACTACGAGGGCCTCACCGTCAACGCGCTCGAAGCCATCTGGGCGGCCGGCGGCGACGTCGTTGACCGCGAGGGAAACGTGGTCGTCGACTCACCCGAGGCCCGCGAGGGCCTGCGCCGCCTCGCCGTCGGCCTCGCGCACACAAACCCGCAGGTCATCGACCGTGACGCGCGGACGTACCACGAGACCGAGACGACACAGACCTTCCGCGAGGGCCGCCTGCTCTTCATGCGGAACTGGCCGCTCGCCCTCCGCGACCTGGACACCTCCACCGAGACCAAGACCATCTCGTACAACGTGGTGCCGCTGCCCGGCCCCAGCGTTCTTGGCGGGCAAAACCTCGCCATTGCCAGCAGCACCGACCAGCCGGCGGCCGCCAAGGCACTGATCCAGTTTCTGACCAGCCCGCGCAGTCAGCAGATCCTCTTCGAACGCGGCGGCTTCGCCGCGACCCGCGAGCTCGTCTACCACGACGGCAGCGTCAAGGAGCGGTACCCGTACGCGCAGACGCTGCTGTCCGCGCTGAGGATCGCGCGTCCGCGGCCGGTGACGCCGCACTACGCGCAGTTTACGAAGACCTTCCGGGAGGGCGTAAACCAGGCGTTGAGCAACGACGGCGAGCTCCCCGACGACTTCACGTCCCGCCTGGACGCCGCCCTCGACGGCCGCACGCCCTAGGCGATCCATCAAGTGAGAGCGGCATGGCGATCCCCGAGGCCTGATTCCCCGCGACCCCGCGGTCAGCGGGCGTCCACTTTCGACAAACGGCAGGGAGGACAAGCATGCGTACCGCCACGCTGGGCGAACTGGAGGTTGCCCGCATCGGCCTGGGCGCGATGGGGATGTCGCACGGTTACAGCGGCGCCGGCAGCGACGACGCGGAGTCGATCCGCACCATCCACCGAGCGCTCGAGCTGGGTGTCACGCTGATCGACACCGCGGAGGTCTACGGCCCGTACGTCAACGAGGAGCTGGTCGGAAAGGCGCTCAGGGGCCGCCGCGATCAGGTCGTGCTGGCGACCAAGTTCGGCCTGATCTCGCACACGGGACGGGGCGCGGGAAAGCCCGACAGCAGCCCCGACAGCATCCGCACCGCGGTCGAAGGCTCGCTCAAGCGCCTCGGCACCGATCGCATCGACCTGTACTACCAGCACCGCGTCGACCCGAACACCCCGATCGAGGACACCATGGGCGCCCTCGCCCAGCTCGTGCGGGAAGGCAAGATCCGGTACATCGGCCTGTCCGAGGCCTGGACCGACACCATCCGGCGCGCCCACGCCGTGCATCCCGTGACCGCGCTGCAGTCGGAGTACTCGCTGTGGACCCGTGACCAGGAGCAGATCCTTCCCGTGCTGCGCGAGTTGGGCATCGGCCTGGTCGCGTACTCCCCGCTCGGCCGCGGCTTCCTCACCGGCAGCCTGCGCACCGCCGCCGACGTCGAGCGCCTCGACGACAGCGACTTCCGCAAGAACCACCCGCGCTTCACGGGCGAGAACTTCCAGCGCAACCTGGCCATCGCCAGCCACGTGCAAGCCGTCGCCGACGAGGTCGGGGCCACGTCGGCCCAGGTCGCGCTGGCGTGGCTGCTGGCCCAGGGCGGCGACATCGTGCCCATCCCCGGCACCAAGCGCGTGAGCCGCGTGGAGGAAAACAGCGCCGCGGACGCGGTCACGCTCACACCCGAGCAGGTCGCCACCCTCACCGCGCTGCCCGTGGCGGAGGGCGGTCACCACACCGAGGAGCAGATGCGGATGATCGAGCGCCACTAAACCCCGGGGCGGAGGGGAGGACGCCGTCGCAGATGATCGGGACCTGGTACTCGACGCCGGAGTTGTCGGTCACGGCGGTGCACGACGCTCGTCGGACCTGCGCCACCCTCCTGGTCGACCTGGAGGTACACCCTCGGGTGATCATGCAGATTCTGGGGCAGGCGGAGGTCTCTGTGACCATGGAGATCTATTCGCAAGCATCGTCCAAAGCCACCCGCGACGCGCTCAAAAGGCTGGGTGAAAGCCTGCGATGAGGCGATCAGGGTTACGAGGGGCGGCCGCCGTACTTCCTGACTGACCTGCGTCGGCTCATCCGTGCCTAACATGTCAGACCCATGTGCCTTACTGTTGAGAGACCGGTAAAGACGGAGGGTAGCCGTGACTCGACTAACTGAAGTCTCTCGGGAGGATCTGCAGGCAAGGCGGCAGGCCATCCTTGAGCGTGTTGGGACCTCATACGAGGATCTGAAGGCCAGAGCCGAGGGCCGGTCGCTCGTTGGAGATGAGTGGTCTGCCTGGGATGAGCTTCGTGAGATCGAGTTCCTCCTCGGTGATGACGAAGCCACTGGGTGATCTCAAGAGCCAGGTAGAGGAGTTCGGCCGGGAGGTGGCCGAACTCCTCTCTGCTACCTTGCCCAACTTGCCGGCGACAGTCCTTGACGTGTTGGCACGCGAGTTGCGGTATGTGTTGCACGTTGGCCCAGACGGCAGGGGTCTGCCTCTCTTCGTGGCGGGCACAGAAGTCGCCACACTGAAGGTGAGCATGCGATGCCGGCTGGACTCAGTCGACCGGTACCTCGCCATCGAACATTCCACCTTCGTCCTGCTGGCGAACATCGACAGAACGCCGGTCATCCGATTCGACTACCTCCGCGACATGCACAGCGCGCCCAGCGCTCATATCCAGGTCCATGCACATCGCGGCGCCTTGTCACACCTACTTTCGCAGGCCGGTCACCCGACGCCTCACGATATGGCGGCCCTACACGTGCCGGTTGGCGGTGCCCGATTTCGGCCGTGTTTAGAAGACTTCGTCCAGTTCCTCATCCAAGAGTGCAGATTCGACTCCCGCGACGGCTGGCGCGAGGTCGTGGAAGCCGGCCGCGAACGTTGGCGGCGACGACAGTTGGCGTCAGTCGTACGTGACGTTCCGGATGAAGCAGCGCGGGTGTTGGAGGAGTTGGGCTACGAACTGGTGCCTCCAGCCGAGGCTAAGCCGCCATCCGTGAAAGCGCTCCGCAACTGGTAGCCGTTCGGTGGGGATGCATGGAACGGCACCACGCCGGCGGGAAGCCGGTGCGGGGTGCCGCCGGGCCGCGTGGCGGCGGGGGCGTGACGCAAGCTGCTGACAGGGCAGCTTGTGCCGCGTACAGAGATCGCTCCGCCGAGGCCGTCGAAGCGACCGTGATGCGCCCGGACGAACGCGGAAAAGCCAGCGACGACCGCTGCTGTACTCAGCGGCTGTACAGACGCAGAAGCGGCCATGCCCATCGATGCGACATGGCCGCTGACCTGGTCGGGGTGGCCGGATTTGAACCGACGACCTCTTCGTCCCGAACGAAGCGCGCTACCAAGCTGCGCCACACCCCGAGGCAGTGCCCGCGTAATAGTAGCCCACGGCCACAGCCGGACAAACTCGGTATCGGGTCAGCGCGGGATCAGCGTCAGCAGCGACGCCTCCGGCGGGCAGGCGAAGCGGATCGGGGCGGTCGGGTGGGTGCCCAGGCCTGCGGAGACGTGGAGCCAGGCGTCGGAGCCCGGCCACCGGAAGAGGCCGCGCGCCATCGAGCGGGGCAGGTCGCAGTTGGTGACCAGAGCGCCCACGAACGGGACGCGCACCTGGCCGCCGTGGGTGTGGCCGGCCAGCAGGAGGTCGAAGCCGTCGGCGGCCATGGCATCCAGGATGTGCGGCTCGGGCGAGTGGGTCAGGCCCAGCCGCACGTCCACGTCGGCCGACGCGCCGCCGGCGACCGAGGCGTAGTCGTCGCGCTCGATGTGCGGGTCGTCCACGCCCACGAACTCGATCAGGCGGCCGCCGGCCTTGAGGGTGGTACGCGCGTTGTTGAGGTCGGCCCACCCGTGGCCGACAAGCAGCTCGCGCAGGTCTTCGGCGGGGAGCTCGGCGCCGTGGCGGCGGTCGTTCGTGCGCTCGTGCTTGTTGAAGTAGCCGAACGGGTTTTTCAGCACCGGGCCGGTGTAGTCGTTCGAGCCGAACACGAAGGCGCCCGGGTAGTCGAGCAGTGGCTGGAGCGCGCGGTGCACGCCCGATACCGCATCGGGGTGAGCCATGTTGTCGCCAGTGACCACGACCAGGTCGGGGTCGGTGCCGGCGAGCGCGGCCACCCACTCCTGCTTGCGCCGCTGCTCGGGCATCATGTGCAGGTCCGACAGGTGCAGGACGCGCAGCGGCTCGGCGTCGAGCGCGAGCACCGGCACGTCGTACCGCCGGAGGGTGAACATGTTGCGCTCGATGAGCGAGGCATAGGCCAGCGTGGCGGCGCCGGCGGCGGCCGTGCCCGCGGCGAGTCCGAACAATGTGCGCTTCCGCATGCCGCCCAGGGTAGTTTGACCCACCATGGGCACGCTCAAGGACACCCTTACGGCTGACATGCGCACCGCGCTGAAGGCGCGTGACGAGGTCACCACATCCACCCTGCGGATGGCGCTTGCCGCGGTGGGCAACGCCGAGGTCGCCGGCGACACCAAGCGCGAGCTGTCCGACGAGGAGGTGCTCGCGGTGCTCGCCAAGGAGGCGAAGAAGCGCCGCGAGGCCGCCACAGCCTTCGCCGACGCGGGGCGGGCCGAGCAGGCCGCGAAGGAGGCGGCCGAGGGTGACGTGCTGGCGCGATACCTGCCGAAGCAGCTCAGCGAGGAGGACCTGGCCGAGCTGGTAGCCGGGGCGCTGTCCGCGGGCGGGTTCAGCGGGATGGGGCAGATGGGCCCAGCCATGAAGGCGGCACAGGCCGCGGTGGCGGGCCGGGCAGAGGGCGGTCGGGTGGCAGCGGAGGTACGCCGCCAGCTCGCCGGCTGAGGCTCTGAAAAGTGAACGGGCGCCGCGAGGCCTGAGCCCTACGGCGCCCGCTCCACGAGCTGGCTAGTCCCGTGGTGGTGGCACGGTCGGGCGGCCACCGCCTGGACCTCGGCCCGGGTTGCTTGGTCCGCCGGGCTGCTGAGCGCCCTTGCCGTTGCTGACCTGGATGCTCACGATGCCGCCCTTGATGGTGCGACCGTCAGGGCTGGTACCGGCGGCGGTGCCGGCCGGGCAGGTCGAGTTGACCGGTACGGGGTCGACGAAGACCTCGAAGCCGGCATTCCGGAGCGTCGAGCGGGCGTCGTCGACCGACTTGCACTTGACGTCCGGGATCCTGCGTTGATCGCCCTCCACGATCTTGCCCGTGGGTGGCGTGAACTGCTGTGACGGCTTGCCCTTCATCGCGTCCCGCACGGTGGTCCAGACAGCGTCGTTGACCTCGTCGTGCGTGAAGTGGGTCGAGGTCTGTGCCCAGTCCGGGTCGGCGATGATGCCGGCGACCATGAGCTGCTTGGTACCGACGATCAGCGAAGCGGTCTTGGCGCTGTCGGTGGTGCCGCTCTTACCCATGATCGGCTTGCCGACGATGTCGCGGGCCCGCCCGGCGGTGGCGCCCTTGCACTTTGACGTCGACGACCGGTCGCCGACCGGGCACCGGGCCGCGTCGACGGCGGCGCGTGCAGCCTCGGTCTTGATCCGCTGCTCGCAGCGCGGGTTGGCGATGTCGAGCTTGTTGTTGTCCTGGTCGACGATCTCCTGGACCGGGATCGGCTCGCAGTACTTGCCGTCGGCCGCCAGCGTCGCGTACGCGTTGGCCATCTCCAGCGGCGTGGCCGAGGAGACACCCAGCGTGAAGGCGCCCCACTGGTCGGCGGAGCCGCGGTCGTTGGCGAACTTGGCGTCGTTGCTGGCGCGGAACTGGATGCCGAGCTTCCTCGCCGCGTCAACCACGTTGGCCCCGCCGGCACGCTCCTGCAGCGGCACGAAGTACGTGTTGATGGACTGGCCGAAGGCGGCCCACATGTTCATCGGGCCGTAGCCCTTGCGGCCGGCGTTTTCCGGGCAGTACTTGTTCGTCCCCGGACAGGCGGCGGGCGAGCCCGACTCGACGATGTACTTCGACGGGTATGGCGAGACCGTGTTGATCGTGGTCTCCAGCGGGTAGCCCCGCTCGAGCGCCGCCACCATCGTGAACATCTTGAACGTCGACCCGAACTGGTAGCCGTTGATGTCGCCACCGCCGGTGAGCAGCGGGTTTGTGGTGTTGGGGTAGGTGCCCCGGATCTTTTTCTTGGCCTTTGCCGGGTTGGACGAGATCCGGTTTTGCGGCTTGGCGGGGTCGTCGAGCTTGTAGACCCGGTTTACCGCGAGCGCCCGCACGCGGCCGCTGCCCGGCTCGACGGCCGCGAGCATCAGCGCGTTTTTGTTCGTCGCCTTGAGGTGGCGGTCGATGTTGGCCTTGGCCACCTGCTGGGTCCGCACGTCCAGCGTCGTTACGATGCGGTAGCCGCCACTCTTGAGCCGCCGCTCCCGGTCGTAGGTGGTCGCGCCGAACGTCTCCTGCTCAAGCCACCAGCGGTAGAAGAAGTCGCAGAAGAAGCCCCAGTGGTTTTTGCTGGTGGCGACGCAGCCGTTGGGCGTGCGCTTGTCCTTGACCTTGAGCGGGACAGCCTTCGCGGCGGCGGCCTGCTCGGGCGTGATCGCCTTCGTCTCGACCATGTTGTCGATGACGTAGTTGCGGCGGTCGAGCGCCTGCGGCTTGCCGGCCGGGTGGTGGGGTCGAAGGCCGAAGGGGCCTTCACCATGCCGGCGAGGAGCGCGGCCTCTTCGACCTTGAGGTCGCGCGGGTGCTTGCCGAAGTAGACCTGGCTGGCGGCGAACACCCCGTACGCCCCGCGGCCGAAGGGGGCGATGTTGAGGTAGCGCTCCAGGATCTCGTCCTTGGTCATCTCCTTGTCGAGCTGGAGCGCGTACTTCATCTCGCGCAGCTTGCGCGCGTTTGTGTCTTCGGTGGCGGCGACGACGTCCTGCGGGTGGGTCGCCGAGTACGCGATCAGCATGCGGACGAGCTGCATGGTCAGCGTGGACGCGCCCTGTGTGGTGCTGCCTGCCGAGTTGTTGGCGACGAAGGCGCGGGCGATGCCCTTGGCGTCGACGCCGTTGTGCGTACGGAACGTGTGGTCCTCGGCCGCGATGATCGCTTGCTGCATGATCGGCGAGACGTCCTTGAGCGGGACATCCCGCCGGTTTTCGTCATACAACGTGGCGAGCGTCGTCTTGCCGTCGGAGGCGTAGACGTAGGTCATCTGCGGCGACCGCTTCACGGTCAGCTCGCTGGGCAGCCGGTCGAAGGTCTCCGCCCCAGCCTTGGCCGCCAGGCCCGACATCGCAACCGCGGGGAAGGCTGCGGCGGCCACAACCACGCCCGCCAGGAGCCCGCAGATCAGCAGCGATGCGGCGTTCGCAAAAATGTTGTGATCACGCTTCCGCATCCAGGTCACCCCGACAGGGTACGGGACCTGGCAACCATCGGCTTTCCCCGTGTGGCGCCGCCCGCGGTCAGCTGAAACTAGTCGGACTTTCGGGCATGTCCTGCGGGCAGTGGCCTCGTTGTGCTAGACGCATGACCCCCTGCGTGCGGATGCGTTCTGCCGATGTTGAGTCTGACCCACGTGCGGGACACTTGGCTCGCGTTTCCGCAGATCGCCGCCGGGTAAGCCTGGTCCGGTTCGCCCGGAAACAGGCGGGACGTCTTTGTTTTGATCGGATTTGCCAGACAACGTTGCGTAATCGGATGACTACAGAGCATGATGGTCCCGCGAGTACTGCACGTCACTCGCTGGGACTCGGGGGAGTGCCTTAGCGAGTGGCCGGGGGAATCCGGCCGGGCACGGGTCGGGGAAGCGGACTGCAAGGGGGGACGTGGACAGATGGGGATGATCACAGACTGGCCGAGTATGGCTGCGTGCCAAAGCGGCGACCCTGACGCACTCTTCGTACAGGGCGCAGAGCAAAACGTAGCCAAGAGGATCTGCCGGAGCTGCCCGGTGCGTTACGAGTGCCTCGCCGATGCGCTCGACAACCGTATCGAGTTCGGTGTGTGGGGTGGCATGACCGAGCGCGAGCGGCGGGCGCTGCTGCGCCGCCACCCTCAGGTGGACAGCTGGCGGAAGATGTTCGAGGCCGCCCTGCGGGACAAGGAAAAGGTGCTGGTCACGGCCGGCTGAGCGCATTACCAACCGTACGCAGCCCGTCGACGTCATGGACGTCGGCGGGCTGCGCCGCAACCTCCACCGTCGGCACGGCGGGGTAGGCGTCGGTGAAGACGGCGGCCACACGCTGCTCCCGGGCCGCCAGCTCGGCCAGCGCGGCGTGGACCCGCAGCGCGTCAGTGGTGGCCTCGTTGCCGCCGGCCCGCTCCAACTCGTCCGCCGCGGTCCGGCTGCGCTCCGCGGTCAGCCCGTCGACAGTCGTGCGGTGCACCCGGTTGAGCACCAGGCCGGCCAGCGGCATGCGCTCCTCGCCGAGCCGGCCGGCGAAGTAGGCGGCCTCCCGGACCGCGTCCGGCTCCGGCGCCGCGACCAGCAGGAACGCCGTCTCGCGGGCCTGGAGGATGCGGTACGTCTGCTCGGCGCGCTGGCGGAAGCCGCCGAACATGGAGTCGAGCGCGGCGACGAAGCCGGACAAATCAGTCAGAAGCTGCGCGCCGAGCACCTTCTGCACCACCCGGGAGAACATCCCGAACGACGCCGTGACCAGGCTGAACATGCTCCGGCCCCCAGCTCGCGCGGGCGCCAGCAGCAGCCGCAGCATGCGGCCGTCGAGAAAGCGGGACAGGCGCGCGGGCGCGTCGAGAAAGTCCAGCGCGGAGCGGGACGGCGGAGTGTCGACCACGATCAGGTCCCACTCGCCGCGCGCGTGCAGCTGGCCCAGCTTTTCCATCGCCATGTACTCCTGCGTGCCGGAGAACGTCGAGCTCATGGCCTGGTAGAAGGGGTTGGCGAAGATCTCCGTGGCGCGGGCCGGGTCGGTGTGCGCGAGCACGACCTCGTCGAAGGTCCGCTTCATGTCGAGCATCATCGCGTGCAGCTCGCCGCCGCTCTCGTCCGCTTCGATGCCCTTGACCTGCCGCGGCGTGTTGTCCAGCTCGGTCAGCCCCAGCGACTGGGCGAGGCGGCGGGCCGGGTCGATCGTGAGCACGACCGTGCGCCGCCCGTGGCGCTCGGCAGCGCGCAGCGCGAGCGCGGCCGCAGTGGTGGTCTTGCCGACGCCGCCCGAACCGCAGCAGACGACGATCCGCACGCCGGGGTCGGCCAGGATGCGGTCCACGTCCAGCCGCCGGCCCGCGTGATCGGAAGACACCGCCCGAGCGTATCCGGGCTGGCTCAACGCGTGGCCATCAACTCGGCCGCCAGGCTGTCCAGCGCGGCGCGGTCTACACCTCCGGGCAGGAGCGGCAGCTCCACGATCGGCTGACCCATCTCGGCCAGCTCCACGCGGAGCGACTCTTCCAGCTCACGGCGGGTCAGGTGCGCCTTCGCCTCGGCGTACAGGCCGGAGACCGTGGCCCGGTCGGTGGGCAGCCCTGCCGCCGCCAGCCCTCGGCGCAGCTCGGCCTGGTTGACCTTGGTACCGCTGAGCAGGGGCGGGCGGGTGGCGTTCATGATGATCTTGCCAGTGGGGATGCCGAGGCTGTTGAGCTCGCCAATCGCGTCGACCGTCTCCTGTACCGGCATCTCCTCCAACAGCGTCACCACGTGCACCGACGTCATCGGGGAGCGCAGGAGGGCGGCCACGTTTTCGCTCTGCGTCTTGATCGGGCCGACCTTGGCGAGGCGGGCCGTCTCGGCGGTCACGTTGAGGAAGCGCCCGATCCGCCCGGTGGGCGGTGCGTCGAGCACGACCGCGTGGTACACCCGGCGGCGGTCCGCCGTGCGGGTCGTGGCCTCCTTGACCTTGCCGGTGAGCAGCACGTCCCGCAGGCCGGGCGCGATCGTCGTGGCGAAGTCGATCGCGCCGAGCTTGCGCAGCGCCCGACCGGCCGCGCCGAGCTTGTAGAACATGTCCAGGTATTCGAGCAGGGCCAGCTCGGGGTCGACGGCGAGCGCCCGCACCTCACCGCCGTCCGCGGTGCCGGCCACCCGGCGCTCCTCGTAGGGCAGGGGGCCGAGCCCGAACAGCTCGGCGATGCCCTGCCGCCCCTCGACCTCGACCAGCAGCGTGCGGTGCCCGCCGGCGGCCAGTCCCAGGGCCAGGGCGGCGGCGACCGTCGTCTTACCGGTGCCGCCCTTGCCCGTCACCACATGAAGACGCGCCGGCCAGGCCGGATTGACCTGGCCGTATCCCTGCTCGCTCGCCCGCACGTTTCGAGCGTAGTCCGGATCTCGAACGGGTGATCAGCCGCCGATCTCGCAGACGAACCAGCCCGTCTTCTGCACGACGGTGAACTTGAGCTGCTGCTCGGCGACCTTTTCGTCGCTCGTGGTCATGGTGACCTTGACCGAGACGCTCGCTGACTCCGGGTCCTGGCTGTCGACCTTGGGCTCGTCCCACTTGTACCGCGGGTTCTTGTACTTGGTGGAGTTGGCCTTGACCTCGTCGACCTTCTCGGTCATCGACTTCTCGTCGCGGGCCTCGGCACAGACCAGCTCGTTGGCCTTGGTCGCGTCCTGGTCGGTGTAGACGGCCTTGAGGAAGTCCTGTACGGCGGCGACCGGCTCGGCGGCGCCGTCGTTGGGCTCCTGGTTGCGCAGCAGCAGCAGCCCGGCCGTCACACCGCCGCCGCAGAGGAGCACGACGGCCACCGCGACGAACGCGATGATCATGGGAGTGCGGGACTTCTTCCGCGGCGGCGCCGGGGCGCCGGGGTATCCCGGGTAGCCGGGCTGCGCGTAGGCCGGGTCGGTCGCCGGGTAGCCCGGAGCCGCCTGCGGGTACCCGCTGGTCGGCGCGAACGCCGGCTGGCCGGACGTGGGCTGGCCGGGGTAGGGCTGACCCGAGGTCGGCGGCGCGGCCGGGCCACCGGAGACCGGCGCCGGGTACGGCTGGCCGGGGATCTGCGGCGGGTAGCCGTGCTGGTCCGGCGCCGGCGGTGCGTAGGCCGGCTGACCGGGCGGCGGGTAGCCGGACTCCGGGGGCGGCGCGTACGCCGGCTGACCCGGCGGGTATGCGGACTCGGGCGGCGGCGCGTACGCCGGCTGGCCGGGCGCGGGATAGCCGGGCTGGCCGGCCGGGGGGTAACCGGGATGACCCGAGACCGGCTGGCCCGAAACCGGCTGGGCGGGCGGCGGGTATCCGGGCTGCGGAGCCGGTGCGCCGAACTGCTGTGCCGGATAGCCGGGCTGGGGTGCCGGGTAGCCAGGCTGGGCCGGCGGCTGGTAGCCGGGTGCCGGCGGGTATCCAGGTGCGGCGCCGGGCGTCGTGTACGACGGAGGCGGGTAGCCCGGCTGCTGCGGTGGCACCACGGGCTGTCCCGGTGGTGGCGGCACGATCGGGTGCGGCGGCGGTGGTGGCACGGCCGGCTGCTCAGGCGTCTGCTGATCGGCGGGTGCGGCGAACGGGTCGACCGGTGCCGGATAGCCGGGCGCCGAACCTTCCTGCTGCTCGCCGGCGCCACCGTTCGGCGGTTGCGTCATTGGTATCCCCCAGGCCCACGGTCGCAGTGTGCCCGTCAGGGTAGCGCCCGGTGGCGAACTGCCGAAGACCCGCTGGCCGCGCACCCGCCCAACGGCGGACGCCGCCGGCCCGCCGGTTAGGGTGCCGGCATGCAGAAGTGGGAGTACGCCACCGTGCCGCTGCTGGTCCACGCCACCAAGCAGATCCTCGACAACTGGGGAGAGGACGGCTGGGAGCTGGTCGCCGTCGTTCCGGGGCCCAACCCTGAGCAGTTGGTGGCGTACCTCAAGCGTCCGAAGGTGGCCTGAGGTGAACGACCCGTACGCGAAGCTGGCCGAGCTGGGCCTCACGTTGCCGGAGGTCGTGCCGCCGGTGGCCGCCTACGTGCCGGCCGTCCAGTCGGGCAAGCACGTGTACGTCTCGGGACAGGTGCCGATCGCCGACGGCAAGTTGCTCGCCACCGGCAAGGTGGGCGATGGCGTGTCGCCGGAGCAGGCCAAGGACCTGGCCGAGCGGTGCGCGCTGAACGCGATAGCGGCGATCGACTCGCTCGTGGGGCTGGAAAACGTGGTGAAGGTCGTCAAGGTGACGGGCTTCGTCGCCTCGGCCGAGGGCTTCACCGGCCAGCCGGGCGTGATCAACGGCGCCTCGGAGCTCTTCGGCGCCGTCTTCGGCGAGGCCGGGCAGCACGCCCGCAGTGCGGTCGGCGTTGCCGAGCTCCCGCTGGGCGCGCCGGTCGAGGTCGAGGTCATCGTCGAGGTCGCCTGAGCACCACCCCCGGCGGTTTAGTACCGGCACAGGTGTAAGCGTCCGAGGCTGAGTGCTACCTGAGTGAAAGCCCGCTCTGTCACTCCCGGGTCGTACGATCGCTGGCATGGTGGGGCATGTCACCGCGCCCGCGGCAGCGCTTGCCGACAGGTTGCCGGACTGGGTCACGCTCGTGCGCGCCCCCAATCCGGGGCCGATGACCCTCGACGGCACCAATACCTGGGTGCTGCGCGCCCCCGGCGCCGAGCGTTCCGTGGTGATCGACCCGGGGCCGCTCGACGAGGGGCACCTGCGCGCGGTCGCCGAGACCGGCCCGGTCGGTGCGGTGCTGGTCACCCACGGCCACCCCGACCACGTCGAGGGGCTGGCGCGGTTCGTCGAGCTCACGGGCGCGGGCGAGGACACCGGCGGGCTGGCGATCACGCGGGTGCCGACCCCGGGCACACCGGCGACTCGATCTGCTTCCTCGTCGAGGTGAGTGGCGAGCGGGTGATCTTCACCGGAGACACGATCCTCGGCCGCGGCACCACGATCGTGGCCTGGCCCGACGGCGACCTGGGTGAATATCTGGCGAGCCTCGAGGTGCTCGCCGGATACGACGCGGTGCCGGCCCTGCCCGGCCACGGACCGGCCCTGGCCGACTGCGGCGCCGCCGCGCGCTTCTATCTGGCGCACCGCCGCGCCCGCCTTGACCAGGTCAGACAGGCAATATCAGAGGGCGCGCGGAGCGCGCAAGAGGTCGTGGCGAAGGTCTATGCGGATGTGGACCCGTCGCTGTGGCCCGCCGCCGAATGGTCTGTGCGCGCCCAACTCGCGTACCTCCGGCGCGACGGCGGGGAATCGACTTCCGGGTCGGTGTGGTTGGACTCACCGTGACATGCCCGGTGTGCGGCACCGTTGCGGTGCCTGGCGCGCGTTTCTGCCACAACTGTGGCGCGGCGCTGCCGGCTGCTGCCTCCCTGCCGGCCGCTGAGCGGCGAGTGGTCACGGTCCTTTTCGGCGACTTGTCCGACTTCACCTCCTGGTCGGAAGACCTCGACCCCGAGCGGGTCGGCGCTGTCACCGACCGCGTGCTGGCTTCACTCGCGGGTGCGGTCAAGACCTTCGGCGGGCACGTCGACAAGCTCACCGGCGACGGGATCATGGCGGTCTTCGGCGCCCCCGTCGCACACGAAGACGACGCCGAGCGGGCGGTCCGGGCAGCGTTGAGCATGCAGCGCGCGGTGCGCCGGGTGCTCGACGACGAGCGCGGCGGCGGCGCACCGCTCGGCCTGCGGGTCGGGCTCAACACCGGCGAGGTGGTCGCCGGCATCCAGGCAGCGATCGAGTACACGGTCATCGGCGACACGGTCAACACCGCCGCCCGCCTGGCCGACGCGGCCGCGGTGGGCGCGGTCTACGCCGGCGCGCGCACCGCGGCGGCGACCCGGCACGTGGCGTCGTGGCGGGAGCTGCGGCCGCTGCGGCTCAAGGGCAAGCGCGAGCCGGTCGAGGCGTACGAGCTGCTGGGCCTCCACGACGCACCGGGCACCCGCTCGGGTGTGGGCGACGAGGCGCCGTTCGTGGGGCGCGAGGCGGAGCTGGGACGCGTGGCCGGCCGCCTGGCCGAGGTGATCGAGAGCGCCGAGCCCCGCGTGCTCGTCCTGACCGCCGAGGCCGGCATCGGCAAGAGCCGGTTCGCGTCCGAAGTGGAGCGGCTCGCCGCCGGATATGACGTGAGCGGCGGGCGGTACACGTCGACGACCGGCGCGCGCGTGCTCGCCGTGCGCTGCGCGGCATTCGGTGAGCGCCGCCGGCTGGCCCCGCTGGCCGACATGGTGCGCACCGCGATCGGCCTGCCCCGCGACTCGGCCACCGCGGTCACCCGCACGGTCGCCGAGGAGCGGCTCAAGAGGCTCGGCCAGCGCCTCGGGCGGTTTCGGTCCGACCCGCCGCCAGTCGCCGTCGAGCTGCTGCTCGCCCTGATGGGGTACGGCGAGACGCCCACCGCGCACGGCGTGCCGGCCGGAGTGGCGGAGTGGACGCCAGACACCGCCGCGCCCGATGTCGAGGCCACACCCATAGCGGTGGGCCAGCTGCTCAGCGGCCTGGCCGGCGAGGTGCCGCTGCTGGTCATCGTCGACGACCTGCACGACGCCACCCCGGAGACCGTCGAGGCGCTGGGCGTGACGCTCTCGCACCTCACCGGTCCCGTGCTGGTGCTGCTGCTCGGCCGCCCCGAGCTGGTCCGCACGGCCGGCGCGCTGACCCGCGTCGCCGACGCCGAGGTGCACCCGCTGCCGCCGTTGCGCGGCGCCGACGCCGCCCGGCTGCTCACCTCGTACCTGCGCGGCGGCCGGCTGCCACAGGCCGACACCGACCGGCTGCTCTCCACCGCGCAGGGCAACCCGTTCTACCTGGCCGAGCTCGTCACGCTGCTCATGGAGCGGGGTGCCCTCACGCCGGTGGCCGGCGCGAGCGGCACCTGGCGGCTGGCGCCGGGTTCGCTCGGCAGCCGGCTGCTCTCCCGCGACCTCGCCGCGGTGCTCGCCGCACGTATCGACGCGCTGCCCGCCGACGCGCGCGCCGTGCTTCGGGACGCCGCGGTGATCGGCGACAACGTGCCGGAGGGCACGCTCGAGGCGTTGCGCGAGCGGCGGTCCGGGCGCGACGGTCGCCCGACCGCGGTCGCCGCCGTCGAGCTGGAGCGGGCCGTGGAGGAGCTGCTGCAGCGGCGCATGCTGCGGCGCACCCGGGACGGGTTCGCGTTCCCGACACCGCTGATGCGCGAGGCGGCGTATGCGGGCGTCGGCAAGGCCGACCTCGCCGAGCGGCACGCCGCGCTGGCACAGTGGGCCGCGCCGGCGCCCGCCGCGGTGCAGGCCGGCCGGGTCGCCAGGGTCGGCGGCTTCGGCGGGATGACGCCGGCCGACCGTGACGCGTTCATCGCCGGCCACGTCGAGCGCGCCGCGCTCCTCGCCGACGCGGTCAGCCTCCGGCCGGACGCCGTGGCCCGCACGGTGGTGCCGCTGGGCGTCGCCGCGCTCGGCCGGGCCGCCCGCCGGGCGCTCGCGATGGGCGAGCCGACGCTGGCCGCCGAGTACGCGGAGCGGGCCGTCAAGCTCGCCGGCGACGGGCTGCCCAGCGCCGACCGCCTGGTGCTGGCCCGCGCGCTGCTGCAGACCGGCCGGGCCGGCGACGCCCTGGCGTACGCGGAGAAGCTCTCCGCCAACGCCGACGACGACGCGGCCCTGCGGTCCGGCGCCCTCCTGGTCATCGGCCGGGCCCACCGGGTGCTCGGCGAGCCGGACCGCGCGCTCCAGGCGTGGCAGGAGGCCATGCAGGTGGCCACCGACGCGGGCCTGCCCGGGCCGCGCGCCGAGGCGATGCGGCGGCTGGGCATGGCCGACTACCTGCGGGGCCGGCTGGGGCAGGCGAGCAGCCGCTTCGCCGGGGCGTACCAAGTGGATCTCGCCGCCGGTGACCGGCTCGGGCAGGCCTGGTCGCTGCAGGATCTGGCCTGGGTGACCACGACGCGGGGCGACTTCGCCGGCACCGACGCGGTGCTGGGGCGGGCCGCGCGCCTCTTCGCCGAGCTGGGTGACCCCACCGGGCGGGCGTGGCTGCGCGGCACGACGGCGTTCGCCCGGCTGCTGGCCGGCCGGCTCAACGAGGCGCGGCGCCTGGCCCGGGTCTTCCTGCCGTTCGGCGAGCGGGTCGGCGAGGCGTGGGCGGTGGGCACGCTGCGCGCGGTCGAAGCTTTCGCCGCGGCGGAGCTCGGCGACCTGACCGAGGCGGATCGCGGCGCGCGCCGGGCCTACCGCGACTTCGACATGGTCGCCGACGACTGGGGGCGCGGCTTCGCGCTGGTGGTGCGCGGGGCGATCGCGCGGGGGCTCGGCGAGTTCGCGCACGCGACCGACCTGCTGACCGACGCCCTGGGGTATGCGGAGCGCACCGGGCACCCGCTGCTGACCGGCATGGCCGGCACCACGCGCGGGTTCGTGGCGCTGGACAGCGGCGACATCGAGGGTGCCGCGCGGGATGCGCAGTCGGTGATGACCAAGGTGGAGCCCAACAACCCGCTCGCGCCGGCACAGGTCGGCCCGCGGGTGCTGCTGGCCCGCGCCCGGCTGGCCGAGGGCGACGCGACCACGGCCATCGGGCTGCTCGCGCCGATCGCCACCGCGGCCAAGGGTCCGGGGCTGCTCTTCCCGCGGCGGCAGGCCCTCGCGGTGTACGCGGCGGCGCTGCTCGCGGAGGGCCAGCAGATCCAGGCGCTCGACTGGGCCCGGCGCGCCGTGGCTGTGCCGGCCGAGGACGTGCGCAGCTGCGTGGTCGCCGGCGAGGTGCTCGCGGAGTCGCTCGCGGCCGGTGGCCTGCGAGAAGAGGCGCTCGCCACCGCCGACGAGGCCGTGCGTCACGCGTACGGGACACAGCGGGTGGCCGAGCGAGCGGGCGCAGACGCGGTGCGGGAACGGCTAGGCCGAGTGTCTTCGGTACCTTCTAACCCGTGACCGAAACGGCCCCGAGCTCGCTGCCGTTGCCGGTGGTGCCAGGGCTGTCCGGATTGTCAGTACTTGCCCGCGGCGGGTACGCCACCGTCTATCGCGCGATCCAGGAGTCGGTCGCACGCGAGGTCGCCGTCAAGGTGGAAAACCGCACGCTCGACAACGAGCGCGACCAGCGGCGCTTCCTGCGCGAGGCACGGGCGGCCGGTCGCATGTCGTCGCACCCGCACGTCGTCGACCTCTTCGACGCGGGCGTGACGGCCGACCAGCATCCGTACCTGATCATGGAGCTGTGCGACGGGTCGTACGCCGACCGCATGCGCGACGCGCCGCTGGCGCCGGCCGAGGCCCGCGAGGTCGGCATCAAGATCGCCGATGCGCTGGCCGACGCGCACCAGCTCGGCGTGCTGCACCGCGACGTCAAGCCGGCCAACATCCTCTTCTCCCGCTTCGGCGAGCCCGCGCTGGCCGACTTCGGCCTCGCCATCCTCGCCGAGGCGCGCGACTCCTCGGTCACGCTCGAGGTCCTCACCCCGGCGTACGCGCCGCCGGAGATGTTCCGGCACAGCGCGCCCTCGCCCTCCGTCGACGTGTACGCGCTCTGCGCCACCCTCTACGCGGTGATGCGCGGCAAGCCACCCCGCTGGCGGGAAGATCGCAACCCGAGCCTGATCACGCTGATGGAGCTGTTCAACCAGCCCATTCCCGACCTGCCAGGCGTGCCCGCCGCGCTGATGGAGGTGCTGCGGCGCGGCATGGCAAACGAGCCGGAGTCCCGCCCGTCGGCCGAGCAGCTGCGCGACATGCTGACCGGGGTGTCGCTGAGCGAGCCGCCGCCCCCGTCGACACCCCGCGGCGTGTACGTGTCCCGCTCGTACGCCCCGCCGGTGCCCACCTCGCCCGCCCCGCCGGCTCCGGCATCGCCCGGCCCCTCGTCGGCCAGCCCCGCGTACCCCGTCTCGCCCGGCATCGGCTTCCCGCCCAGCAGCGGCGCCCCGTCCGGGCCGGGTGCCGGCGGTCGGCCGCCCAACCCCCTGCGCGCGCCCGGTTTCGTGCCGGCACACGACAACACCCCGACGGTCGGCACCGGCCGCCGCCGCAACATGGGCTGGATCCTCGGCGGTGTCGCCGCATTCGCCCTGCTCCTGGTCGTGGGCACCAGCGCTTGGTACATGGCCAACCGCCCGGACCCCACGCCGAGCCCCACCGCGATCATCTCGACGACCGCCGCTCCGCTCCCGTCGTTCGTCCTCGGGGCGCTGCCCGGCTGCATGCTGCCCCTCGAAGGCGGCCGCTGCCCCGCTGAGCTCGAGTGCTACGGCGCGGCGGACGCCGGCGGCCCGGGGATCCGGGCGGAGCGCGTCGACTGCAACGGCCGGCACACCTGGGAGGCGTACGCGGTCGGCGACCTGCCCGCCGGAGCCGACCCGGCCGGCGTTGCGGACGAGCCGGCGGTCGAGGCGCTCTGCACCGAGGGCACGTTCATGCGCACGACGCTGCTGCTGTCCACGCAGGGCTGGCAGTTCGAGGTGCTGCGACCCGACGGTGACCGCACCTTCCGCTGCCTGGCCGGCAAGGGCCGCGACGCCCTGCAGGGCCCGACGCTGGCGCGGTGAGCGGGGACCGTTGATGGTTCGACTGCCGCGCCGGCGCGCGTTCGAGATGCTGCCTTGGCTGCCCACGGTCGCCGGTGTGGTGATCCTCGTCGGCCTGCTGGTCTTCGCGCTCGTCAGCCTGCGTCCGGACCGGGAGGAGCGGGCGCTGCCGCCGGCCCCGGCCGCGACGCCCCCGTTTCTGGCCGGACCGAGCGTGCCGGACGCGAGCCCTTCGCCGACGATCGGGGCCACAAACGCCTCACCGACGATCGAGGCGACGCTCGCCTCACCGCGGCGCCCGACGCCTTCCCCGTCCCGCTCCCGGGCGGCCGAGTCTCCGGCCCGGCGACCTCCGGCCCCCGAGCTGACCGGGCGCTACCGCACCTTGCAGACCTTCGACGGCGGCTTCATCGGCGAGGTGCTGGTGACCAACTCGACCACCACCGCTCGTACGTGGACGGTACGGCTGCGCTTCCCGTCGACGATCGGCCCGATGCGCACCTTCTGGGTGGAGAGCGCGCCGCAGGCGACCCTCAAGCAGGAGGGTGAGGTGTTCGCCTTCACCGGCAGCGCCCCGGTGGGTGGCAGGTCGTCGGTCGCGCTCCGCTTCCAGTTCGACCGCTCGAGCGCGGTGACGACGCCCCTGTCTTGCGAGGTCAACGGCACCGCCTGCGCGTAGTCAGTACGACTTGGGCTGGGCGAGGACGTGCTGGGCGACGAAGTTCAGGATCATCTCGCGGCTGACCGGAGCTATCCGGCCGGCGCGTACGGCGCCCAGCAGCGTGGCCACGCCGTACTCCGTCGTCATGCCGTTGCCGCCGTGGACCTGGATGGCCGTGTCCACCGCGAGTGCCGCGGCGTCGGCGGCCGCGTACTTGGCCATGTTGGCCGCCACCCCGGCCTCCACGTCGCGGCCGGCGTCGTAGAGCGCGGCCGCCTTGGCGATCATGAGGCGGGCGAGCTCCACCTGGACCGCCGCGTGCGCGAGCGGGTGGGCCACGCCCTGGTGGGCGCCGATCGGGCGGCCCCACACCTGGCGCGTGGCGGTGTAGGAAGACGCGCGGCTGAGGGCGTACCGCGCGGTGCCGGCGGCCATCGCCGCCACGGTGATGCGCTCCGGGTTGAGGCCGGAGAAGAGGGCGGGCAGGCCGGCCTCGACGCCGCCGATCAGGGCGCCGGCCGGCACGCGGACGTCGTCCAGGTAGAGCAGCCACTGGTTTTCCGGCGACACGATCTCCATGTCCAGTTTGGACGAGGTGAGCCCCGGCGCGTCGACCGGCACAAGGAAGAGCGCGGGCTGCAGCCGGTCGCCGGCCGAGACGCGGGCCACCACCAGCACGTACGCGGCCTCGTCGACCCCCGAGATGAAGCACTTGCGGCCGGAGATCAGCCAGTCGTCGCCGTCGCGGCGGGCGGTCGTGGCGAGGCGGTGGGCGTTGGAGCCGGCCTCCGGCTCGGTGATCGCGAAGGCCACCTTGAGTGACCCGTCCGCGAAGCCGGGCAGGTAGGCGGACCGCTGGTCGGGCGTGCCGTGCTTGGCGACCACCGTGGCCGCGATGGCCGGCGAGACCACGAGCAGCAGCAGCGGGCAGCCGGCCGCGGCCAGCTCCTCGCAGACGATGGCCAGCTCGGTGATGCCGCCGCCCCCGCCGCCGTACTCCTCGGGGACGTTGACGCCCAGATAGCCGAGCTTGCCCGCCTCCGACCACAGCTCGGTGGTATGACCGCCGGACTTGGCCTTGGCCACGAAGTACTCGTGGCCGTAGCGGCGGCCGAGGGCCGCGACCGCGTCGCGGAGATCGGATTGTTGAGGGGTGAGTTCGAACATGACACCTACTCCGGGGTGAGGACCGCCAGCACCGCTCCGGTGTCGACCTGTGCGCCCGCACTCACCGGCACCGACGCGACAACGCCGGCCGCCGGAGCGTGTACGGGGTGTTCCAGTTTCATCGCTTCGAGCGTCATCAGCAGCTCGCCCGCCCCCACGCGCTGGCCGGGCGTGACCAGTACGCGGCTTACCGCGCCGGGCAGCGGGGCGACCAGCGAGCCCTCGGCCAGCTCGGGCTCCGGCAAAGGGAAGCGGGGCAACTCGGTGAGGGCGACCGAGCCCTCGGCGCTGTCTACATAGGAGACGTTGCCCACCCGGTCCACGTCGAGTGAGAGGCGGATGCCGTTGACGTCGAGGATCACGCGGTCCGGCGTGGCCGACACCAGCGCGACCGGCGGGTGGTCGTCGGTGACCGGCGGGTGGCCGAGGCCGGCGAGGTCGAGTTCTTCGGGGTCGACCGCGCGCACCCACCAGTTCGCCAGCTCACCGGTCCGGTCCAGGCGGTAGCCGACCTCGACCGGCCCGGCCGGTCCGTCGTACACCGCGGTCTGCGAGCCGGACGGCACGTTGCGCCACCCGGACGGGAGCGAGCGCAGCACGGCGGCCGAGGCGCGGCGCGCGGCGGACTCGGCGAGCGCGGCGGCGAGGCAGGAGACCCGTACCGCGTCCACAGAGGACAGCAGCGGCGCGAAGACCTCCTGGTGCCGGTCGAGGAAGCCGGTGTCGATGTCACCCGACTGGAACGTGGGGTGGCGCAGCACGCGTACCAGCAGGTCGCGGTTTGTCACCACGCCGTGGATGCGGGAGCGGGTGAGGGCCGACGCGAGCAGCCGGGCCGCCTCGTGGCGCGTGGGCGCCCAGGCGATCAGCTTGGCCAGCATCGAGTCGTAGTGGACGCCGACCACCGAGCCGTCCCGTACCCCGGAGTCGAGCCGCAGCCCCGGCTGCACCAGCGGGCGGAACTCGGCCGCCACCTCCGGCACGCGCAGGCGGTGCAGGGTGCCCGTGGAGGGAAGCCAGGCGTAGGCGGGGTCTTCGGCGCAGAGCCGTACCTCGATCGCGTGGCCCCGGATCGGCGCCGCGCCGCCCATCGGCAGCGGCAGGCCCTCGGCGACGAGCAGCTGGAGCTGCACCAGGTCGAAGCCGGAGACGCACTCGGTGACCGCGTGCTCCACCTGGAGGCGGGTGTTCATCTCCAGGAAGTAGAACTCGCCGGTCGGCGCGAGCAGGAACTCGACGGTGCCGGCCCCCACGTACCCCACCGCGCGGGCGGCCGACACGGCGGCGGCGCACAGCTCCTCGCGCATCGCGGGCGTGACGGCCGGCGACGGCGTCTCCTCGATGATCTTCTGGTGCCGCCGCTGGATCGAGCACTCCCGCTCGCCGAACGGGATGATGTTGCCGTGCGTGTCCGCGAAGATCTGCACCTCGACGTGGCGTGAGCGGTCCACGTACCGCTCCAGGAAGACGGTCCCGTCGCCGAACGCGCTGGCCGCCTCCCGCCGCGCCGACGCGACCGCGTCGCCCAGCGACTCGGCGTCGCGCACGATCCGCATGCCCCGGCCGCCGCCGCCCGCGGACGCCTTGACCAGCACCGGAAACTCGGTGACCTGGTCGGGGTCGAGGTAGGTGGGGAGCATCGGGACGCCGGCGTCGGCGAGCAACGTCTTGGCCTCGATCTTCGAGCCCATCACCTTGATGACCTTGGCTGGCGGGCCGACCCAGGTTAGGCCCGCGTCGGCCACGGCCGCCGCGAACTCCGCGTTCTCCGCGAGAAACCCATAGCCCGGGTGTACCGCGTCCGCGCCGGTCTTGCGCGCCGCCGCCACGAGCAGATCGCCGCGCAGGTACGTGGCCGTGGGCGCGTTGCCCGGCAGGTGCACGGCGTAGTCCGCCTCGGCCACGTGCGGCGAGTCGGCGTCACCGTCGGAGTAGACGGCGACCGTCTCGATGCCGATCAGCCGGCAGGTCGCGAAGATGCGCCGCGCGATCTCGCCGCGGTTGGCGACCAACAGTCGTCGAATCACGGGCACCTCACATCCGGAAGACGCCGAAGCCTTCGGCGCCCTTGATCGGTCCACTGTGGATCGCGGAGAGGCTGAGCCCCAGCACGGTCCGGGTGTCGCGCGGGTCGATCACGCCGTCGTCGTACAGCCGGCCGGAGAGGAACAGCGCGGCCGACTCCGACTCGATCTGCCGCTCGGCCATCATGCGCATGGCCTTGTCGGAGTCCTCGTCGTACGGCTGTCCCTTCGCCTCGGCCGCCTGCCGCGCCACGATCGACAGCACGCCGGCGAGCTGCGCCGGGCCCATCACGGCGGACTTGGCGTTCGGCCAGCTGAAGAGGAAGCGCGGCTCGTACGCCCGGCCGCACATGCCGTAGTTGCCGGCGCCGTACGAGGCGCCGAGGTTGACGGTCACGTGCGGGACGGTCGAGTTGGCGACCGCGTTGATCATCAGGGCGCCGTGCTTGATGATGCCGCGCTGCTCGTACTCCGTACCGACCATGTAGCCGGTCGTGTTCTGCAGGAACAGCAGCGGAGTGTCGGAGGCGTTGGCGAGCTGGATGAACTGCGCCGCCTTCTGCGCCTCGTCGGAGAAGAGCACGCCGCGCGCGTTGGCGAGTACGCCGACGGGGTAGCCGTGCAGGTCACCCCAACCGGTGACGAGCGCCGTGCCGTACGCCGGCTTGAACTCGTCGAACTCGCTGCCGTCGAGCACCCGGGCGAGCACCTCGCGCGGGTCGAAGGGCACCTTGAGGTCGGCGCTGGCCACCGCGAGGAGGTCGTCGACGTCGTGTTTCGGCGGCGTAGCGATCCGCGGGGCGGGTCCGGCCTTGCGCCAGTTCAGCCGCCGGACACACTGGCGGGCCAGGCGGATGCCGTCGCGCTCGTCCTCGGCCACGAAGTCGGCGAGGCCGGAACGGGTCGCGTGCATCGCCGCGCCGCCCAGCGACTCGTCATCGGTGATCTCGCCGGTGGCCATGCGGACCAGCGGCGGGCCGGCGAGGAAGACCTTGGCCTGGTTGCGCACCATGATCGTGTAGTCGGACATGCCCGGCACGTACGCACCGCCGGCGGTCGCGTTGCCGAAGACCACGCTCAGCGTGGGTATGCGCGCGGCGGAGAGCCGGGTCAGATCGCGGAAGACCTGGCCGCCCGGTATGAAGATCTCCGCCTGGCTGGGCAGGTCGGCACCGCCCGACTCGACCAGATTGATCATCGGGAGGCGGTTGGCCAGCGCGATCTCACCGGCCCGGCGGGTCTTCTTCAGCGTGTACGGGTTGACCGCGCCGCCGCGTACCGTCGGGTCGTTCGCGATGATCACGCACTCGACGCCCTCGACCACGCCGATGCCGGTCACCACGCTCGCGCCGGTCGGAAAGTCGGTGCCCCACGCGGCCACCGGCGACAGCTCCAGGAATGGCGCGTCCTGGTCGAGCAGCAGCTCGATCCGCTCGCGGGGGAGCAGCTTGCCACGCGCATGGTGGCGGGTCACGTACTTCTCGCCACCGCCGCCCCGCGCCGCCTCCAACGCCGCATCCAGCTCCGCGAGCCGCTCCAGCATGGCGCTGCGGTTTTCCAGGTACGACGGGTTGCGCGGGTCGATGGCGGTGTCCAGGACGGCCATGGCTCAGACCCCCATCTGCTTCGCGATCTCACAACTGATCCCGGTCGTGCCTGCCCGGCCGCACGCCGCGACGGCAATGTCCACGGGGCGCCAGCCGTCGCGTCGCGGGTCTGCGGCGCGGCGGCCGGCTTCGGAACCGCAGTCCGTCGCCATCGCCACTCCCGTAACGAGCGGCTCACCCGACGCGACACGGATAGCTTTCACGGCGCCTCTCGTATCCGCGCGCGCAACCGCTCTCCCAGCGCTTTCCCTTGTGGATCAAGCCAATCCCGCCGGCCGAGCACCCCGCGGATCACGAAATTGAGCGCCCACAGGTTGGGCATTTCGTACCGCTCGACCAGGTAATCCGCGACCTCAGGCAGCAGCAACGCCAACCGTTCAGCGGAAAGCCACGAGACAAGCGCGGCGTAATCCTCATCCGACCGCACCCACACCCCGACATTCGCGTCCAGCCCCTTGTCCCCCGAACGAGCCCCAACCCGCGCAACCCGCCCTCGCAGTTGATCAGGGAGTTGGTGGGCGTGTCCCACGGCGTGTCCATCCACGAAGTCCCTGATCAACGGGGAGGTGTGTGTGGGTGGGGGAATCTCGGCGCGGGTGCCGTCGGGGTGGATGGCCCAGTGCGCCGGCTGGGGGATCGAGGCCGTGGTGAAGAGCGGGCTGGGGGTGGCGTCCGCCGGTGGCGTGGTCAGCGTGCAGCCGGGGTAGGACGCCAGGGCGAGCTCCACCGCGGCGGCGGAGAAGGCGCGGCCGGCGCGCTTCGGGTCCGGGTCGTGGATCGCCACCTGCAGGAGGGCGCCGTCATCCGTCCCCAGCTGGGTGAACGTGAGACCCTCCTTGCCGACCGCACCCTCCAGCTGGGCACGGACCAGGGCGGCCTTGGCGTCGAGGTCGAGGCCGGTCAGGACGAACGTCATCGCGTTGCGGTGGCCGTCGATGCCGGCGACGCCGACCTTGAGGGTAGGTGGTGGGGGCGTGCCGCGAGTGCCGGTGACCCGCACCCGGTCCTGTCCCTCCTGAGCCAGCCGCACGGTGTCGAGGTGGGTCACCACGTCCGGGCCGGGATAGGCGGGCGCGGCGATCTCGTAAAGCAGCTGTGCCGTCACCGTCTCCACAGTGACCGCGCCACCCGTGCCGGGGTGCTTTGTGATCACCGACGAGCCGTCGGCGTTCACCTCGGCGATCGGAAAGCCGGGGCGCCGCCCGCCGTCGGGCAGCTCGGTGAAGAAGCTGAAGTTGCCGCCGGTCGCCTGCGCCCCGCACTCCAGCACGTGGCCGGCCACCGTCGCGCCGGCCAGCGCGTCGAGGTCGTCGCGGCTCCAGCCGAAGTGGGCGATTGCCGGCCCCACCACCAGCGAGGCGTCGGTGACCCGGCCGGTGACCACGACGTCGGCGCCCGCGGTGAGGCAGGAGGCGATGCCGAAGGCGCCGAGGTAGGCGTTGGCGGCGAGCGCGCCCGGGCTCTGCTGGTCGAGCGCGTCGCCCTCGACGTACCCGATGGTGGTGGAGAGGCCGAGCCGGGCGGCGAGCGACTGGAGCGCGGCGGCCAGTCCGGCCGGGTTGAGTCCGCCGGCGTTGGTCACGATGCGGACGCCGCGGTCGGCGGCCAGGCCGAGGCACTCCTCCATCTGCCGCAGGAACGTGCGGGCGTAGCCCAGCGACGGGTCCTTGAGGCGGTCACGGGCGAGGATCAGCATGGTCAGCTCGGCCAGGTAGTCGCCGGTGAGCACGTCGAGCGGGCCGTCTTCGAGCATCTCCCGCCAGGCGGCCGCGCGGTCGCCGTAGAAGCCGGAGGCGTTGCCGATGCGGATCATGACCGGGCGCCGGTGGGCTCGCGGCCGGCACCGGGCGGCCCGGCGAAGGCCTGCGCGATGTCCAGCCACTCGTCGGCCACCGACCCTGTCGCCACCAGCGCCAGGTCGGCACGGTGCCGCCGCTGCGTGACCAGCAGGCAGAAGTCGAGCGCCGGCCCGACGACGCGGTCGGTCGCCTCGTCCGGCCCGTACTCCCAGAGGCCGGAAGGCCCCACCAGCTCCACCCGGACCGGCGCCGTGGGCAGGTCGCGGCCGTTGACGAGGAAGCTGTGCCCGAGGGTACGGAAGCCGAGGTGGGCGATGTGCCGAAGCCGGTCGGTAGGGGCGCGGCGGTGGCCGAGGGTGTCCGCCACGTCCTGGCCGTGGGCCCAGGTCTCCATGATCCGCGCGGTGGCCATCGAGGCGCGCGACATCGACGTCCCGTACCACGGGAGCTTGGCGCTCGGCGGTGCGGCGGCGAGCGCCGAGGCGAGGGCGGCACGCCCGGTCCGCCACCGCTCGAGCAGCTCGGGCGGCGGGGCCAGGAAGCTTTCGGTCCCCCGGTCCACGAAGTGCTCCGGATCCTCGAACGCGGTGTTGAGCCCGGCGTAAAAGGCGTCGCGATCCGTGGCGGCCAGCGTCGCCATGTGGTCGGTCCAGGCGAGGTGCGCGATCTGATGCGCGATCGTCCAGCCTTCCGCCGGGGTCAGCCGCGCCCAGTGCGCCGCCGGCAGCGAGCCGACCCTGGCGTCGAGGTCGGCCGACTCGGCTTCGAGGTCGCTCAGGAGTCCGGCGAGGATGGACATGCGTGCCTCCGCGTCACAGAAGGGTGGCCAACTGCCGCTTCCAGGCGGCGAGCAGCGCCGCGCGCCGCGCGGTGTCGTCGGAGAGCAGGTTTGCCACGCCGAGCCCGCGGAGCAGGTCGAGGGTGGCCTGCACGGCCTCGCGCACGCCCGGGGTGCGCTCGTCGGCACCGAGCAGCTCGACGGTCAGCCGGTGCATCTCCCGGCCGACCCGCGCCTCCAGCGGGACAAGTGCCGCGCGCAGCTCAGCGTCGGTGCGGGCGGCGATCCACACCTCCAGCGCGGCCACATAGAGCGGCCCGGTGAACGCCGCCGCCAGCATGTCGACCACCCCGTCGAGCCGCTGCGGGCCCGGTGGCAGGGAGGCAGCCTCGTTGCGGATCTCCTCGGCGCGGCGCTCGGCGAGGTGCTCGACGGCGGCCATGACGAGCGATGCCTTGGTCGGGTAGTGGTGCAGCTGCGCGCCGCGCGACACGCCCGCCATCGAGGCGACGACAGTGGTGGTCGTGCCCGACCAGCCGCGCTCGACGAGGCAGTCGACGGTCGCTTCGAGAAGGCGGGCCTGGGTGGCGCGACTGCGCTCCTGCTGCGGCATGCGTACCGGCACCCCCACAGCGTGCCCTCCGGCAAACAAACAGTCAAGCCTGCTTGTTTTGGAGCTGTTCAACCTTGAGCGTGGGATCGCTCAAGGTTTCGCTACACGCGGGCGCGACGGGCCAGGCGCTCCGGGTCGAGGATGATCACGCTCTTGCCGTCGAGCCGCAGCCAGCCGCGGGAGGCGAAGTCGGCGAGTGCCTTGTTGACCGTCTCGCGGGAGGCGCCGACAAGCTGGGCCAGCTCTTCCTGGGTCAGGTCGTGGGTCACCCGCAGCACGCCGCCGTCGCGGGTGCCGAAGCGGCCGGCCATCTGGAGCAGGTTTTTCGCCACCCGGCCGGGCACGTCGGTGAAGATCAGGTCGGCCAGCGCGTCGTTGGTCCGGCGCAGGCGCCGCGCCAGCACGCGCAGCAGCTGCTCGGCGATCTCCGGCCGGTTGTTGAGCCAGGGACGCAGGGCCTGCTTGCGCAGCCGGGCCAGGCGCGTGTCGGTGACCGCGGTCGCCGTGGCCGTGCGCGGACCCGGGTCGAAGAGCGACAGCTCGCCGAGCATGTCGGACGGGCCCATGACCGAGATGAGGTTTTGCCGGCCGTCGGCCGCGCGCCGGCCGAGCTTGATCTTGCCGGACAGCACGATGTAGAGGCTGTCGCCGGGCTCGCCCTCGTTGAACACGACCTCACCCTTGCGGGTCTCGATCGTCTCCATCTCCTTGGCGAGTGCTTCCGCCGCCTCCGGGTCGACGCCCTGGAAGATCCCGCTGCGGGCCAACACCTCATCCATCGCCGCACCTCCGCCTGCGCATATCTCCACTCGCCGGCGCACTCGCCGGCGTGTTACGCGCGCAGTAAGTCTAGGCGCACCAGGGCGGGGACCGGGCGTGCACCCCCGGAATGTTGATCGGCGAGCCGTAGAGTGCGATGGATGTCCCCGGAGCCGACGCTGACCGCCCGCCACGAGGACGGGCTGGAGATACCCCTGCTGGTGTGGCGGCTGGCCGAGCCGCTGCTGGCCATCTCGTCCGCCGCGCTGGGCGGCGGGATCGGCGTCCGCCACTGGGTCGTCAACGCGACCGTGCCGATGTCGTACCGCCGCGACGACCCGGACGTCCACCTGACCGAGCTCGCCGCGCGCGAAGGGCTCGACGGGCCGGGCATCGGCCTGCTCACGGGCGTCGACGTCGCCGAGGTCGTGTCCGCCGAGGATGGCGGGGTCCGTGCGTGGGCCACGGTCGGGCTCGGCGACCCGATCTGGGCGGCCGCCCCGCCCGCCGACGCGCCGGCCGCGCCCGGCACGGTCAACATCGTCGTGCGCGTGCCCGTCCGCCTCTCTGTCGCCGCACTGGTCAACGCCGCCGCCACGGCCACCGAGGCGAAGGCGCAGGCGCTGTGGGACCTCGGCCTCCCCGCCACGGGTACCTCGACCGACACCATCTCGATCCTGTGCGTGGCCGATGGACCCGAGGCGGCGTACGGCGGCCCGCGCTCGGAGTGGGGCGCGCCGCTCGCGCGGGCGGTGCACGCGGCCGTGCGAAAGGGAGGCGGCACCGGTCAGGGGTCCGGAATGCCCTGGTCAGACCGGCTTCTGTAGGTCGTCCGGGGTGGCGCGGGGAAGGTAAGGTCGCGGGGCGATGCCCCCTCGACAGCAGTCCACCGGTCCCGGCCAGCAGCGGCGAAGCAGTGCCCTGCGGCCGGCCGCCGTCGTGCTCGCGGTCGCGGTCATGCTGCTCGGCGGCGGTGTGCTCGCCCTCGCCGCCACCCGCGAGTCGCCGGCCGCCCCGCAGTGGCGCGACAGCGCGCTCGCCGAGCCCTCGGGCCGGGCGGCCGCGCCGCCCTCCGGCGAGCCCGCCCCGCGCACCATCTCCATGTCGGCGACCGGCGACATCATCATGGGCAACGCGCCCGGCCGGCTCCCGCCGAACGGCGGGGAGGGCTTCTTCACGGCGGTGCGCGAGGCGCTCAAGGCCGACCTCGTGATGGGCAACCTCGAGGAGCCGATCACCGACGACACCGGCACCGGCAAGTGCGGCCCGACGTCGAAAAACTGCTTCCAGTACCGGGTGCCGCCGTCATACGCCGGGCACCTGAAGGACGCCGGGTTCGAGCTGCTCAACCAGGCCAACAACCACGGGCACGACTACGGGCCGGCGGGCTACCGCAACACGCAGCGGGCGCTGGAGGACGTGGGGCTGAAGCACACCGGCGCGCCCGACCAGATCACCGTGATGGACGTCGAGGGTGTGCGGGTGGCCGTGGCCGGCTTCTCCTCGTACCCGTGGTCCAACCCGCTTGTCGACGTCGAAGCGGCCGCCGAGGTGGTGGAAAAGGCGGCCGGCCTGGCCGACATCGTGGTCGTGCAGGTGCACATGGGCGCCGAGGGCGCGGCCATGACGCACGTAAAGCCGGGCACCGAGATCTACCTCGGCGAAAACCGGGGCGATCCGATCAAGTTCGGGCGTGCGATGGTCGACGCGGGCGCCGACCTGATCGTGGGACACGGGCCGCACGTGCTGCGGGCGATGGAGTTCTACAAGGGCCGTCTCATCGCGTACAGCCTGGGCAACTTCGCCGGTGGCGCCGGCACGCTCAACAAGAGCGGCGTGCTGGGGTTGGGCGGCGTGCTCAAGGTCTCGCTGGAGGCCGACGGCGGCTGGGGCGGCGGTCAGCTCATCTCGACGTACCTCGACTCCGGTGGCAAGCCGGCCATCGACGACGAGCACCGGGGCGCGGCCGCGGTGAAGCGACTCAGCAAATCGGACTTCCCGTCCACCGGTGCGACCCTTGACACGACCGGAAAGATCACTGCGCCCGGGGCCGCCTGAGCTGTCGGTGGTCCGGCGTAGGCTTCGCGCGTGGCCCGTTCTGAGAGTGACCTTTCGCGCAAGCGCCGCGCGCGCAAGATGGGGCGGATCCTGGAGGAGACCCACCCCGACGCACACTGCGAGCTCAACCACGAGGGTCCCCTCCAGCTAGCCGTGGCGACGATCCTCTCCGCGCAGACCACCGACCAGCGGGTCAACGAGGTCACGCCAAAGCTGTTCGCCCGCTACACCACCGCCGCGGAGTATGCGGCGGCCGACCGCGCCGAGCTTGAGGAGCTGCTCAAGCCGACCGGCTTCTTCCGCAACAAGACCGACTCGCTGATGAAGCTGGGACAGGCGCTTGTCGAGCGGCACGGTGGCGAGGTCCCCGGCTCACTCGACGAGCTGGTCAAGCTCCCCGGCATCGGGCGCAAGACGGCAAACGTCATCCTCGGCAACGCGTTCGACGTCCCAGGCATCACCGTCGACACGCACTTCCAGCGGCTCGTGCGGCGGTGGGAGTGGACCGAGGAGAGCGACCCCGTCAAGATCGAGCACGCGATCGGCGCGCTCTTCGACAAGCGCGACTGGACGATGCTCTCCCACCGCGTGATCTTCCACGGCCGCCGGGTCTGCCACGCCCGCAAGCCGGCCTGTGGAGCGTGCACGCTTGCCAAGCTCTGCCCGTCCTTCGGCACCGGTCCCACCGAGGCGGCGGCCGCGGCCAAGCTGCTCAAGGGCCCCCGCGCCCGCGAGCTCGCCGTCGCCGCCGGCGTCGACCCTGACCTGGTCCCGGCCAATGCGATGGTGGCCACGGACGCACCGTGATTCGATCTTTGCGGGTGGCGGCCGCGGTGCTCGTGCTGGCCGTTGCCGGATGTGATGGGTCCGACGGCTCGGCGCCGGCGGCTGAGCCCTCGCCACCTTTCGCCGACTGCGCCGGGCTGACCGCACCCCCGCCCTCAGCCGCGCCGGTCGCCCTGACGGGCGAGGGCGGGCCGCTGCCCGAGGTGGCGCTGCCGTGCTTCACCGGCGGGCAGGACATGGTGGTGAGCGCGATCCGCGGCCCGGCCATCGTCAACCTGTGGGGCTCGTGGTGCGGGCCCTGCCGCGAGGAGCTGCCCGCGTTCCAGCGCTTCGCCGAGCGGGCCGCCGGCAAGGTCACGGTCGTGGGGGTGGACACCCGCGACTCCCGGTCGGCGGCGAGCAGCCTGGCCGCGGACCTCGGCGTGACGTACCCCAACCTTTTCGACCCGTCCGAGCAGCTGCGCGCCAAGCTCGGCGTGACCGCGCTCCCGGCCACCCTGTTCGTCGACCGCGACGGGCGGGTGCGCCATCTCTACAACTCGACCGCGCTCGACGACGCCACCCTCGCGACGCTGGCCGCGAGGCACCTCGGGGTGACGCTGCCGTGAGTGGGGCAAACGGGGCGCCCTCCTGGCTGGCGCCGCTGCTCGACCGGCTCGGCACGGCCCGGGTCGAAGACTTCACGCGGCTGCCCACCCCCGAGGAGGGCGGCCGTGCCAGCGCCGTGCTCGTGCTCCTGGGAGAGCAGGGTGGCGAGCCCGACGTGCTGATGCTCCAGCGGGCCGAGACGATGCGCAACCACGCCGGCCAGCCGGCCTTTCCCGGCGGGGCGAGCGACCCCGAGGACGCCGACGCCGCCGCAACCGCGCTGCGCGAGGCGGACGAGGAGGTGGGCCTCCACCCGGAGAGCGTCACGGTGCTCGCCCAGCTGCCTCCCCTGTGGATCCCGGTCAGCGACTTCGTGGTGACCCCGGTGCTGGCCTGGTGGCACGCTCCGCACGAGGTGCACCCGCGCGAGCCGGCCGAGGTGGCGCGGGTGGCCCGGCTGCCGGTGGCCGAGCTCGTCGACCCGGACAACCGGCTCATGATCCGGCACCCCAGCGGCTGGGTGGGGCCCGCGTTCCGCGTCCGGGGCATGCTCGTGTGGGGCTTCACCGGCGGCGTCCTGTCGGTGTTGCTGGACATGGGGGGCTGGGCCCGCCCGTGGCCACGGGACCGTGTCGCCGACCTTCCGAGGCCCGCGCCGCAGCCGACCCCGTCCGCGGGCGACGAGGTGGGCTGACGCCGCGAGTCGCGCTCGGCGGTGGCCGGCCCCCGTACCCTTGACGGGTGTCCGCCATCGATGTCGCTCTTGTCCTACTTATGGTGTTGTTCGCGATCAGTGGATACCGACAGGGCTTCGTCATTGGGGCACTGTCCTTCGCCGGCTTCTTCGGCGGGGCGCTGATCGGTCTGCAGCTCGGCCCGCTGGTGGCCCGGCAGTTCGCGGACGACGCCGTGCGCGTCGTCGTGTCACTGATCGCCATCTTCGGGCTCGCGGTGCTGGGGCAGGCGCTGGCCGGGTGGGTGGGCACACACCTGCGGCACGCCATCACCAGCCAGACGGGGCGCAGGCTGGACGACGCGGGCGGAGCGCTCGTCTCGGTGCTCGCGGTGCTGGTGGTCGCCTGGCTCGTGGCGGTGCCGCTCGGCTCGTCGTCGCTGCCGTGGCTGGCAAGTTCGGTGCGAAACAGCGCGCTCCTCGACGGCGTCAACCGCGTGATGCCACAGCAGGCCCAGGCGCTGTCCGACGCCCTGCGCAACACGGTGGACACCCGTGGCTTCCCCGAGGTCTTCGGCAACCTGGCACCCACCCGCGCCCGCGAGGTGGCCGCACCCGACCCGCGGCTGGCCAACTCCCGCGTCGTGGTCAACTCCCGGCAGTCGGTGGTCAAGGTGCTCGGCTCCGCGCCGAGCTGCTCGCGGCGCATCGAGGGCTCCGGCTTCGTGTATGCGGCGGAGCGCGTCATGACCAACGCCCACGTGGTCGCCGGCACCAGGTCGGTCACGGTGGAGGTCGGCGACGAGCGGCTGGACGGCCGGGTGACCGTGTACGACCCCGACCGCGACCTGGCCGTCATTTACGTGCCCGGCCTCGACGCGCCGGTCATGCCGTTCGCCCCCCGCAAGGCCCCGACCAATGCGGACGCCATCGTGCTGGGCTTCCCGCTCGACGGGCCGTACAACGCCCAGTCCGCCAGGGTGCGCGACGTCGACGACATCACCGGACCGGACATCTACAACTCCGGCGACGTGACCCGGGAGATCTACACGATCCGGGCACTCGTGCGCAGCGGCAACTCGGGCGGCCCGCTGGTCGCGACCAACGGCCAGGTGCTGGGCGTCATCTTCGCGGCGGCGGCCGACGACCGAAACACCGGCTTCGCGGTCACGGCCCAGGAGGCCGCCCCGGTCGCCAACGCCGGGCAGAGCCGCACCCGCGCCACCACAACCGGCGACTGCACGTAGGGCCAGGCACCCTTCGCGGATCCGGAGCCAGCAGTTTCGAGCTGCCGCGATGTCCGTCGTGGTCCGGACCGTTGCTCCCGCGGCCCTCACCCTCCGCGGTCGGCCAGCTCTGGCCGGCCCGCGGCGGGCCGTCAGCTGCGGGTGCGGGGGCGGGCCGGGACTGCGGCGGTGGGTTTCAGCGGCGGTGCGGGGGCGGGCCGGGACTGCGGCGGCTGCGGCGGTGGGCCGTCAGCGGCGGGTGCGGCGGCGGACCGTTACCGCGGCGGCCGCGGCTACCAGCGTGACCAGCAGGGCAAAGACGATCGCCCAGCCGCGCTTGGAGTGGTCGGGCTCGCTCGCCGGCGGCGTGCCCCAGTCGGTGTGGATGCCCTGCGCGCGCCCGCCGACTGGCTGGTGGCCGCTCGGCGCGCCGGAGGCGGTCACCGCCACGCCCGGGGCCGCGCCGAAGCCGGCCACGCCGTGCGGTGCGTTGGTGTCGAGGGGGTTGCGCTCCACGGTGGACACGCCCACGGTCAGGGCGGCGACCGGGTCGACCAGCCCGTACCCATAGCGGTCGTCGCGGCCCACCGCGCCGAGGTCGCTGGCGGTAGTGATCAGCCGGTTGACGACCGTGGCCGCGGACATCTCGGGCCACTTCGCCCGGACGAGCGCCGCCGTGGCGCTGACGAGCGGGGCGGCGAAGCTCGTGCCCTGCACCTTCCACGTGCCGCCGGGCCGGGCGCCGACCAGGCCGGTCGCCGGCGCGGAGAGCACCGTGGCCGACCCGGTGATCGAGCCGGACCAGAGGCCCTCCGTCTCGCGCTCCAGGCCCGTCACCGCCAGCACGCCGGGCTCGCGCGCCGGGTACCAAACCTCGGTGGCTGGCCGGGACTGGCCCGCCACGGGCGCGGGGTCGGTGGCGTGGTTGCCCGTGCAGGCGACCACCACCACGTCGCGGGCGAACGCGTAGTCGAGCGCGGCCGCCAGCGCCGGGCTCGTGCCGCTGCCGCCGAGCGACAGGTTGATCACGCGGGCGCCGTTGTCGACCGCCCACCGGACGCCCTTGGCCACGATCAGCGCGTCGTCGTACCTGTTTTCCGCGTCAAGCACCCGCACCGGCAGGATCTTGGCGTGCGGGGCGAGCCCCATGATGCCGGTGTCGTCGTCGTTGCGCCCGGCGATGAGGCCGGCCACCGTGGTGCCGTGCCCGACCGGATCGGTGCGGCCGTCGCGACCCTGCGTGACGAGGTCGATGCCGGGGAGCACCTGGCCGGCAAGGTCGGGGTGTCCAGCGTCCACACCGGAGTCGACCACCGCGACGGTCACGCCGTCGCCGGTCGAGTGCCGCCACGCATGGGTGGCCCGCAGCTCGCTGAGCTGCCACTGCTCGTCGCGGACCTGGTCGCGCTTGACCACGGCCGCGGGGGCGCCACCACCGGCACCGGCGAGCGTGGCCGGGGGAGCCGGAGCACCGGCCAGCGCCATGACAGTCACCAGCGCCGCCCCGGCAAACTTCGGAGCGGCGGCTCGCTGATGGCGCGACAGGCTCATGGCAGTGTGGCCTCCAGTTGTGGACAACGAGCCAGCCGCCGGCGGGTCGCTGTCCCTCTTCCGGGCGCAGCTGTACGACGCAGGTTACCGCGTCGATGTGTCCACTGGGTCCACCCCGAAAAGATCATGGCACGCCTTCGGGTGATTCACCGGATCCCCGGTATGTATGCGAGCTGCACGAGCCGCACGCCTTCCCTGCGGGTCACGAGGCGGGCCCGGCCGGGCGGCAGCGGAGCCGGGCGCACGTTGCCGACCAGCGCACCTTCGTCCGGGTCGCCCGACATCACCAGTCCGGGTGACGCGAGCTCGCGCAGCCGCTGGATCACCGGCTCGTAGAGCGCACGGGACGCGCCCCCTGAGCGGCGGGTCAGGATCAGGTGCAGGCCGACGTCGCGCGCCTGCGCCAGATGCTCGACGAGTGGCAGCAGCGGGTTGACCGGTGCGGCGGCGACGAGGTCGTAGTCGTCGACGAGCACGAACAGCTCCGGCCCCGTCCACCACGAACGGTCGCGCAGCTGCTGCGGGGTGACATCTGGCCCGGGCAGGCGCCGCCGCATGTACCCGTCGACCGAGTCGACCAGCTGCGCGGTGGTGGCGGCCGTCGTCCCGTACCCGATCAGGTGGTCGGAGTCGATAGCGCCGAGCAGGCTGCGCCGGTAGTCGACGAGGATGACGCGGGCTTCCTCCGGCCGGAAGCGGCGGGTGATCGAGACGGCCAGCGCGCGCAGGAACGACGACTTGCCGCACTCCGCGTCACCGAAGAGCAGCAGGTGCGGGTCGCTGCCGAAGTCCACATCGACCGGCCGCAGGTCCGCCTCGGCGATGCCGATCGGCAGCCGCAGCCCGCCCTCGCTCCCGACGTCGAGGTCGGTGTACGGCAGGACCGGCGGCAGCAGCCGCACCCGCGGCGCGGGCGGCCCGCTCCACCCGGCCACGACGGCGCGGACCAGCGCGGCCGGGTCGCTGTCGAGCGCGGACAGCACCGGGAGCGCGGTGAGCAGGTGGCGCCCATCGGCCGTGATGCCGCGCCCCGGCACCTTTTCCGGCACCGTCAGGGCGGCCCGGCGGGACACGAGCGAGTCGGTGGGGTCGCCGAGCCGCAGCTCCACCCTTGAGCCGAAGAGGTCGCGGATCGGCGCGCGGAAGTCGAGCCAGCGGGAGGCGGCGGCCACCACGTGTACCCCATAGGAGAGGCCGCGGGTGGCGATGGCGGTGACCACCGGCTCGAGGTCTTCGTAGTCGGCGCGGAGCGTGGCCCACCCATCGACGACGAGGAAGGCATGCCCGTCGGCCGGCGCGCCCGCCTCCCGGTCGGCGAGGAGGGCGGCGACGTCACCGACGGTACGGCGGACCGCCTCGGCATCCAGCCGCCCGGCCACCCCGCCCACGTGTGGCAGGTCGCGGAGCGTGGCGAGGGAGCCGCCGCCGAAGTCGAGGCAGTAGACGCGCGCCTCGGCGGGCGAGTGGGTGAGGGCCAGCCCGCAGACCAGCGTCCGGAGCAGTGTGGACTTGCCGCTCTGCGGTCCGCCGGCGACCGCGACGTGGCCGGCGGCGCCGTCGAGGGTCAGCCACAACACGTCGCGGCGCTGCTCGAACGGGTTGTCGATCACGGCGACCGGCACCTGGAGCGCGCCGCGCAGGTCGGGGTTGACGACGGTGAGGCCGCGGGCGGGATCGCTGGCGACCGAGCCGAGCAGCTCGTCGAGCGCCGGCGGGCGGGACAACGGCGGCAGCCACACCCGGTGCGCCGGCGGCCCCTGCCCGCCGAGCCGCTCGACCAGCAGGTCCAGCAGGCTCGGCCCGTCCTCGGCGGGCGGCGTGGCCGGGTTGGGCGCCGGCACGTAGTGGGTGCCGAACGGCAGCACCCGCGGCCGACCTGCCCGCGGGACCGGCAGCCGGTCGCCGGGACGGCGGAAGGGACCCGACACGTACGCCGCCTTGAACCGCACCAGCTGCTCGGTGCCCGCCTTCAGGAAGCCGTGCCCGGGCGAGCGGGGCAGCTCGTACGCGTCCGGCACGCCCAGGACCGAGCGCGACTCCAGCGCGGAGAAAGTGCGCAAACCGATCCGGTACGACAGGTGCGTGTCGAGGCCCCGCAGCCGGCCCTCCTCCAGCCGCTGCGAGGCGAGCAGCAGGTGCACGCCCAGCGAGCGGCCCAGGCGTCCGATCTGCAGGAACAGCTCGATGAAGTCGGGCTTAGCGGCGAGCAGCTCGGCGAACTCGTCGCACACGATCAGCAGGTAAGGCAGCGGGGTGCGCGCCTTCGCGTACTCGCGGATGCTGGAGGCTCCGGCCCGGCGCAGCAGCTCCTGGCGGCGGACGATCTCGCCGTTGAGCGCGTCGGTCATGCGGTCGACGAGCGGCAGCTCGTCGGCGAGGTTTGTGATCACGGCGGCGGTGTGCGGCAGCCGGTCGAGCGCCGCGAAGGTCGCGCCGCCCTTGTAGTCGACCAGCACGAAGTTGAGCTCTTCTGAGGAGTGCGTCGCGGCCAGCCCCAGCACGAGCGTGCGCAGTAGCTCCGACTTGCCCGATCCGGTGGCGCCGACGAGCAGGCCGTGCGGGCCCATGCCGTCCTGCGCCGACTCCTTCAGGTCCAGCTCGACCGGCCGGCCCGCCGGCGTCACGCCGATCGGCACCCGCAGGCGGTCGCGGGCGGCGCGGGGCGGCGGCGCGGTGTCGAGGTCGCCGAGACCCAGCAGCTCGGCCAGGGCGGGCTCGGCCGTGACCGGCGGCTCCTCGGCGTCGGCGGGCGCCGCCAAGCGCCAGGGCGCGAGCCGCCGCGCAACTGCCTCCGCCTCGATCGCGGTGAGCCCGTCGGCCCGCCCGACCTCGGCCGGCCCGTCGCCCGAATCGACCAGCAGGACTCCCCGCTCGCCCACCGAGAGCACCAGCGTCGACGGGTCGAGCAGCCGCGGCGGCGTGCCGTCGAGGTCCAGAAAGGACACTCCGTCGATGCCGCCATCCTGGCTCCAGGCGGCGCCGTCGAGCACGACCACCACGTGCGGCCCGTCGCGGGCGGGACCGCCGGCAAACCGTGACCGGCTGCCGACCACGTCGCCCAGCAGCCGGTCGAGCTCGGCGCCGGAGGCGGCCACCAGCCGGACCGGCCCGAGCGCGTCGGTGCGCGACGGGTGCTGGGCGTGCGGCAGCCACTTGACCCACTCCCACGAGCCGCGCCGCTCCGGCCCGGCGCAGACCGCGATCCGCAGGTCGTCGGGGGCGTGGAAGACGGACAGCTGCACCACCATCGCGCGCGCCAGCGCGGACGCCTCGCCGCGCAGATGGATGCGGGCGAAGCCGCGCAGCGAGAGCGCGACCGGCAGGTCGGGCACCACCGAGTACGCGTCGAGGAAGCGCCGCAGCGCGCCCGCCGTCATCGGCTCCAGCTCGCCGGGCGTACCCGTGACCGGCGGCACGAGGGGAGTCGCGAGCGCCTGCGGGCCGGCGCCGACGCGTACCACCGCGAAGTCCGGGTCGGTGGCCCGCCGCTCCCACAGCCGGTGACTGGCCACTGTGGACCAGACTTGGCCCGGCTCGGGATGGCGGTACGCCAGCCCGGCGCGCTGGCGGGCGACCGTCTCGCGGGCGCGGCGGCGCAGGCCGGCCAGGTGCCGCAGGTAGTCACGGCGGGCGGCGAGCATCTCCGCCTTCTTCGGCGCGCCCGCGCCGCCCCACGAGGCGAGCATCGCGAGTGAGGAGACGCCGAAGAGCGCGCCCACCACGTACGCAAACGGGCCGCCGCCCCGGCCCATCAGCATCGCCATGGCGACACCGCCGCCGAGCATCGGCAGCACCACCATGAGCTGCTGCCAGCGGGCGCCCACCACCTGCGGGATCTCCGGCGGCGGCGCCACGCGCAGCTCGCCGGTGGGCATCTCGGGCGCCGGCCGGCGAGCGGACCGTCGCAAGAGGACCGTGGCCACGATGGGTCACCTCCCAAGCGCACATCGTAGGTAAAGTGCGTCAATCCCTGCTGCCCCGTCGCGGGAGGAAAAGCGATGACCGCAGGACTCGCCCGGGTCACGATCAGCACGCCGCTCCGGCGGCTCGACGTGGCGCTGCCGGAGCAGGTGCCGGTGGCGGAGCTGCTGCCGGAGGTGCTGCGGCACGCCGGCGACGGCCTCGCCGACGACGGCGAGAAGCACGGCGGGTGGGTCCTGCGCCGCGCGGACGGTGCGGCCTTGTCGCCAGGCCAGGCCCTCTCCCCGCAAGGGGTACGGGACGGTGAGCTGCTCTTCCTGCTACCCGCGCGGGTGCGGTGGGCCGAGCCCGAATACGACGATGTCGTGGAGGCGATCGCCGACGGTGCCCGCCGCCGTGGCGCCCCCTGGTCGCCGGCAGCCACCCGGGCCACGGGGCTGGCGGCAGCCGCCCTGCCACTCGCGGTCGGCCTCGCGGCCGCGGTGCGCGCCGCTCCACAGTGGAACGCGGTGCCACCTCTCGCGGCAGCGGTGCTGCTGCTGGCCGGCGTGGTGACCGCCCGCTCGCGGCGGGACGGTGTCGCGGGCGCCGCCCTCGCCGGGTACGCGCTGCCTTACGCCTTCACGGCCGGCGCGCTGGCGGCCGGGGCCGGGCGGCCGGCCCAGGTGCTGGCCGGCTCGGCGGCGCTGCTCGTCACGTCCCTGCTCGGCGCCGCCGGCGTGGCCACGCACCTGCGGATCTTCGTCGCCGGCGCCACGGCCGGCCTGCTCGGCGGCCTCGCGGCGCTGGCCACGCTCGGCGGCCTCACGCCGCACGGCGCTGCGGCCGTCCTGCTGTCCCTGCTCGCCTGCGGCGTCGGTGCCCTGCCGCTGGCCGCGATCCGCCTCGGCCGCCTGCCGCTGCCGCCGGTCGCCACCCCGCCCGGAGAGGGCACGCCGGCACCACGCCCGGACCCGGCCGGTGTCGACGCCGCCGTGGGACGCACCGAAGAGGTGCTCACCGGGCTGCTGATCGGCCACGCGGCGCTCGCCGTCGCGGCGTCCGCGGTCCTGGTCGCCACCGGCGGTGCTGCCGGGCGGGTGCTCGTCGCTGTCGCTGCGGCCGGCCTGCTCCTGCGCG
This sequence comes from Phytohabitans houttuyneae, assembly GCF_011764425.1. Taxonomy (NCBI): domain Bacteria; kingdom Bacillati; phylum Actinomycetota; class Actinomycetes; order Micromonosporales; family Micromonosporaceae; genus Phytohabitans; species Phytohabitans houttuyneae. The sequence goes on from NZ_BLPF01000001.1 coordinate 4,541,518, forward strand.
CCCGGCTCTTCGTCGCGGTGCACCAGCGGGTGCCGCTGCTCGCCGCCGGGCTGGGCGGTGCTGCCGCCCTCGGCGTGGCGCTGCCGGTGACGGCCACCCCGCCGGTGCTGCTCGCCCTCGCCGCCGGCGGCACGCTCGCCGCGCTCACCGTCGTGGCCGCCGGAGTGGCGTACGCGCATCGGCCGCCCTCGCCCTATCTGGGCCGGGCGGCCGACGTGTTGGATACGGCGCTCGTGGTCTGCGTGGTGCCGGTCGCCTGCGCGGTGCTCGACCTCTATGCCGCAGTACGCGACATCTGAGGCGAGGGCGCTGCGGGCAGTCGGATATCCGTCAGTGAGGCTGCTCTCCCCGCTCCGCGGCTTCCTCCGCCCGGCGGTACGAGGCGCGGATCTCGGCCTCCGCCTCCGTGCGCCCCACCCACGTGGCGCCTTCGACCGACTTGCCCGGTTCGAGGTCCTTGTAGACCTCGAAGAAGTGCTGGATCTCCAGCCGGTCGAACTCGCCCAGGTGGTGGATGTCGCGCAGGTGCTCCTGGCGCGGGTCCTCGAACGGGACGCACAGCACCTTGTCGTCGCCGCCCTTTTCATCCTTCATCCGGAACATGCCGATCGTGCGGCACCGGATGAGGCAGCCGGGAAACGTCGGCTCCTGCACCAGGACCAGCGCGTCCAGCGGATCGCCGTCGGCGCCGAGGGTGCCCTCGATGAAGCCGTAGTCGGCTGGGTACTGCGTCGCGGTGAAGAGCGTGCGGTCCAGCCTAATGCGGCCCGTGACGTGGTCCACCTCGTACTTGTTTCGGTGACCTTTCGGGATCTCAACCGTTACGTCGAAATCCATCTTCACGCTCCCCAATCCTGCCGCCCAAGTGTCGTGATGTTTGCCCAATCAGATTGGGCCGGCGAACCCCGCATAGTGTTCGGACGCAAGTATCGTCGCCTAGACCGCATGACACGAGCGAGGAGGGGCCGGTGGGGAGGCAAGATTCACAGCACGGCCCCGGCGACGAGACGGTCCGGCTGCCGCTGCATCCGCCCGAGCAGACCCAGACTATCCGGCTGCCCTCGTTCTTCCCGCCCCCCGCACCGCCGCACAAGCCGCAGCCGGCCCTGTCCGGGCCACCGCCGGCGCCGGGTCCGCAGCCGCCGGAGCGCAAGCGCCGGCGCGGGCTCGCCACGTTCATCGTGGTGGTGCTGCTCCTCGCGGGGCTCGTGGCCGGCGCGGCGATCGTCCGTCCCGGCCCGGTCGAAGACTGGCTGGGCGGCGACGGCAGCGAGCCGACGCCGACCCAGGCGGCCGCCGAGACGCCCGAGCCACCACCGTCCCCGGTGCTGGTCGCCTCGGCGGGCGACGCGCCGGAGCCGAGCGCCGCGGGCGTCAAGGCGGCACTCGACCCCGTCGTGGCCGCCGCCGGGCTGGGCAGCAGCGTCAACATCTCCGTGACCGACGTGGCGACCGGCGACCAGCTCTACGCGCGCGGTCCCGACGTGCTCACCACGCCGGCCTCGACCACCAAGCTGGTCACCGCCGCCGCCGTGCTCGCCGCGCGGGGTCCCGCCTACCGGATCCCGACGCGCGTGGTCGCCGGCGAAAAGCCCGGCGAAGTGGTGATCATCGGTGGCGGCGACGCCACACTGTCGGCGGGCGCCACCGGCACCTACCCCGGCGCGGCCCGCCTCGACCAGCTCGCGAAGCAGGTCAAGGCCGCACTCGGCGGCGCCGCACCGACGCGCGTGATCGTCGACTCGACGCTCTTCCCCGCTCCCGCGTTCGAGCCGAGCTGGGACCCGGACGTGCCCACCGGCGGCTTCGGCGCCGCCACGACGGCACTCATGATCAATGGGGCGAGGATCAACCCCAAGATCACTCATGGGTACGCCGAGCGCTACGCAAAGCCCGACATCGCCGCCGGCCAGGCGTTCGCCCGAGCACTGGGGCTCAAGGCGTCGGCGGTGACCAGTGGCAAGGCCCCGGCGGGCGCGCCCGGCGCGAGCGCCGAGGCCACACAGGCCGGTACCGGGCCGGCGCCCGGCACCGAGCTGGGCAAGGTCGAGTCGCCCCCGATCCTCCGCCTCGTCGAGATCATGCTGATCGACAGCGACAACGTCGTGGCCGAGACGCTGGCCAGGCAGGTCGCCATCGCCAAGGACCTCCCCGCGTCGTACGCGGGAGGCGCGGCCGCCACGAAGGCGGTACTCGCGGATCTCGGCCTGCCCGCCGCGGAGGTCGCGCTCTCGGACGGCAGCGGCCTGTCCCGGAAAAACCGCCTGAGCCCGACGTTGCTCACCGATGTGCTGCGCCTCGCGGCCGGCGGCTCGCACCCGGAGCTTTCCGGGCTGATGGCCGGCCTGCCGGTGGCGGCCTGGTCCGGCACGCTGCGCGAGCGGTACCGCAGTCCCGCCGCCGACAACCGGGCGGGCGCCGGTGCCGTGCGGGCCAAGACCGGCACGCTCGGCGGGGTCAACGCCATCTCCGGCGTGGTGACCACCGCCGATGGCCGCCTGCTGGCCTTCGCGGTCCTGGCGGACAAGGTGCCGGTCGGCAAAGACCGCGCCGAAGCCGGCCTTGACAAGATCACCACAACGCTCGCGGGATGCGGTTGCGCATAGCCCGGGTACCTTGGGGTGATGGCGCAGTTCGTGGACTGGGACCTGGCCGCCGCCACCGCGGGCGCGCTGGGCAAGGCGGGCCCGAGAGTCTCGTACGACGAGGCCACCGATGTTGTCGCAGATCTCCGGCGGCTCACTGACGAGGCGGCGGAGATCGTCTCCTCATACACGGGGCTGCGGTCCCAGGTCTCCCACCCTCCGGTGCAGGTCGTCGACCGGAAGGACTGGGCGGCGATCAACATCGCCGGGCTCCGCGAGGTGGTCACCCCGCTGGTCAGCCGGCTCGCCGGCGACAAGCAGCCGGGTGCCATCACCGACGCGATCGGCTCGCGCCTCACCGGCGTGCAGGCCGGCACCGTGCTGGCCTACCTTTCCGGCCGGGTCCTCGGGCAGTACGAGGTCTTTTCCGCCGACCCCGGCCAGCTGCTCCTTGTCGCGCCGAACATCGTCGAGGTGGAGCGCAAGCTCCAAGCCGACACCCGCGACTTCCGGCTCTGGGTGTGCCTGCACGAGGTCACCCACCGCGTCCAGTTCACCGCCGTGCCGTGGATGCGCGGCCACTTCTTCGGCGAGGTGCAGGCGTTCGTCGATGCCTCGCAGGCCGGCAGCGAGCACTTCCTGGAGCGGATCCGGCGCAGCGTCGCCACCCTCTCCGACGCCGTGCGCAACCCGGACAGCCGGGTCAGCGTGCTCGACCTCGTGCAGACCCCCGGCCAGCGCGCGGTGCTGGACCGCCTGACCGCGCTGATGACGCTGCTGGAGGGGCACGCCGAGTTCGTGATGGACGGCGTCGGCCCCGAGGTGATCCCGAGCGTCGAGCAGATCCGGGCCAAGTTCAACCGGCGCCGCGAGGCGGGCACTCCGCTGGAGAAGGCGATCCGCAAGCTCCTCGGCGTCGACGTAAAGATGCGGCAGTACGCGGAGGGTCGCAAGTTCGTGCACGGCGTGGTCGAGCGGGTCGGCATGCCCGGCTTCAACAAGGTCTTCAGCTCGCCGCTCACCCTCCCCCGCGTCGAGGAGCTGGGCGACCCGGACGCCTGGGTGGCGCGGGTCCACCCCCAGGCCGCCTGACCCACGTCGATGGCCGCGCTCGCGCCGCCGGTGGCCGCCGTCCGCACGGCGGTCCGCCAGGCGTTGCGAGGTGTCGAAGGCACGGTGCTTGTCGCCTGCTCCGGTGGCGCCGACTCGCTGGCGCTCGCCGCGGCGACCGCGTTCGTGGCGCCCCGCCAAGGGCTGCCCGCCGGGCTGGTGACCGTCGACCACGGGCTCCAGTCCGGCTCGGCCGAGCGGGCGGCCGCCGTTGCCGCGTGGGCGGCGTCGGCTGGCCTGGCGCCGGTGGAGGTCGCGACCGTCACCGTGTCCGGCGCGGGCGGTCCCGAGGCGGCCGCCCGGGACGCGCGCTACGCGGCACTCACCGAAGCGGCCATCCGGCTCGGCGCGAGCGCGGTGCTGCTCGGACACACCCGAGACGACCAGGCCGAGACGGTGCTGCTCGCGCTTGCGCGGGGCTCGGGTCCGCGGGGGATGGCGGGCATGCCGGTACGGCGTGAGGTCGGCGGTGTGGCGCTGCTGCGCCCGCTGCTCGACGTGTCCCGAGAGGACACCCGCAAGGCGTGTGCCGCCCTCGGCCTGAGCCCCTGGGAAGACCCGCACAACACCGACCCGGCGTACGCGCGTGCCCGCGTCCGCTCCGCCGCGCTGCCCGCCCTCGTCGAGGCGCTCGGTGCCGGGGTGGTCGACAACCTCGCCCGCACCGCTCGCCTGCTCGCCGCCGACGCCGCCGCGCTCGACGAGCTGGCCCGCGCCGCGCTGGAGCGTGCCCGCCGCCAGGACAGCGCGCTGGACGTCGCCGAGCTGCGGCGGCTGCCCGACGCCGTGCGTACCCGAGTGCTGCACGCCTGGGCCCGCGAGCGCGGCGCGCCTCCCGCGGCGCTCTCGCACCGCCACGTCGCGGCGCTTGACGCGCTCGTCACCGCCTGGCGCGGCCAAGGACCGGTGCATCTGCCCGGTGGTATCGCGGTGGCCCGGCGCGGCACGCTGCTCACGTGATCTTTCACCGCCACAAGCCGCTGTACGCCCCGCGCGGCGCCGTCGCCACAAGCCAGCCACTGGCCGCCTCGGCCGGCCTCGACGTGCTCCGCCGCGGTGGCAACGCGGTCGACGCTGCGGTCGCCACCGCCATCGCGCTGACAGTCGTACAGCCCGGCTCCAACGACATCGGCGGCGACCTCTTCGCGATCGTGTGGGACGGCACCCGCCTGCACGGCCTCAACGCCTCGGGCCGCTCGCCCGCCGCCCTCACGCCCGACCTGGTGCCCGGCGGCATGCCGGAGCGGGGGTGGCCGCCGGTCACCGTGCCGGGCGCTCCCGCCGGCTGGCGCGACCTGCACGCCCGATTCGGCGCGCTGCCCTTCGCCGACCTCTTCACCGACGCGATCACGTACGCCGAACGCGGCTACCCGGTCTCATCCGAGATCGCCGGCGCCTGGGCCCGCTCGGTTGCCGAGTACCAGGAGTTGGCCGGCGAGGAGTACACCGAGTGGGGCCGGATCTTCACCACTGGCGCGGGGCGCGCCCCCGGTGTGGGTGAGCGGTGGGCCAACCCGGACGCCGCGCGCACCCTGCGGCTGATCGCGGAGACCGGCGCCGACGCCTTCTACACCGGAGAGGTGGCGTCCGCGCTGGCCGAGCACGCCGCGCGGACCGGTGGGCTGATCACCGCCGACGACCTCGCCGCGCACTCGTCGAGCTGGGTCGAGCCGATCTCTGTCGGCTACCGGGGGCACGAGGTGTGGGAGCTGCCGCCCAACGGGCAGGGCGTCGCCGCGCTCATCGGGCTCGGCATCCTTGACGGTGTCGACCTCGGCGCGCTGCCGCCGGCCGAGCGCCTGCACTGGCAGATCGAGGCGATGAAGCTCGGCTTCGCCGACGCGTTCGCCTATGTGGCTGACCCCGATCGGGTGGTCGTACCGCCCTCGGCGCTGCTCGCGCCGGACTACCTTGCCGCCCGCCGCGCCGAGATCGGTGAGCGCGCCGCGGTACCGGCGGCCGGCGACCCGGCCCGCGGCGGCACCGTCTACCTCTGCGCCGCCGACGCGGAAGGCCTGATGGTGAGCCTCATCCAGTCCAACTACATGGGCTTCGGGTCATTTGTCGCGGTACCCGGCTACGGCTTCGGCCTGCAGAACCGCGGCCTCGGCTTCCGCGCCGACCCGGACCACCCGAACGGGGTCGGGCCCGGCCGCCGCCCCTTCCACACGATCATCCCCGGCTTTCTGACCAGGGGAGGTGCCCCGGTCGGGCCGTTCGGCGTGATGGGCGGGCACATGCAGCCGCAGGGCCACCTCCAGCTCATCACGTCCACCGTGGACGGCCTCGACCCGCAGGCGGCGCTCGGTGCACCCCGCTGGTACTGGCGGTCCGGCCGCGCCGTGCTCGTCGAGGAAGGACTGTCCGACCCGGCGACACTGTCCGACCTGGAGGCCCGCGGCCACGAGCTCACCGTCGTGCGCGAGCCCTCCACCTTCGGGTACGGCCAGGCGATCTGGCGCCTCCCCGGCGGCGGATACGTGGCAGGCTCCGAACCACGTGCGGACGGCTGCGCCGCCGGCTACTAGGCCGCCGGCTCGCGCTCCCGGAACGTCGTGCGGTACGCCTGCGGCGTCGCGCCCACCCGCCGGGTGAAGTGGTGGCGCATCGTGGCCGTGTCGCCGAACCCGGCGCGGGTCGCGATCGCCTCGACGCCCAGGTCGGTGTCCTCCAGCAGCCGGCGGGCGAGCAGCACCCGCTGGTTGGTCAGCCAGTCGTGCGGCGTCGTGCCGGTCTCGGCCCGGAAGCGGCGGGCGAACGTCCGCGGTGCCATGTGCGCCCGCGCGGCCAGCTCGTCCACCGTGACCGTCTGGTCGAGGTGGGTCATCAGCCAGGTGAGCACGGGCTCCAGCGTCGCCGCCTCGGGTGTCTTGGGCATCGGGGCCTCGACGTACTGCCGCTGGCCACCGTCGCGGTGTGGCGGCACGACCATGCGGCGGGCGAGCTTGGTGGCCAGCGCCGAGCCGTGCTCCTGGCGCACCAGGTGCAGGGCCGCGTCGATGCCCGCGGCGGTGCCGGCGCTGGTGAGCAGGTTGCCGTCCTGCACGTACAGCGAGTCGCAGTGCACCTTCGCCTTCGGGAAGCGCTCCTGCAGCTCGTCCACGTACTTCCAGTGGGTGGTGCAGTCCCGCCCGTCGAGCAGCCCCGCCTCGCCGAGCACGAAGGAGCCGGAGCAGACGCTCATCACGTACGCCCCGCGGGCGTTCGCGCGGCGCAGCGCGTCGAGCACGTCCGGCGGGATGAGGAAGCCGTCGCCGTGGGCGGGCACCGCCACGAGGTCGGCCGTCTCGACCGCGGTCAGGTCGGACTCGGGCGAGATCTCGAAGCCCGACTTCGTGCGCACCGGCTTGCCGTCTGAGCTGCACACATCGAAGCGGTACAGCGGGAAGCCGTCGTCCGACCGGTCGGTGCCGAAGACCTCACAGAGCACGCCGAGCTCGAAGGCGGCGACCCCGTCGGACACGATTACTGCCACGTTGCGAAGCATGCTGCCACCCTACTCCAGACTTGGCAGGATTTTAAGGGTCAATGGCATTGCTGCCACTGGGCTCGCTCGGGGGTGCGGCGGAAACTAGATACAGACGTCCGGTGCGCACCGGCGGCAGACCTCAAAGAGAGACCCAAACCTTCGGGAAGGTTGAGCCGCCATGGAACTCTTCGTACTCCTGTTGTTCTTCGTCGTCCTCGCGATCGCCTCGATCTTCGGGTGGACCTCCGACAGCCGCGACTCCGCGGACTGGAAGCCCTCCGAAAGCGGTCGCCGGCGCAGCCGCCCGCGGCTGATCTAGGCCCTGTTGGGAAAATCCTTGCCGGGCTGTGCCGGGCCCAGACGAGGGCCTAACCCGCAGCCCACGTGGCCCGCGACGGCCATGACCCGGGCGAAGGGCCAGGAGCCGCATACGGCAGGCTTAGGCAATGACCGACGGCTCCTGGTACGACGCCGACATCGATCGTGTGATCATCACCGAAGCGCAGATCCGAGAAAAAATCGCAGAGCTCGCCAAGCAGGTGTCCGCCGACTACACAACGGTCGAAGACGGACTCCTGCTTGTCTGCGTGCTCAAGGGCGCCGTGATGTTCATGGCTGACTTCGCCCGCGCGCTCGGCCGGCATGGTCCGGCCGCCGACCTCGAGTTCATGGCCGTCTCGTCGTACGGGCAGGGCACCACCTCGTCGGGCACCGTGCGCATCCTCAAGGACCTCGACCGGGACGTCGCCGGGCGGCACGTGGTCGTGGTCGAGGACATCGTCGACTCCGGGCTCACGCTCTCCTGGCTGCTGCGGTACCTGGCCTCCCGCAAGGCGGCGAGTGTCGAGGTCGTGACGCTGCTGCGCAAGCCGGAGGCGGTGAAGGTGTCGATCCCGGTCAAGTACGTCGGTTTTGACATCCCCAACGAGTTCGTCGTCGGCTACGGGCTCGACTTCGCCGAGCGCTACCGCGAGCTGCCCTTCGTGGGCGTGCTCAAGCCTGACGTGTACGCCCGCGCTTAAGGCCAGATGTCCATTTGGGCGGGAACGCACAGCCTACTCTCAGGAAGCTCCGCCACCTGCGAAAATGTCCAGCGGGGCGGCGACGTTGCGCCTCGTTTGCGCAGTTTGCTAGTGCGGCGCCTGATCCGGGAGCCGCAGCGTGCCCTGCGGGGTGTACCTTCGAATGACCGATGGCGTGGCTCGTCGGCGCTGAGGCGAACACCCCGAAGTGAGTGTCGCGATCGCTGACGAGGCGGCCGCGGCGGCCGTAGATCTTGCGGCACACGTAATCAGACGGTCAGGACGTCGATCAGGAGGGTCCGGGCGCCAAGCGCGCTCGACAACAGTATGGAACGTACGCGTTTCTTCCGCCGCCCGGTGGTCTGGATCATCCTGGTGATCATCGGTGCGATTGCGCTCAGCTCGTTTTTCACCAGCGGCCCGAGCTACCACAAGGTGGACACCTCTGTGGCGCTCCAGCAGCTCAACTCGACGGGCGGCATAAAGAAGGCAGTCTTCAAGGACAAGGAGCAGACGCTCCAGCTTGACCTGCAAAACAGGGCCAAGTTCGGTGACACCGAGACCGACAAGATCCAGGCGCAGTTCCCGTACGAGGTCGGCGACGACATCTGGAACGACGTCCTCGAGGCGCAGAGCGCCGGCCGGATCCAGGGCCCGGTCAACACCGAGGTCTCCGAAGACAGCGTCTTCCTCACCTTGCTGGTCAACCTGCTGCCGATCGCGGTGCTGGTGATCCTGCTCCTGCTCTTCATGTCGCAGATGCAGGGCGGCGGCTCCCGGGTGCTCAACTTCGGCAAGTCCAAGGCCAAGATGATCACCAAGGACACGCCGAAGACCACGTTCGCCGACGTGGCCGGCGCCGAAGAGGCCGTCGAGGAGCTCCACGAGATCAAGGACTTCCTGCAAAACCCGGCCAAGTACCAGGCGCTCGGCGCCAAGATCCCGAAGGGCGTGCTGCTCTTCGGCCCGCCCGGTACCGGCAAGACCCTGCTGGCGCGCGCGGTGGCCGGCGAGGCGGGCGTGCCGTTCTACTCGATCTCCGGTTCCGACTTCGTCGAAATGTTCGTCGGTGTCGGTGCCTCCCGGGTCCGCGACCTGTTCGAGCAGGCCAAGTCCAACGCACCGGCGATCGTCTTCGTCGACGAGATCGACGCCGTCGGCCGCCACCGCGGCGCCGGCATGGGTGGCGGTCACGACGAGCGCGAGCAGACGCTCAACCAGCTCCTCGTCGAGATGGACGGCTTCGACACCAAGGGCGGCGTCATCCTGATCGCCGCCACCAACCGGCCCGACATCCTCGACCCGGCGCTGCTGCGTCCCGGCCGCTTCGACCGGCAGATCGCCGTCGACAGTCCGGACATGGAGGGCCGCAAGGCGATCCTGCGGGTGCACGCCAAGGGCAAGCCGTTCACGCCCGATGTCGACCTCGACTCGGTCGCCCGCCGCACGCCGGGCTTCACCGGCGCCGACCTGGCCAACGTGATCAACGAGGCCGCGCTGCTGACCGCACGCCACGACAAGCGCGCGATCACCAACGACAACCTCGAAGAGTCGATCGACCGCGTGGTGGCCGGCCCGCAGCGCCGCACCCGGGTCATGAGCGACCACGAAAAGAAGATCACCGCGTACCACGAGGGCGGTCACGCCCTGGTCGCGTATGCGCTGCCGCACTCCGCTCCGGTGCACAAGGTGACGATCCTGTCCCGCGGCCGGTCGCTGGGTCACACGCTGGTCCTCCCGACCGAGGACAAGTACACCCAGACCCGGGCCGAGATGATCGACACGTTGGCGTACGCGCTGGGTGGCCGGGCGGCCGAGGAGCTTGTCTTCCACGAGCCGACCACGGGCGCGGGCAACGACATCGAAAAGGCCACCGCGCTGGCCCGGGCGATGATCACGCAGTACGGCATGAGCTCCAAGCTCGGCGCGGTCAAGTACGGCACGAGCGGCGACGAGCCGTTCCTCGGCCGGACCATGGGCCACGAAAAGGACTACTCCGACGCGGTGGCCGCCGAGATCGACGCCGAGGTGCGGGCGCTGATCGAGCTGGCTCACGACGAGGCGTGGGAGATCCTGGTCGAGTACCGCGACGTGCTCGACAGCCTCGTGCTGGAGCTGATGGAGAAGGAGACCATCTCCCAGACCGACATGGCCCGCATCTGCGCTCGCGTGGTCAAGCGGCCGCCGATGGCTCCGTACAACGGCTTCGGCAAGCGCCAGCCCTCCAACGAGCCGCCGGTGTTGACGCCGGGCGAGAAGGACGCGCTGAAGGCGCAGGCCCAGGCCGACGGCGCGCAGGCCACCGTGGGCGGGGGTCTCCCAACTCCTCGGACGGTTCCCACTGAAGACCACCGACGCTGGGGCGTCGTCGACCGAGCCTGATGGCGACGGCGACGACGCCCTGGACTATCTGGCGGCCCGGCTCGTCGACGGCAAGCTGAGCGGTGGCCCGGTCGAGGAGGCCGTCGACCTCGCGCGGATCGAAAAGGCCGTACGCGAGATCCTGATCGCCGTCGGTGAAGACCCGGACCGCGACGGCCTGCAGCGTACGCCGGCACGGGTCGCGCGAGCCTACGCCGAGCTCTTCGCCGGCCTGCGCGTCGATCCGCGGAAGGTGCTGACCACCGCGTTCGAGGCCAACCACGAGGAGCTGGTGCTGGTCCGCGACATCGAGGTGATGTCGCTGTGCGAGCACCATCTGCTGCCGTTCCGGGGAGTCGCGCACATCGGGTACATCCCGGGCGACGACGGCCGCATCACCGGCCTGTCCAAGCTCGCCCGGCTCGTCGAGGTGTACGCCCGGCGCCCTCAGGTCCAGGAGCGGCTGACCGCCCAGATCGCCAATCTGCTGATGGACCGGCTCCAGCCCCGTGGCGTGATCGTGGTACTGGAGTGCGAGCACATGTGCATGGCCATGCGCGGCATCCAGAAGGCCGGCGCCAAGACCATCACCTCCGCCGTGCGCGGCCTCCTCCAGCGCGACGCAAAGTCCCGCGCCGAGGCGATGAGCCTCATCATGGCGGGCTGACCGCGCGATCGGGCTTGTCCCGCGGACCCGGCAGCGGAGGGCGGGGATTTCGGCGAGCGCCAGCTCGCCGCCGGCCTCCGCGGTGCCCACGGGAGTGAACGGTCCGCAGCTGGCGCGGACGCGGGCAAATCCTTCTATTTCAAATGATCCGGGCTACCGCGGCGTCCGTCGTGGTCCAGACCGTCGCTCCCGCGGCCTCGCCCTCCGCGGTGGTCGATCTGAGCCCAACCGCCAGCTGCGCCGGCTAGATGATCGCGCGGAAGCGGTCGGCGGCGTCCATGGCGCCGCGGGCGAGGGTCTGCGCCTCGTCCAGCCGCTGTTTCGCCTGCTCCAGCCGCGAGATCGCGTCCAGCACGCTCGGGTGCACGGCGCCGACAGTGGTCAGCCGCAGCCGGGCCAGGGCCTCGTCGAGCTGGTCGGTCACGCCACGCAGGCTGGCCACCGCCCGGCTGGTCTGGTCGACCGACGCGGCCACCTGCGCCTTGACCTCTTCGACACTCGGCATGGTGCCTATCTCACCAGGTTGAGCAGGCCGACGCCCATGCAGGTCGCGATGATCGGCGCAAAACAGACCGCCACACCGAACAGTGGCGTGCGGTCGACCTTTTCGCCCGCCGGCGGGACGAACGCCAGGCCGATCGTGAGCCACCCCAGCCCGAACGCGGCCGCGGGCATCGTCAGTCCACAGAGGACGGCGTAAAGCACGAGGTCGGTGTCGGCCGTGAGGTAGAGGGCCACCTGCACGATCAGCACCACGACCGCAAAGGGCCCGTACACGATCAGGTTGCGCAGCCAGGCCGGCGTCTCCCCGCGCGACCCGATCGGCATGGCGCCGTGCTCGGTCGCGTCCGCGGCGTTCGCGGTGGCGCGGGCCTGCCGCAGCGCCGCCAGCACCGCCGGTGGTCCACCCGCCATGGCATGCGCGGCACCGGCCACGTCCGCGGGTGATGGCTGCAGAGCGGCATCGGGTACACCCTGGGCCAGCAGCTTGGCCCGCTGCGGTGCCAGCCGCGCGCGGACCCCGGCCAGCTCCTCGTGCGCGGCGCGCACCGTCTGGGCCTGCTCGCCAGCGGCGGCGGCCACGCCCCGGCGGACCGCGTCGAGGCGCTGGGCAGCGGTCAGGTACTCGTTCCAGGCCTCGTCGTTGGTCCTCATCCGGCAGTCGGTTTCATTCGTCGCGCTCCGGTCGCACGAAGGGGACGATCACGGTGGTGCGGTCGGCGTGGCGGTCGTGGAGCAGGGCGCGGTTGGGCCGCGGCTGCCAGTCGACGTGCTGGCCGAGCAGGAGTGACACCTCGGGACCGGGCACGTTGAGGAAGACCATCCCAGCCACCTCCTCGCGGGCCGCGCTGCCGCCCGCCTCCTCGGTGAAGCGGCGCAATCCTCGCCACCAGGACAGCAGGTGTACACCCCGCCCCGGCCCATCGCGCAGGAGATCTCGCGGCAGAGTGCCGCTCCTGATCGCGTCCATGCCGAAGACGATCAGGTACGCCGACTCTTTTGTCTCGAACGCCTCGGTCAGTGCGGCGCCCTCGACGTACTCGGCGTCCTGGGTCTCGGCGAGGTGCGCGGTGAGCGCGCGGGCGACGGCGTCGCCGTCGGCGACAAGCGACGAGACGACGAACCGTGCCGTGCCGGCGGCATGGTGCGCGGCCAGGCTGCGGGCCGCGGCGTCTAGCAGGTCCGCGCCGTAGGTGCTCGGCCCGAGGATGGCCAGGTGCCGCCCAGGCGAGGCGTCCAGGGGGAAGGCAGCGGTCGAGAGTGGTACGTCGATCACGCGGCCCACCAGCGCGGACGGCCGGGCCGGCGTGGTGGCCAGCGCGGCGCGGTAGGTGGGGTCCTCGTCGAGGTACTGGTGTGCGTAGCCCTCGAACACCGACGGCGCCTTGGAGGTGTCCGGTCGCGCGTCCCAAAGTCGCCGGCGTACCGCGTCGAGCGCCGCGCGGTCCGCGTGCGGGTCGGGGAAGCGGATGGTCCGCTCGTGCCCCCGCGTGGCGCCGCGCGGCCCGCCGAGGCCGCCGGCGGTGTTGACCACGGCGGTGCCGAGGGGCAGGCCGGCCGCGGCGTCATTGGTCGGCTCGAGCACGTCGCCACCGCCGGGCAGCGCCACGCGTACCGGAAACTGGCCGAAGATCGAGTCGCGCTTGTCGTAGAGCGCCTCGACGCCGAGCGCGGTCTGGCTGGCGAGCACGAGATGGATGCCGTAAGACCGGCCCTTGCGAGCCAGCGACTCCAGCAGGCTCACCGCCTCGGTGGTCAGCGGGCCGCTGCCGGTCAGCAGCACCTGGAACTCGTCGATCACGCAGATGATCCGCGGCATCGCCCGCTGCTGGCGGAGGTCGCTGAAGCGGGTGACACCGGCCCGCTTGTACGCCACGGAGCGCCGCGTCATCTCGGCGTCGAGCTCGCGCAGGACGGCGACGCCGTACTCCCGGTCGGACTCGACGCCGACGGCCCGCGCGTGCGGCAGCCAGGTCTTGTCACGCGCGCTCGGCACGAACTCGGCGAACGACACGCCCTCCTTGAAGTCGAGGAGGTAGAGGGTCAGCTCGCCGGGCGAGTAGCGGCAGCCGAGGCCGTAGAGCACGTTGATGAGGAACGCCGTCTTGCCGGCGCCGGACCGTCCACCGATCATCCAATGTGGAGTGAGATCGTTGAACTGGAGCGTGACGGCGGTGTCGCCGTCGTGCCCGACCGTGGTGGCGACACCCTCGGAGGAGTCTTCGGTCCACAACTCGCCATCCGGCAGCACGTCGCCGAGCGTGAGGCGCGACTGGGTCGCCGACTTTTCGGCAAGCTCCTGGCAGACCCGCTCGAAGAGGTGCGCCGGCGGGTCCTCGTCGAGGAAGACCGGCGCGTTGAGCCCCTTGTTTTCGGCGCTGCTGCCAAACCGCGCGGCGGGCGGATCACCGATGATCGCGTACGGGTTGCGCAGCGTGATCATCGTGGTGCGCGGCAGCGGTGGCTGGGTGGTGTCTTCGGTCAGCGGGGGCGGCGGCCAACCCGCGACGATCAGGTGCAGCCCCGCCTCGGGACCGTGCTGCGCCAGCGCGGCGATCCGCGCCAGGTCCGCACCCTCGGTGAGCTCCGGCAGCGACGCGATCGCCAGCAGCAGCGTGCGATCCCGGCGCGAGTGGCGGGCGGTGATCGGCCGCGCGGGGCGTACCCACTGCTCGGCCTCGGCGAGAACGGCCCGCAACCCACCTCGGTCGGTGACCGGCGGCGGCATCAGGCCCGCGTCAGACAGCGCCGCGAACGGCCCGAAGATCAGCCCCGCTCCGGCCGCGTCGACCGCGCGCACCAGCAGCGAGCCGGCCGGTGAGGAGGCCAGCAGCCGGAGCAGGAGCGCCCGCAGCAGCCCGGCGACCCGCGGGTCACGGGCGTCCGCGTCGACGGTGAGGTGGCCGGTGCCGAGCAGCGGCACGACCGCCGGAAAGCGTGCGTCGTCAAGCGGTTGCGCCATCCCGATCCGCACGAACTGCGGCAGGCGCGGCCCGCCGAGCGGCGTGTCCTCCGACTGCGCGTCGAGCGGCGCGCCCAACCACCCCGGCACGAGCGCAGCGGCCGCCGCACGCAGCCGCTCGGCCAGCTCGTGCTGCTCGCGCAGGTCCGGCGGGGCCGGCTGAAACCGCTCAAGGGCACCAGCCGCAGCCGCCGCGGTGGTGGCGGCCTGCCGATGCAAGGCGGCGGCGTGAGTCAACCGCGCTTTAGCGTTCGGCACAGCCGCTCACCTCCCTCGGACAGAGACGGTATCCCAGCACGCCCCCTTCAGGGCGGACGCCATTGGGCCTGTTGCCAGCCACGCTCCACTCGGACAGGTTTCAATGCCCGAATGGTCCGGCTTGCCACGGATGACGTACAGCGCCCGGCGCGGCCAAGCCTTCCAGCACCGGCCGGTGGAGCCAGCTAACCTCGGTGCGTGGACGCTTCTCGCCCTTCGCCGCCAACCACCACCTTGGGCGGAAGCAAAACAACCCTCCGCGCGGGCCGCTTGGTGGTGCTGCTGGTTGCGGGCGCGCTGGCGCTGCTGTGTGCGGGGGCGCGGGGGTAGCGTTCGTCGCCTACCGCGACGCGACAGAACCGGACCGCAGCTCTCCGGATGTCGCTGTATCTAACTATCTGCGCGCGCTACTTCTAGAACGCAACGATGTCCGGGTAGACCTATACTCCTGCCGCGACGACGGAAGCCTTGCTCCTATGCGCGCCTTTAGGGCCCAGATAGAAGAGCAAGAGAAACAATACTCGATTACGATCGTAATCTCCTGGGGGCATTGATCGTACAAGAGATGTCAGGGCGCGCCACTGTGACCACGGAGATAAGCCGAACTATTTCCGATGGTACAGAGAAGGACCTGCAGGACTGGCGTTTCGATCTAGTTGATGAGGGAGGTTGGCGGGTCTGCGGGGCTACGCGGCTCTAGCGGGTCACTCCAGCCATAGCAGGCGTGCTGGCACCTCGAGCGTCTTCGGATGCTGCCCACTCCACACCCAGCGATACCATTCGAGTTCTGTTGCGATCCTTATGCAGATTTCACCATCGGCACTGGAGTAGGTTTCCGTAACCGCTCGCAGATCGCGTCGTTCGACACCGTCGATTACCTGGACCAAGCGGCGTCCGGTGATCCGCCGTGCGTCCACGGCAGTTATCGGGTGTTGTTCCGGTGGGGCGTCGAGCGAGACGAGATGTTTGGGTGCGGGGTTGGATACGCCATCGCCGTCCTGCAAGAAAGCCAGCTTCTCAACCCATACACGCTCCACCGGCACGAGGGGCGCGAAGACCTCGACTTGCTCCAGTTCGGCCCGATACCAGTCCTGTTCGGGTATCACCGGAACGTATGTGCGGCTGCCCTGCACGACTTTCTCGTCGGCTCGAAGATCTGCACGCCAGCCAAGGCCGGGCGCGCCCACGATGACCCGCCGGCCGCGGAGATCGTCCTGAGTGAGGGCCGGAGTCGGAACGATCGACTTTGGTGCGGACACTGACTGCTCGTGCCTCTCCGCGAACGGGTCCGGCCGGCGGTCCCGGCTCACGGGGTGCCGCCCAACGGCGCGCCGACGTTTCGCATGAAGTCGACTGGGTCGATCTTGTCGCCCCTGCCTGAGTCGTAGACCTCGAAGTGTAGGTGCGGGCCCGACGAATGGCCGCTTGTTCCGACGTAGCCGAGCTCCTGGCCGGCGCCGACCATCTGGCCGACCTTCACCTTCGGACGGTAGATCATGTGGCAGTACATGGTCACGAAGTTGCCCGCGTGCCGCACCTTGACGTACCAGCCGCAGCCTGGAGTGGACGGCGAGCCGTCGTGGTTGCAGAGGCTGCCGGATGGGTCGGTGTCGCAGCGAGACGTGATCACTTGGCCGGCCGCCGCCGCGCGGATTGGGGTGTGGCGGCCGGCGCCCAGGTCTACGCCGTCGTGGTCGGGGCGCTCGGCCGTGCGGAAGCCGGAGACGATCAGGGCCCGCACTGGCACCGTCCAGCCCGAGGCGGCTATCTCGCCACCGGTCGCGCACCTGGCCTTGGTGCTGTTGCCCGCCGCGCGCGCGGCCCCGCCGGTCAGCAGGTTGACGATCTGGATGGCGATCGGTTCGTGCTTCGCGTACGCGTCCGGGTAGGCGCTCACCTGCACCCGCTGCGCCGCGTCAGTCAGCGCCATCTGCTGCCAGCCTTCGATGGTGACCAGTTTCTCGTAGAACTTCCGCGACGCGTACTCCGGATCCTGCAGTTGTTTCGCAGTGCCCCATCCTTGGCTTGGACGCTGCTGAAACAGCCCGACCGAGTCGTGGTCGTTTTTGGCGCCGAGGTGGGGGAGGTTCGAGAGTGCCGACTCCTGCATGGCCGTCGCCACCGCGATGACCCAGCCGCGGAAAGGCACCCGCATGTCGGAGCCGACGTTGACGATGATCGCCGCGTTGCGGATCTGGGCCTCGCCGTAGGCGCCCACGCTGGGCATCCGCTTCGACGCGTCGACGATTCCACCCTCACCGCAGCCAAAGCTGTTGAAAAGGCTGCTGTCGGCGCCGCCATCGTCCGTGAGCAGGTAGGAACCGATCCCACCACCACAACAGAGCAGCGCGAACGCGGCGAGGATTGCCACGGCGAGGCCGACACGACGCGTGGGCCGGCGGGCTACACCCACCATGTCGGTCATACGCGTTCCCAGTCGATGCCGTCGACGAGCCAGCGACCCTCCACCGCGGTCAAGCGCAGGCGCAGCAGGCCGGAGTCGACCCGGATGGTCGCGTCGACGATCTGGTCGGCGTAGGGGATGAGGACCGGCTTGCCGGTGAGGCGATCAGCTGGCACGCCCGCCGGGTCCACCCCCGCCAGCTTCTCGGCCAGAGTTTCCGTGCAGTGCGGGAGGAGGCCGGCGTACCATTCCTCGGCCGTCACGTCCTGATGGTTCACCCAGGCCCGGCCGAAGGCCTCGGCCACGGTCGCCGGGACGGCGGTACCCTCGCTGATTTTGGGTGATGGGGTCGGCTCCGGCGACGCGAGCCCGTCGTTCGCGATGGTGGCGGAAACGGTCAGGATTGGCTGCTTTGGCGCGCCGCTCAACCCGGGCGGGGCACCGGACGAGTCAGAGAGGAGCTTTGCCGCTCCGACCACGCCGAGTACGACGATCGCGAGCACCAAGGCCACACCCACGCGGGAGCGCAGGAGCCCACGCAGGACAAGCTGGGCGACCCGCCGCACGGTCCGTCACCTCGCCTCGGCGCGTATCCGGGGTGCCGGCGCCGGAGTGGGTTCGGTGCTCGGCTCGCCGCCCGGACGGTAGATCGTGTAAGACGGCGGCTGCTCGGGCAGGTCCGGTTCCACCCACTCTGTGGTCCGGCGCGTCCGCGAGGGTGCCGGGCCCGCGGTGCGGGATGGGGACGGCTCGGGGAGGTTGCCTCGTTCGCACGTTCCTGGCCATCTGGGCGCGTGGTGCTGGAGTGCGAGGGATCCTCGTCGCGTGCCTCGGGCCGCAGCGTCGTCTGTTCGGCGACTACCTGCCGTCGCTTGCCAACTTGCGGGTCTGCGGTGCCGCCGGGCTCGGAGACGTTGAGCTTGGCCGCCTCCCGCATGTCCCTGAAGAAGCGGCGGTGCCACGAGCCGGCCGACGTGATCGCCGCGGTGTTGTCTTTGCCGCCGAGCTGCGTGATCCGGCGGTAGGGGCGGAGCAGGAGCCAGCCCACCACCCCGCAGAGCCAGACCAACACCACCTGAAGCCATCCGGGCAGCGTCGGGGTGCTCATGATCAGGTCAACGGCGAACAGGTAGATCGCCGCGCCGGTACCGAAGATGGCGATGTTGAAGACGGCGGCCACGACGGCGTTGGCGAGGCGGCGCAGGCCGGCGCTCGCCGGCCGCATCAGTCCGACGGTGCCCAGGATCGGCGCGGCGATGACCGCCCATCTGAAGATCAGGAAGCCGAGCAGGACCAGCAGCGACGCGGTCAGGTCGAACATGGCGAACAGGACGGCGGCGAGGACCGCGATGAAGCCGGCGCCGATCCGCTCCATGTCCTTTGTGCCTTGCAGATACTCGTACGCCTCGGGGTCTTCGGTCTTGATCTGCTCGGCGACCTTCATCCACTGGTCGTTCTTCGCGGCGAAGGTGGCGTCGCGATCCTTCGAGTTCGCCCGTAGGCGCTCAGCCTCCCGCCAACTAAGCGACTTCGCGTCGTAGAGGGCTGGCCCGTACTTCTTTGCCGTTTCGCTGTCCGCGGATCCGAGAACGCCACGCAGCCAGTTGCGGTAGAGCATGGTCTCGGTTGCCGTGTCGCTGGCACGCACCGCTGGCGGCCGCTGATCGGTACACGCCTCCGGGTTGCCCAGGCGGCACTGCCCCGGCGGGCGATCCTTGGCGCGCGGCCCAACCGCATCGTGTACCACGCCCAACGTGCTCACAAGCGTCGCGTCTGCCACGTTCGCCGATTTCACCGGCCATGCCGCAAGCGCCGTAACCGCGACCATCACGAGCAGCGCCCACCCAGCGGTGGTCATCGCGTTGCTCATGTCCGCCTGCCGGGAGCGCCACAGCAAGTACAGCCCCACCACGCCGAGCGTGACAATGCCGAAGACGCTGAAGACCTTCTCGTAGACGGCCTTGGTGGCCTGATCCACCAGCGGATCGGCCCAACCCCACATCGACTCCGGGTTCCACGCCCTCTCGCGCAGCGCGTTGGATGCGCCGATGACCGCTGTCGCGATCATGAACTCACCGTTCGCGATTGTGGTGGTGAACTTGTACTCGGGATGGGTCAGCGTCGCCAAGCAGCCGTTGTCGACGTCATAAGTCGTGTAGCTGTACCCGGCGTATCCGTAGTCGGTGTAGAGGCCGGTCGGACCGTTCTTCTTGGACGCCTCGGGCTGGCTGGCGAACCAGCCCGCGAGGCCCGAGTCCGGGGTACCCGGCGTCGGCGCCTTCAGACACTGCTTACGTTCCGCCGCCACGTCGCCGAGCTTCGTCACGCAGGCGCGGAAGTCGACTTGCCATTCCTGGGTTGTGCAGAGGTCACCCGGGGCCTGCGCCACCGGAGCTGGCGCGGCTGAAGCTGGCGTCGGCCAGACCAAAGACGTCGCGGCCGCCACCAGCATGGCGAGAAGTAGCGCGGTCGCCCGCCGTACCACTTCACACCTCCGTGTCGGGCGTGCCGATGGGCAGGTTCGACTGGGGCGCGGCGGCGCCTGTTGGTGTGGTGTCCAAGTGGTCGAGCAACCCCTCCACGTACGACACGTCGACTCGTACCTTCTGTACGCGCCCATCCACGTCTCGCATGACGAACTCCCGGAAGCCCAGCCGCGACGATGACGATGTGTCCACGTTGGACAGTGACGCCAGGGTCGCCTCGTACCCGTCGTTGACCGGCACCCGCAGCAGCCGCAGGGCCTCGGAGGCGATCTCCACGTCCTCGGCGATCCGGCCGACGAACACTGTGGAGACGAGGTTCTGAACGTCGAGCCCGAGGATGTCGCGGGGGTTCTGCGAGGCCACGAGCGCGGACAGGTTCCACTTTCGGGAGTCGCGGGCGAGGCGGACAAGGAACGACCGGCCGGAGCGCCAGCCCTCCATGAAATGCGCCTCGTCCAGGCCGACCATCTTTCGCGACGACATCGAGCCGCCGTAGCAGCGGCGTACCGCGAGGCGGTGCGCCGTGTGCAGCATCGGGAGTGCGAGCGCCTCCTCGGCCGACCAGTACTCGCGCTCGATCTTCAGGTCCGGAAGGCGGAGGCCGGCCATCGTGATCACGGTTAGCGCGGCGTCGGCGCCGAGCAGGCCCTCGGGCGGGCGTCCGAAGAAGAGCAGCGCGAGTGGCATCTCGGCGGTGTCGAGCAGGAGGTTGGCGAGCTCCCTGCCGTTGTGGTCGTCGAGCCCGGACAGGCAGGCGACCACGTCATCCAGTGTGGACGTCTCCTCCGCCGGCACCTGCCGCACGGCGTGGCGCAGCAGCGTGGCCGTGGAGGCCTCGCGGGCGACCTGTGGCGGCACGAGCATCGAGCAGATGTCCTGTACGAGCATGCGCCGCTCGGCCCGTGCGTTCGACACGGCGATCTCGAACTCGCGGTCGCCCGTGGGGCCGGCCGGAAACTCCGACCGCAGCGGCGTCGGGATCAGCGAGTACGGCGCCAGCGTGCCGTGCTCCGAACCGGTCAGGTTGAGCACGCGGGAGTAGGGGCGCAGCTCCGGCATCGAGCAGAGCCGGGCGAGCGGGCCGGACGGGTCGAGGAGCGTGACCTGCACGCCGCGGCGGGCGGCCAGGTAGCCCAGCGCACCGAGCAGTGTGGACTTTCCACCGCCCGGCTCGGCGACGAAGACGGCGAGGCCGGAGCGCTCGCGTACCTCCATCGGGAAGTGCAGGTCCAGGAAGACCGGGCGGCGGCAGGTGCCGGCGGTGCGGCCGATGAGGTCGCCGCGGCGGTCGCCCACCGTGGACGCGGCCTGCGGCAGCGCGGCGGCGAGCAGCTTGACCGGCATGCGGCGGATGTAGCCGGTGTTGGCGACCGGCTCGCCCGGGATGAACTCGCGAGCCAGCCAGTCCTGGTTTTTCGGGTGCTGCAGGGAGATGCGAAGCTCGCGCGAGTACAGCTGGATGAGCCGGCGGGCCCGCTCCAGGCACTCCTCGCGGGTGCGGCCGCCGACGGCGATGCGGTGCCAGCCGTGCGCGCGGGCCGACTCCACCGGCAGGCCGGTGGTCATCTCGTCGCCGATGACGAGGGCGCGCTTGGCCAGGCGCTCCAGCTCGGGCGGGGCGTCGATGCCGTGCTCGGCGTAGTCGAGCTGCTGCGAGCGGATCATCCGCAGGCGGTGCTCGAGGTTTTTGAACGAGTCGCCGGAACCCAGCACGTCCACTCTGGACGACAGCTCCATCGGCCACGGGAGGCGCTCGTGGAAGTGGAGCCACGGCTCGTGCCGCTCGGGGATCTCCAGCGGCTCCATCCGGCCGACCGCGAGGACGGCGACGTGCCGCTCCTCGCCGGTCATGCGGTTGACCAGCTTGACCGTCGACCCGTACGGCGTGCGATAGCGCTCGATCTGCTCGGTCAGCGCGAGCAGGTCGCCGCGCTCCCACTGGCCGTCGGTCACCGGTGAGAGCGCGGTGGGCGGCGCCATGCAGAGGGCGACCGAGCGGTACAGCAGCCACTCCAGCTCGTGCGTGGAGACCTGGCGCCCGCGCATGCCGAACGCGCCGAGCACCTCGTCGAACTGCTCGACCGTGCGCCCCAGCTTGCGCCGCTCACCCTCGGCGACACCCTTGCCGAAGGCGCGCAGCAGCCGCTCCACCAGCGAGTCGCCGAGCTTGCGCCGGGCGAACGTCACGCCGAGGTACGTCTGGCCCTCCGCGTGGTTGACGGAGAGCAGGTGGCGCTGCGCGGCGACGAGGTGGTCGGACCAGGAGGTGGCGCCGGACACGCCGCCGAGCGGGTGCGGCGTGTGCGCGTCGAGCGTGCGGGCCCACTCGTCCGCCGGGAAGGGGCGGGTGGTGCGGCGCAGGTGCAGGCGGAAGCCGGCGAGGCCCGCGTACTGCTCGGAGATCGCGGACAGCAGCGCCTCGCGCTCGGCGTCCGGCCGGAACGCCCACCGCACCTCGGGCAGCCAGTACCACGCGGTGACCGTGTTGGGCGTGAATGTGAGGTGACCGGCGATCTCGGTGATCGCCAGGTTGACGGCGGGGTCGCGGTCGGCGAACTTGATCTTCGGCGGGCGGACCGGCTTGGTGCGTGGCGCGACCTCCTGCTGCCGCTTCCGCACCTCCTTGCGGGGGCGCGGCGGCTCCTCGCGCGGCCGGCGCTCCTCCGGCCGGCGGCGGGTGGTCGCGGGCTCGGCCGGCAGGCGCCGGGCCGGGGGCTCGGCCGCGGGCTCGCGCACCGCGGG
Source organism: Phytohabitans houttuyneae (assembly GCF_011764425.1). Taxonomy (NCBI): domain Bacteria; kingdom Bacillati; phylum Actinomycetota; class Actinomycetes; order Micromonosporales; family Micromonosporaceae; genus Phytohabitans; species Phytohabitans houttuyneae. Next base: position 4,564,085 of record NZ_BLPF01000001.1, read on the forward strand.
CAGGTTGACCGGCTCAAGCTCCGATTCAGCTGCCGCATGGCGTGGCGGGCGCTCCGTGCGCGCGGGCGGCCGCGTCGCGGTCGGTGGTCCAGCTTCCTCATCTGGTACGGGCCGTGCCTCCCCGGCATCGGACGGTGAGCCGATCGACTCCGTCCCGATCCCGTGCCCGCCCACGCCGTTTGTGAACGCCTCGGTGGGCGGCGGTGGCTCGACCGGCCGCGGGGAGGACTCGACGGCCGGTGCCTCGATCGGCCGGCGCCGGGGCTCGGCGGGCGGCTCGACGGGGCGGCGCAGCGGCTCGGCCACGCGCCGTGCGGCCGGCGGGCGCGTCGCCGCGGCGCGGGGCGGTGCGGGACGCCCTGGAGATCCCGAGAAGAGGTCGAGGAAGGGCGAGTCGATGTCGGCGTGCTCACCCTCGCCGCGGCCCTGCGGGCCGGCCCCGCCGGCGGGCCGGCGGGGGGCGTGGGGCGCCTGGAAGACTGCCACCGCACCGTGGTCGGGGCTGGTGACGAGGTCGTCGGCGTCCTCATCCACCTCGGACACTGGGTAGTCGGACGGTCGCGCACCGTTACCACGAGTGTCAGCCGGCATGCCGACCGGACGAGGGGTGCCCGGTGTGGAGGGTGGGGTCATGCCATCACTCCGCACATGAGGCCATAAGTGCCGCTCATACAAGCTCCTCCCGGACCCGGATCCGGGTCGCGACCAGGCGAGGGTCGCGCTGCTCGGTGGCGGGCTCGCGGGTACGCCGCCAGTCGGTGAGTGCGGTACGGACCACCATGCGCGCCGGCCGGTCGGGATCGACGTACCTGAAGATGAAGGACGTCGTCACGACGGCGAGCGCGATCTCCCATGCCGGGAACAGTTCCACGTCGAACGTGAACAGGTAATGAATGAACATGAAGAGCGGGACAAGCAGCATGAAGACGCCGTACTGCGCGTACGGAAGGTGGACGGGCAACGTGTACCCGGGCGGGCCCAGGTACACCAGGCGAGCCCGGTAGATGTCGTCGTCGGTACGCAGCCGCATAAGTGAACCCGCGAACCTACTCGAAGATCAGGTCGATGAGGTAGTCACCGACGAAGAACAGGGTTGCCGCACCCGCGATGAACGCGAGGCCGACGATGGCGATCGCCGAACTCGTCAAAACCTTCGATATCTCACCCTTGCTCGCCCGGCCGATAAAGATCACGCCGAGGACGGCCAGCAGGATCGGTGCGATCTTGCTGGCGAAGAAGGTGACGATGTTTTCGGTGGCGATGCCCTTGGGCTCTGGCTCCGCCGCCGGTATCAGCGCGAGCACGTCTGCCGCGTGCGTGGCAGTGCTCCACGCCGCTGCGACGAGCTCTGTGGTGTTCATTGGAAGAGACCTCCCCGATGCGCGTCCGTCGACGGTGGGAGTTGGCGGATCGCCCCATCACTCTGTGTCTGCGGTGTCACCACGTACGGGTGAACTTTCCTGGGCGTTTTGTCCTGGTTTAGCCCATCTCCTCAAGCTATGACGTCTGAATGATGCGCAATTGCAAAGCGTACGGGGCACCCCCTTTCTGCCAAGCTACGAAGCTCGTGGCCCGTGGTACCGGCGTGGCTGATGGTATCCGTTCTCGAACATGTGTGCTAATCCGGGGCGCCGAGCAGGCGTTCTGTCGCCGGTCGGTACCGTCTATTCGTGACAGAATCACGCCCAGCCACGGGAGCGGTTGATCTCCTGCGGTCGGCGCGTCCCGTCGTGATCGGGGTTCTGAACGTAACGCCCGACTCTTTCTCCGATGGCGGACGCTATGTGCGCCGTTCCGACGCCGTCCGGCACGGGATCGAGATGCGCGACCAGGGTGCCGATCTCATCGACATCGGCGGCGAGTCGACCCGGCCGGGAGCCGAGCGTGTCGACGCGGAGACCGAGGTCAGCCGCGTTATCCCGGTCATTCGTGAGCTGGCCGCGGCGGGCGTGCCCCTGAGTATCGACACGAGCCGCGCGAGCGTCGCCGCGGCCGCCCTGGACGCCGGCGCGGCGGTTGTCAACGACGTGTCGGGCGGACTCGCCGACCCGGCCATGGCCGGTGTGGTCGCCGAGGCCGGCTGCCCCTGGATCCTGATGCACTGGCGGGGACACTCGAGGCGCATGCAGGACCTCGCGACGTACGGCGACGTGGTCACCGAGGTCCGTGCCGAGCTGGCCGAGCGGGTCGACGAGGCCCTGGCCGCCGGCGTCCGCCCCGACCGGCTCGTGATCGACCCCGGGCTGGGCTTCGCCAAGAAGGCCGAGCACAACTGGCAGCTCACCCGCCGCCTCGGCGAGTTGCTCACGCTCGGTTACCCGTTGCTCTTCGCGGCGAGTCGCAAGTCGTACCTCGGCTCCCTGCTGGCCGACCCGGACGGCACGCCCCGCCCGGCCGGCGAGCGGGAGGCCGCCACGGTCGCCACGAGCGTGCTGGCGGCGGCGGCCGGCGCCTGGGGCGTGCGGGTGCACGACGTCCGCGGCACCGTCGACGCGCTCAGGGTCTGGGCGGCTTCCGGCGCACCACGGCTGGCCCGCGATGACTGACCGCATCGAGCTCTCGGGCCTGCGGGCGCGCGGCCACCACGGCGTGTACGACTTCGAGCGCGAGCGCGGCCAGGACTTCCTGGTCGACGTGGCGCTGGAGGTCGACCTCGCCCCGGCCGCGCGCTCCGACGACGTGGCCGACACCATCCACTACGGCGAGCTTGCCGAGCGGCTCGTGGCCGTGGTCGGTGGCGAGCCGGTCAACCTGATCGAGACGCTGGCCGAGCGCCTGGCCGAGGTCTGCCTGGCCGATCCGCGGGTCGAGGCGGCCACCGTCACCGTGCACAAGCCGCAGGCCCCGATCCCGCACGAGTTCGCCGACGTCGCGGTCACGATCACCCGGCGGCGTCCGTGACCAGGGCCGTCCTGTCGCTGGGCAGCAACCTCGGCGACCGCGTCGCACACCTGCGCGCCGCTGTCCGGGAGCTTGAGGACGTGCTGCTCGTCGCCTCCGGCGTGTACGAGACGCCGCCGTGGGGCGACGACGACCAGCCGCCTTACCTCAATGCCGCCTTGCTCGTCCAGGACCCGGCTGCCACCCCCGCGACTGGCTGTACCGCGCCCGGGGCCTCGAGGAGAAGGCGGGCCGGGTGCGCGACCCGGACCGGCGGTTCGGACCCCGCACGCTCGACGTCGACGTGATCGCGGTCTGGTCCGAGGAGGGTGAGCCGGTGGTGCGGGACGACCCGGAGTTGACGCTGCCGCATCCCCGCGCGCACCTGCGGGCGTTCGTCCTCCGGCCGTGGATCGACATCGAGCCCTACGGCCAGCTGCCCGGCCACGGCTGGCTCACCGACCTGCTCAACGCCGAACCGCTCGCGTCGGACGCCCTCGCGATCAGCCCCCGGCCGGACCTCCGGTTAGAGTCGAGCTGATGGAACCGGAGTCTCCACCGCGCGGCTCCACGCCGCCGGGGCCGCGAATGGGACCGACCCGACCTGCCACGCTGGTGGTGGCCGGCTTGGCAGCGGCGGCCGTGGCGTGGTGGATGATCAGCAGCTTCTACGGCGAGATTCCGCGGCTGCCGTGGTTGCCGACCGTGACGCTGGCGGCACTTGCCGTGCTGGAGGCGTACGTCGCGGTCAACACGCGGCAGCGGATCGAGCGGCGCCCCGGCCGTGAGCCCGTCGACCCCTCGCGGTGGCCCGATTCGTCGTGCTCGCCAAGGCGTCCTCGCTCGCCGGCGCGATCTTCGCGGGGTTCTACGCGGGGCTCGTGGGCTGGCTGTTCCTTGAGCGGACGCGTGCGGCCGACAACGACATACCCGCCGCGACCGCGGGCCTCGTTGCCTCGCTCGCGCTCGTCGGCGCGGCGCTGTGGCTGGAGCGCTCCTGCCGCGTGCCGAAGCGCCCGGACGATGACAACGAGTCTGATACGTCAGACAACTAGGGCAACCCCGGGTCCTTGGCAGACACTGGGGGTGACGTGCCCCTGTATTCCCGAGTACGGTGCGGCTGACTGGCTTCAATCCGCCGCGCGTCCTGATCCGTACAGCTAGGCGGCGCGAAGCCAGGCTGAACGACCACAGGAGGCGCGCGAGATGGCGTACGACGATCCGGCCTACCGTCGGCGTGACAACGGCGGTACGGGCACCGGCGGCCTGCGGGAAGACTCGCGCTTCGGTTCGGACACCGGCTTCGGCGGCACCCCCTCGTACCAGACCGGCAGCTTTCCGGTGGCCGGCGAGTTCCGCGAGCCCGACGCGATGGAGCTGACCCAGCGCCGCGCCGTCTCGCAGGCCGAGCTCGACGACGTCTTCGAGGACCCCTCACACGGCGACCCCGGACGCGACCGCATGGCGGTTCACGTGGTCTGGGAGATCCTGCTCCTCCTGGCCGCCGGCGGCGTGGCCTTCCTGCTGTACCGCGACGACTCGGACGCGCTCCGCGGCGCCGCGCTCGACCAGTTGCTGGTGCTCGCCGCCGGCCTCGGCCTCCTCGCCATCGGTGCCAGCCTCACGCTCCGCGCCGGCGCGCCCAACCTGGCCCTCGGCCCGATCGCGGTCGGGGCCGCCCTCCACTTCGCGGAGCAAGGCGACCGGGGCGTGCTCGTCGCGGCCGCCGAGGCCGTGGTCGCCGCGGGCCTGCTCGGCCTGCTGATGGCGATCGTCGTCGGCGCGCTCCACGTGCCCGGCTGGGTGGTCACCCTCGCCGGCGCGCTGGCCGCGATGGTCTTCATCCAGCAGCGCGGCGCCCCGGTCAACCTGCAGGGCGACTACGACCCGAGCGGCCAGGCGCTGTACCTCTTCGGCGGGGTGGCCGCGGTCTCCGTTCTCGGCGGTCTCATCGGCATGATCAAGCCGGTGCGGCGGGCGATCGGCCGGTTCCGGCCGATCAGCGACCCGGCGCACCGCCGCGGCGGCCTGGCCGCGGTGCTGACCGGCGGGGCGCTGGTCGTCTCCAGCTCGCTCGCCGCGGTCGGCGGCGTCCTCCTCGTGGCCGGCCAGGACGCGCCGGTGGTGCCCTCGCCGGGCCTGGACTGGACCGCCTTCGCGATCGGCGCCGCCCTGCTCGGCGGTGCCAGCGCCTTCGGCCGGCGCGGCGGCGTGTTCGGCACGATCCTGGCAGCCGTGCTCATCACCCTCTTCCTCCGGTACGAGGACGCGATGGACTGGGACATCTCCAGCCTCGCCATCGCCGGTGGCGTCCTGATCGTGGGCGTGGTCGTGACGAGGATCGTGGAGACGTACGGCCGGCCCCGCACCCGCGACGACAGCCTGGACGAGGACGAGTGGACCGAGCCCGACCCGCCGACCACGAGCTGGACCACCGGCCGCACCGACTCCTGGGCCACACCCCTGCCGACCCAGTCGACCGCCCCCGCACGGACCCCTGGGACAGCGACAGGTGGGGGACCAGCGGCCGCTAAGCTCGCGGTATGCCCGAGGCCACGTTCGCTGAGCTGGATGCCCTGTCCACAGAGGAGCTGCGGGAGCGGGCTTTCGCCCACGCCCGCCGCCGCATGGACGTGGGTTTCTTCTGGTCCGTGCTCAAGCACCTGCCGGACGCAGACGAGGCGACCGTGCTCGACGGCTCGCCCAACTCGGTGGGTCCGACGATCGACGAGGCCGTGGCGCTGTGGCGGGAGTTCACCGGTCACGGGGACTACGACGCCGAGTCCGAGCCGCTGCTCCGCGCGGCGTTCATCGACTATTTGCTGAAGCACCAGGACGAAGCGCCGAAATAACGAAATAGCGACAGGTTTGAGTGTCGCTGCGCGCTGGGCATTTATGGCGCCATGGCTCTTACGACCACCCGTTACAAGACCACGACGGGCGCGGGCACACTCGCGGCGCTCATCCTGGTCCTTGTCTTCGGCAGCCCCTGGTACGGGGACTGGGTCGAGGACAACACCAACGCGAGCACGGCGGGCGGCTGGTTCCTGCGACTGCTGGCCTGGCCGGCATGGCGGTTCGACTCCGATGAGCGGGTTCAGGACCTCCTCTCCACCAACCTCCGGGCGATCCTTGTGGTCATCCTCACCGCACTGTTCCTCTACGCTCTGCCCGGCTCGCAGCTGGCCCGGGCTCGCGGGACACTCAGCCAGTTCTTCGCCGGGTGGTCCGCATACATCTTCGCCGGCGCCTTCGCGTCGCTGATCGCCGCGTTGGTCCACTCCAACCCGACGCTGCTCGGCGCGTTCCAGGCTGCCGGCTCCGGCGCGACGTACGGCCTGTTCGTCGGCTGGATCATCGGTGTCGCCTGCCTCGGAGGCTGGCGCGGCCGAGCCGCTTGACGTTTCCTTTATCCCTCCCCGGTCAAGGGGCCCCCGCATTTGCAGATGCGGGGGTCCCTTGACGTTTTTTGATTCCGAGGACGTTGGATCCGCTCCAGGCCGCGAGGGTTACTACTGCTCGGCGGGGTAGTCGATGCTCAGCAGGCGGTGGCGGGTCAGGAGGCCGACCGGCTCGTCGCCGTCGGTGACGCGCAGGTAGTCGGAGTTGGTCACCAGCATCGTGGCGAGCGCGTCGTAGAGCGACGTGCCGAGCGCGGTGGCCGGATACTCGCCGTTGTCACCGTCCAGCGGCTCCAGCATGTCGCGGGTGACCGGCGTCACGGCGAGGCGGCGGATGCCGCGGTCGGCTCCCACGAACTCCCGGACGAACGGCGAGGCCGGGCGGCCCAGCAGGTCGGCGGGGGAGTCGTACTGCTCGAGCTTGCCGCCCTGCGACAGCACCGCGATCCGGTCGCCGAGCCGCACCGCCTCGTCGAGGTCGTGGGTGACCAGCACGATCGTCTTGCGGACGTCGGCCTGCAGCCGCAGAAACTCCTCCTGCAGCCGCCCCCGCACGATCGGGTCCACGGCGGAGAAGGGCTCGTCCATCAGCAGCACGACCGGGTCCGCCGCCAGCGCGCGGGCCACGCCGACGCGCTGCCGCTGCCCGCCGGAGAGCTCCTGCGGGTACCGCTTGCCGAACTTCGCCGGGTCGAGCCCGACCAGCTCCAGCAGCTCGTCCGACCGCTGCCGGACGCGGGCGCGCGACCAGCCGAGCAGCCGGGGAACGGTGCCGACGTTGGCCTGGATCGTCTGGTGGGGAAAGAGTCCGACGTTCTGGATCACGTACCCGATGCGGCGGCGCAGCTCCACCGGGTCGGCGCTGGTGACGTCTTCGCCGTCAAGCATGATCTTGCCGGCGGTAGGCTCGATCAGCCGGTTGACCATGCGCAGCACGGTGGACTTGCCGCAGCCGGACGGTCCGATGAGGACGACAAGCTCGCCGGCGCGCACCTCCAGGCTGAGGTCACCCACGGCGACCGTCCCGTCGGGGTACTGCTTCCGAATCCCGACAAGTTCTATCGGGGCGGCCTTCTTTTCTGCCGAGGCGTCGCCCGTCGCGGTAGCGTCCACGTATGTCCTTCCGGCTCGCTCTTCAGGAGAGCCCGGGAAACCCATGGTTTTCCTGGCAGTACGTGCGGGACAACTCCGACACCATCCTCGCGGCGCTGCGAGAGCACGCGACGCTGACGGCGGAAGCCATGCTGATCGCGACGGTGGTGGCGGTGCCACTGGCCGTCGTGGCGTATTGGTACCGCCCCCTCACCGGCCCGATTCTTGCACTGTCCGGCGTCCTGTACACCATCCCCTCGCTGGCTCTGCTCGCGTTCGTCGCGCCCTACGTCGGCACGACCAACCCCGCGTCCGTGCTGATCGCACTCGTTCTCTACGCGCTGTTGCTGATCGTGCGCAACTCGCTGGCCGGGCTCAACCAGGTGCCGCCGGAGGCGCGTGACGCCGCGCAGGGCATGGGCTACGGGCGGTGGGGCCGGCTCTTCCGCATCGACCTGCCGCTGGCGCTGCCCGGCATCTTCACAGGCCTGCGCCTGGCAACTGTGTCGACGGTCGCGCTGGTGACGGTCGGTGCACTGATCGGGTACGGCGGGCTCGGCGACCTGATCCTGACCGGCTTCCGCAACAACTTCTACAAGGCCGAGATCCTCACCGGCGCGGTTCTCTGCGTCGGCCTGGCGCTCGTGCTGGACCTGCTGCTCGCCACCGCGGGACGGCTGCTGACACCGTGGAGCCGGAGGGGGGCAAGGTGAGGGCGGAAAACCCGTTCCAGCAGGCGGTGACCTGGCTGAACGACCCGCTCAACTGGACGAATCCCGGCGGCATCCTGGACCGCCTCGGCGAGCACCTGTGGATCTCGGCGGCCGCCGTCGCGCTGGGGTGCATGGTCGCCTGGCCGATCGGCATGTGGCTGGGGCACTCGGGCCGGGGTGGCAGCGCGGTTGTGATGATCTCGAACCTGACGCTCGCCATCCCCACGATCGCGTTGCTGACGATCCTCCCGCTGACGTTCCTCGGCTTCGGCAAGCCGCCGGTGGTCGTGGCGCTGGCCGTCTTCGCCGTGCCGCCACTGCTGGCCAATGCGTACACCGGCGTCCGCTCCATCGACCCGGAGGCACGGGACGCGGCCCGCGGCATGGGGCTGTCCGGCTGGCAGGTGCTGGGACGGGTGGAGCTGCCGCTCGCCGTGCCGTACCTGGCCGCCGGCTTCCGTACCGCGTCGGTGCAGGTGGTGGCGACGGCCGCGCTCGCCTCCTTCGTGAACGGCGGCGGGCTCGGCCAGATCATCAGCGCCGGCTTCGGCTTGGGCATCGCGGTCGGCGGCGGCCAGATCCTCGCCGGCGGCATCCTCGTCGCGGTGCTCGCGATCCTTGTCGAGGCGCTCCTGGCCGTCGTCGAGCGGGCGGTCACGCCCAAGCCGCTGCGCCGCGCCCGGGGCCGTGCCGCGCGTCGCGCCGCCGCGGCCACGGGAAACGCCTAAAGCTTTCAACTCGGTGACAACAATCGCGGTTTCTTGTCGGTCCCACCTGACAACATGTTGGCTGAAACCGCGGGCGGCACCAGACCGTCGTCCGCCAGACACGCGGCCGGCCCGCAGAGGGTCGCGCCGGGACACGGAAGGCGGGCAGAATTTTGCGCGCACGTTCACGTCTGGTGCTGGGTGCGGTGAGCGCCCTCGCCGGAGGCATGATCCTCGCAGGATGCGGCGACGAGGGATCGTCGGGCACCGAGGCGCCGGCCACCGGCGCAGCGGGCGCCGGTTGCGCACCAGCGGCGGGCACCCAGCTCGTCGTCCTCGAAGACGACAAAAAGCTACAAAATACGGACAATATCGTGCCGGCCATCAACGCCAAGGCGTCGAAGCCGGAGTTGATAGCGGCACTCGACAAGGTGTCGGCGGCGCTCGACACCACCAAGCTGATCGAGCTCAACAAGGCGGTCGACGTCGACCGCAAGACGCCCAAGGTGGCGGCCGAGGAGTTCGCCACGGCCAATTCGCTCACCACCGGCATCACCAAGGGCCAGGGCGGTCCGATCACCATCGGCGCGGCCAACTTCAGCGAAAACCAGACGCTCGGCGAGCTCTACCGGATCGTGCTGACCGCGGCTGGCTACCAGGCCAAGGTGCAGCAGATCGGTAACCGTGAGCTTTACGAGCCGGCCCTGGAAAAGGGTGAGATCCAGGTCGTCCCGGAGTACGCGGCGACGCTGGCCGACTTCCTCAACGGCAAGGTCAACGGCGCCAGCGCGGCGGCGATCTCCTCGCCCGACCTGGACAAGACGATGGAGGGCCTGAAGACGGTCGGCGACAAGGTCGGCCTCACGTTCGGCGCGCCGTCGGCGGCGCAGGATCAGAACGCGTTCGCCGTCACCAAGGAGTTCGCCGACAAGAACGGCCTGAAGACGCTCTCCGACCTCGCCGCCAAGTGCTCCGGTACCGCCACGATCCTCGGTGGTCCGCCGGAGTGCCCGCAGCGGCCGAAGTGCCAGAAGGGCCTGGAAGAGGTCTACAGCTTCAAGGCCGGCTCCTTCAGTTCGCTGGACGCGGGCGGTCCGCAGACCAAGTCGGCGCTCACCACCGGCACGATCAGCATCGGCCTGGTGTTCTCGTCGGACGGTGCCCTGGCCGCCGGCTGACCTACCACTCACCGGCTGACCTACCACTCAGCAGTGCGTTCCACACGGAACGGTGCGGGGAGACACTTCCCGCACCGTTCCGCCGTCTGGGCCCTCGGTGGTGGTACGAATCGCGGATTTCGGCATGACTCGGGGTAAATAGCCCCGCTTCCTCGTTGTGTTCATGTGACCGTTCCGCCCGCGGAAAGCCCGTCGCCAGATTCCGGGTCCGGCCGTTCCGATTACTCGGAAGTATCGGTAGGCTCCACAGCCATGCCGGCCTCCGCACCGCCATCTGTGCGGCCGAGGCGGCAGTTGCTCGTGGTGGTGTTCTGGGTCGGGGTGGGCCTGGCACCGCTGGCGGCGTTGTTGCTGCTGGTGGGTCAGAGTGCTGGGGCACTCCGGGTGGCCGCCGTCCTCGCCGTGTTCGCAGTCGTGCTCATCGGGCTTTCGATCACGCTGCGGCGTGACGCCGAGACCGTGCGCCTCGACCTCGAAGAGACCCTCCTGGAGGAGATCGACGCCCTGCGCGGCGACGTCCGCAACGACATCGCCACCGCCGCGCGGGCGACGCACAAAGCGTTCGGCGAAAAGCTGCAGGCACTCCACGAGACCGTGCAGGCGCTGCGCGTGCAGATGCAGCTCGACGCGGGCCGGGTGCAAGCCATGCCGCCGCCCGCGCGGGCCGTCGTGGAGCCGCCGCCCCAGGCCGGTTACGGCCGGGCCGCGTACCCGCAGCAGGACGCGCCCGTCGCCACCGGACATGCCGCGATCCCCATGCCGCCCCAGCCCGCGCCCGCCCCTGCCGGCGGCCGCGCCCGGGTGCCCGGCGTCGTGCGGCACACCGAGACGGTCCAGGTCACGACCCGGCAGACGATCGTCGACCAGGGTGACGACCCCGACGCCAGCGGCAAGGTCTACGGCGCCAGTGCGTACGGGGCGAGCGGCTACGGCTCCTCCAGGTCGTTCGGGTCCAACGGGTCATATGGCGACTGGCCGGCGCCCGCGTCGGCACCGCCGGCGCGCACCCGGCGCGCGGCCGAGCCGGACGAGGAGTCCTGGAGCGACCAGCGGCTGCGCGGCGGTGACAGCCGCCGCCCCCGGCCGTACGAGCGGGGCGACGCCGACCCCGGCGAAGACCCACGCTGGGCCGGCATGCGGGCCGGCGACCGGTGGGCGTCCGTGCGCAGCGACGACGGCGTCCGCGAGGTGCGGATGGGCGAGCGGCGGACCGCGATGCACCAGGACGGCAGCGGCAGCGAGATGCGGATCGAGGACCGCTGGGCCTCGGTGCGCCAGGGCGAGCCCCGCCGTGACGACCACCGCGCGGAGTCCGGTTGGGATGGCGGCTACCAGGGCGGCGGCAGCGGGCCGGACCCGTCGTGGTCGCAGGGGAGCTGGGAGCGGCGCGGTGGCGCGAGCGCGCTGCCGGCCGGCGGCATCGAGCCGACCACGTCCTGGGGTCAGCAGCAGTGGGGCACGCCGGAGCGCGAGCCGGTCGGGCGCCGGCGGCGGTACCGCGACGAGGACGACTCGTACCGCTGAGGCGTTACTTGTCGATGTCGCCGACGACGAAGAACATCGAGCCGAGGATCGCGATCAGGTCAGGCACGAGGCAGCCCGGGATGAGCGTGCTGAGCGCCTGCACGTTCGCGTACGAGGCGGTGCGCAGCTTCATCCGCCACGGCGTCTTCTCCCCGCGCGACACAAGGTAGTACCCGTTGATGCCGAGCGGGTTCTCGGTCCACGCGTACGTGTGTCCCTCCGGCGCCTTGACCACCTTGGGCAGCCGCACGTTGACCGGCCCGGTGATCCGGTCGACCCGATCCAGGCACTGCTCGGCGAGGTCGAGCGAGACGTACACCTGGTCCAGCAACACCTCGAACCGCGCGTGGCAGTCGCCCGTCGTACGGGTCACCACGGGCACGTCCAGCTCGCCGTACGCCAGATAGGGCTCGTCGCGGCGCAGGTCGAAGTCGAGCCCGGACGCGCGCGCTACCGGCCCGGACGCGCCGTACGCCGCGGCGTCGGCGGCCGGCAGCACACCCACGCCCACCGTGCGGGCCAGGAAGATCTCGTTGCGCCGGATCAGGTTGTCGAGGTCCGGCAGCCGCCGGCGCACCTGCCCGATCGCCTCGCGGGCCCGCCGGGTCCAGCCGGCCGGCACCTCCTCCTTGAGGCCGCCGACCCGGTTGAACATGAAGTGCATACGGCCGCCGGAGACCTCCTCCATCACGGCCTGCAGCGTCTCCCGCTCCCGGAACGCGTAGAACACCGGCGTGATCGCGCCGATCTCCAGCGGGTACGAACCGAGGAACATGAGGTGGTTGAGCGCCCGGTTGAGCTCGGCCAGCGCGGTGCGCAGCCAGACCGCCCGCTCGGGCACCTCAAGGCCCATCAGCCGCTCGACGGCGAGCACCACGCCGAGCTCGTTGGCAAAGGCGGAGAGCCAGTCGTGCCGGTTGGCCAGCACGATGATCTGGCGGTAGTCGCGCACCTCGAAGAGCTTTTCCGCGCCCCGGTGCATGTAACCGACGATCGGCTCGCAGGAGACCACCCGCTCGCCGTCCAGCACCAGCTTCAGGCGGAGCACGCCATGCGTGGACGGATGCTGCGGCCCGATGTTGAGCACCATGTCCGCGGTGTCCAGCCCGGCCCCGGTCCCAACAGTGACCTCACGTAGGTCCGTCATGCCGGTCATCGTCCCACGTCCCCAGCGCCGGGAGGTCGATGGCGATCGGGTGCAGCAGCCACAAGTGTCCGCCCAGGCCGGCGCGGTCGGTCAGCTCGGCGGCCGCCGACGCCGACGCCAGCGCCCGCACGTAGCCCACCGGGTCCGTCGAGGCCAGCGCGATGGGTGGTCGCGCACCGTCCACACCGAGTGCCCGCAGCGCCTTCCGTTGCGAGACGAGGGTGTACGGCCGCCCGCCGGCCTCGGCCACCGAATCCATCGCCACGTGCGCGGTGATGTCGCAGCTGCCGTCCGGCACCGGCGGCACCTGCCGGCCCGACCGGTACCCGGTCAGCGTCCCGCCCACCGGCCGCTCGCCGAGTACGTGGCCGTAGTCGACCGCCAGCGCGAGCCCGCGTTCCACTGTGGCCACCGCGCCGGCCCACGCGCGGTCCCGGGCGGCACCGACCTCTGCGCGGGGCGAGTCGGGCCACCAGCGGGAGAGCCATTCGAGGTCGGCGGGGGCCGCCGGCGCGCCGGCCGACTCCACACCGGAGCCGTCGACGGTCACGTACCGGCCGTCCTCCACCACATCCAGCGGGACGTTGTCCAGCCACTCGGTGGCCAGCAGAACGCCGGTGATGCCGGCCGGCGGTACCGGCTCCCACGCCACGGACGCGGGGAGGGAAGGGGGCCGGGGCGCCCGGTCGACACCGGTCAGCGACATCCGGGCGGCCAGCTCGGCCGGCGCGGCGTGGCGCAGCGTGGCCAGCAGCTCGCCCCGTCCGGCGCCCACGTCGACCACGTCCAGCCGCTCGGGACGGCCGAGCGCCTCGTCCACCCGGGACACGAGGCGCAGGATCGCCGACGCGAACAGTGGCGAGGCGTGCACGCTGGTCCGGAAGTGTGCCGCCGGCGCGCCGGTGACGAAGAAGCCGCCACCGCCGTAAAGGGCGTCTTCCATCGCGTCGCGCCAGTTCAGGCGCGGTCCAGCCGCTGGCACGAGCCACACCCTACGGGAGGCTCGTGAAAACCTTCACACACTCTGTGAGGGCGAGTTGACCGGGACGCATACTGACGTTGACCGGTACCTAACCTCACGAGGACTGGATCACGTCATGATCGTCGGTGTCATCGGGGCCGGGCGCGTTGGCGCTGTGCTGGGCGCGGCCCTGGCCCGAGCCGGACACACGGTCGTCGCGGCCTCCGGCAGTTCGCCGGCGTCGGTCGCGCGCATCGCCCGACTCCTGCCTGATACGGCCCGTTTGGCACCCGCCGAGGTCACCCGTGCCGCCACCGACCTGCTGCTCATCGCCGTCCCCGATGACGCGATCGGCCCGCTGGTGGCCAGCCTGCCGTTCCACCCGGGGCAGGTCGTGGCGCACACCTCGGGCGCGCAGGGCCTCGCCGTGCTGGCACCGGCCGCCGCACAGGGTGCCCGCCCGCTCGCGCTGCACCCCGCGATGACCTTCGCCGGTACCGGCGACGACCTGTCCCGGCTGCCCGGCACCGCGTACGGCGTGACCGCCCCGCCCGAGCTCCGCGCCCTCGCCACCCGGCTCGTCGCCGACCTGGGCGGGACGCCGGAGTGGGTCGCCGAGACCGACCGCCCGCTGTACCACGCGGCGCTCGCACAAGGCGCAAACCACCTGGTCACGCTCGTCAACGAGGCGGCTGACCGGCTGCGCGACGCCGGGGTGGTGCACCCCGAGTCCGTCCTCGGCCCCCTGCTCCGGGCCGCCCTCGACAACGCCCTGCGGCACGGCGATGCGGCCCTGACCGGCCCTGTCTCTCGGGGTGACGCCGGTACGGTCGCGCGGCACCTGGAGCGGCTCGCCACCGTCGCGCCCGACTCGGTGCCCGCGTACGTGGCGATGGCCCGGCGCACCGCCGACCGCGCGATCGCCGCCGGCCGGCTGCGCCCGATCGACGCCGAGCGCCTCCTCGACGTGCTCGCCAACCCCCGCCAGGAGGTACAAGCGTGACGGCGCTCGTGCACACCCGGGACGAACTGGCCGCCGCCCGTGCCGGGATGACCGGGACCGTGGCCGTGGTGATGACGATGGGCGCGCTGCACGAGGGGCACCGCGCGCTCCTGCGGGCCGCCCGCGAGCAGTCCGACCACGTGATCGCGACGATCTTCGTGAACCCGCTGCAGTTCGGGCCGAACGAGGACTTCGACAGGTACCCCCGCACCCTCGACGCGGACCTCGCCATCTGCGCGGAGGCCGGGGTCGACCTGGTTTTCGCCCCCGACCGCGCCGAGATGTACCCCTCCGGCGAGCCGATGGTCCGGGTCAACCCAGGCCCGCTCGGCGAGCGGCTGGAAGGGGCGAGCCGCCCCGGCTTCTTCCACGGCGTGCTGACCGTCGTGCTCAAGCTGCTGCAGCTCACCCGCGCCGACCTGACGTTCTTCGGCGAAAAGGACTATCAGCAGCTCACGCTCGTACGGCGGATGGTCAGGGACTTTGACGTGCCGGTCCGGGTCGTCGGCGTGCCGACCGTGCGCGAGCCCGACGGCCTCGCACTGTCCAGCCGCAACCGGTACCTGGCACCCGCCGAGCGCCAGGCCGCGCTCACCCTCTCAGCCGCCCTCCGGGCCGGGGTGGAGGCCGCCGCGGAGGGGCGCGACCCCGAGGCCGCCGGCCGGGCGCTCTTCGAGTCGGGTACCGCCAAACTGGACTATTTCGTACTCACCGCACCTGACCTGGGGCAAGCCCCGGCGGAGGGCACCGGCCGGCTGCTCGTGGCCGCCTGGGTGGGCAGCACCCGGCTCATCGACAACGCCACTGTCGAGATTGCGTCACCGACGTAACGTTGAGGAACGTCACTCGCCGGTTGTATCGCAGGAAGTCGGATTTGGCCGGGGTGACGTATGCTCGGCCGTCCGGACAGTGCCCTTGGGGAGGGACGCACGATGCGACGGTGGATCGCCGCGATCGCTTTAGGCGGCGCGACCGCTCTCACGCTCTCCGGCTGCAGCAATCCCGCGGGCGTCGACGGCGACCTGACCGACGACTGGGTGGCGGTGTCCGAGCCCAAGCCCTTCGTGCCGCCGGCCGAGGTCTGCCACAGCGGTGACTACGCCGATGTCGCCTACCTGTCCTCCTTCAACCCCGTCGACTGCGCCACCTCGCACCGGCTCGAGACCGTGCACGTCGGCGAGTTCACCGGCGGCGCCGCCAGCGGTTCCGCGCCGCCGGCGAAGGGCTCCGCCGAGATCCGCGCGGCCTACGCCGAGTGCGACACAAAGGCCAAGGAGTTCGTGGGCAGCGACTGGCGCAACGGCCGGCTGTGGCTGGGCGTCGTGCTTCCCTCGCCGCAGGCGTGGTCCGGCGGCTCGCGGTGGTTCCGCTGCGACATCACCGAGGTGGCCAACGTCGAGGACAACGGCGACACCACGAGCCGCACCGGCAGCGTCAAGGGCGCGCTCAAGTCGGCCTCGCCGCTGTCGCTCGGCTGCTACCAGGTCAAGCTCGCCCGCGACAGCAGCATCGACACGATGCCCGCCGTCCAGTGCACCAAGGATCACAACAGCGAGTTCGTCGGCGTGCACAACGCCCCCGAGGGGGCGTACCCGAGCAAGAGCGCCGACTGGGACAAGCTGCACAACGAGTGCCGCAAGGTCATCGCCAAGTTCGCGGGCGTGCCCAACGACGGCAATCTCAAGTACCGCACCGGCGTCGTCTCGCTGCCCGGCAACGAAGACGAGTGGAAGGGCGGCAACCGGGGCGTCCGCTGCTACCTCTGGCTGAGTGAGCGGAAGGTCAACCGGTCCATGAAGGGCGCGGGACCCAACGGGCTGCCGATCCAGTACGAGAACTGAGCCTGGCGGCTCACTCACTTGGCCCTGATCACAGTCTCCGCCGTGCGCGGGTGCTCGGTGGTTGACTGGTCGGATGGATGTTGCACTGCCAGTGCTACCCAGGCGGCTCGGTGCGCCGCAGCCGGGCTGGTACGAGACCACTGACGTGGTGGTGGTCGGCTCCGGGATCGCCGGGCTGACCGCGGCTCTGCATTTGCGCGAGGCCGGCCTCCACGTCACCGTCGTCACCAAGGTCAACATCGATGACGGCTCCACCCGCTGGGCGCAGGGTGGCATCGCCGCCGTGCTCGACCCGCTCGACACTCCCGCCGCACACGCCGCGGACACGCTCGTCGCCGGCGTCGGCCTCTGCGACCCGGCCGCGGTCGACGTCCTCGTGGAGGAGGGGCCGCTGCGGGTACGCGAGCTGATGCGCCTCGGCGCCGAGTTCGACCGCAACCCGGACGGCTCGCTCATGCTCACCCGCGAGGGCGGCCACCGGGCCAACCGCATCGTGCACGCCGGCGGCGACGCGACCGGTGCCGAGGTACAGCGGGCGCTGCACGCCGCGGTCGGCCGTGACCCCTGGATCCGCTTGGTCGAGCACGCGCTGGTGCTCGACCTGCTCCGCGCGCCGGACGGCCGGGCCTGCGGCATCACGCTGCACGTGCTGGGTGAGGGCAGCGAGGACGGCGTCGGGGCCATCCTCAGCCGGGCGGTCGTGCTGGCCACCGGCGGTATGGGACAGATCTTCTCGGCCACCACCAACCCGTCCGTCTCGACCGGCGACGGGGTGGCTCTCGCGCTGCGGGCCGGTGCGGTGGTCACCGATGTGGAGTTCGTACAGTTCCACCCGACCTCGTTCGTGGGCGGGGAGATCCACGAGACCCAGCGCCCACTGATCTCCGAGGCACTGCGTGGTGAGGGCGCGCACCTTGTCGACGGCGACGGCAGGCGGTTCATGCTCGGGCAGCACGAGCTGGCCGAGCTCGCCCCCGCGACGTGGTCGCCAAGGCCATCCACCGCGTGATGCTCGCCAGCGGCGCCGACCACGTGTACCTCGACGCCCGCCACCTGCCCGACGTACCGCACCGCTTCCCGACGATCACCGCCGCCTGCCTGGCCGCCGGCATCGACCCGACCGTCGACCTGATCCCGGTCGCGCCGGCCGCCCACTACGCGTCCGGCGGTGTGCGTACCGACCTGCGCGGCCGCAGCTCGATCCCGGGCCTGTACGCGTGCGGTGAGGTGGCCTGCACCGGCGTGCACGGCGCCAACCGCCTGGCCAGCAACTCGCTGCTCGAAGGGCTCGTGTTCGCCCGGCGGATCGCCGAGGACGTGGCGCGTGACCTCCCGCCGCAGGCCGAGCCGGCGCCGCTCTCGGGCGAGCCCGGCTGGGTGGTGGGCGAGGACGTCCGCGTGCCGCTGCAGGAGGCGATGACCCGCGGCGCGGGCGTGCTGCGCTCGGCCGACTCGCTCGCCACGGCGGCGAAGGAGCTGACCCGGCTCGGCGGCACCCGCGGCACACCGCGCACGGCGTCGTGGGAGGCGACCAACCTGCTGACGGTGGCGTCGACGCTGGTCGCCGCCGCGTACACCCGGCAGGAGACACGCGGCTGCCACTGGCGCGAGGATTACCCGGCGACCAGTGACGAGTGGCTTGGTCACCTGCTCGGGGGATCGGTCCGGACGGCGAGGTCACTGAGAGCTGGGGGAAGCTGTGAACCAGTCCACTGTGCAGGCCCTGCGTGCGGTCGGCATCGACCCCGCGGACGTGGCGCGCGTGGTGCGCACCGCGCTCGACGAGGATCTCGGCCCTTCCCGCCTGGACGTGACCAGCGTCGCGACGATCCCGGACAGCCAGCTGAACAGCGCTGATCTCGTGGCTCGCGCGGATGGCGTGGTCGCGGGCTTGGCGGTCGCAGCCGCGGTGTTCGAGGAAGTCGATGCCCGTACCAAATGGGAAAGCAAGGCCCACGACGGAGACCGCGTGGCGCGCGGCGCGGTGCTGGCCACGGTCGCCGGCCCGACCCGAGCCCTGCTCACCGCGGAGCGCACGGCGCTCAACCTGCTCTGCCGCATGTCCGGGGTCGCGACACACACCCGGGCCTGGGCGGACGAGCTCGCTGGCAGCAAAGCGACCGTGCTCGACACGCGCAAGACCACGCCGGGGCTGCGCGCGCTGGAAAAGTACGCGGTGCGGGCCGGCGGCGGCACGAACAAACGCATGGGCCTGTACGACGTCGCCATGATCAAGGACAACCACAAGCTGGCGGCGGGCGGGCTGACCGCCGCGTACCGGCGGGTCCGCGAGCTGTTTCCCGACGTGCCCGTGCAGGTCGAGGTGACCACCGTGGCCGAGGCGGTGGAGTCCGTGGAGGCCGGTGCCGACTTCCTGCTCTGCGACAACATGACGCCCGACCTGCTGCGCGAGGTGGTCGAGGCGGTCGGCGACCGGGCCGAGCTGGAGGCCACAGGCGGGCTCACGCTGCAGGTCGCGGCCGAGTACGCGGCGACCGGCGTCGACTACCTCTCGGTGGGGGCCCTCACCCACTCCTCGCCTATCTTGGATATCGCCCTGGACCTGCGCCCGTAAGAGGTTGCGCGTGCTGCTCTGCATAGACATCGGTAACACCAATACGGTGCTCGCCACCTTCGACGGGGACAAGCTGGTCCACTCCTGGCGGATCAAGACCGACGCCCGGTCCACCGCCGACGAGCTCGGCCTCAAGCTGCGCGGCCTGCTCGCCGGCGACGCCGTGGAGATCACCGGGGTGGCGGCCTGCTCGACCGTGCCGGCCGCACTCCGCTCGCTGCGCACGATGCTCAGCCGGTACTACGGCGACACGCCCAGCGTGATCGTCGAGCCGGGCGTGAAGACGGGCGTGCAGCTGGCGATCGACAACCCCAAGGAGGTCGGCTCCGACCGGGTGGTCAACACCCTCGCGGCGTACACGATCTACGGCGGCCCCTCGATCGTCGTCGACTTCGGGACGACCACCAACTTCGACGTGATCAGCGCGCGGGGCGAGTTCCTCGGCGGCGCCTTCGCGCCCGGCATCGAGATCTCCTTCGACGCGCTCGCCGCCCGTGCCGCCCAGCTGCGCAAGGTCGAGCCGACCAGGCCTCGCTCGGTGATCGGCAAAAACACCGTCGAGTGCCTGCAGTCCGGCATGTACTTCGGTTTCGCCGGGCAGGTCGACCGGATCGTGGAGCGGATGGCCGAGGAGCTGGGCCCGCTGCGAGCGGTGATCGCCACCGGCGGCTTGGCGCCCGTCGTGATCGAGGAGTGCCGCACGATCACCCACCACGAGCCGATGATCACCCTCATCGGCCTGCGGATGGTCTACGAGCGCAATACCTGAGCCCTAAAAACGATCACGCGATACAGCACGTCGAAGCTCTCCCGCCCGGCCAGGTCGGGATGGGTGGCGGTGAGCTCGCGCACACCTGCCACGATCTCGGCTTGGCGCTCCGGCGTGGCGGTGAGGAAGTACGAGCGGGTCGAGATCATCGCGACCAGGCTGTCCGGCGTGCGCGACTCCCGGTGCACAAACTCTCTCCGCTCGACCGGCCCGAACATGTCGGTGAGCTCCAGCGCCACGGTCGGCTCGGGGTCGAAGTTGCCCCGATTGTCCGGTGTGTCGTGCGTGATCCGCGAAAGCTCGGCGATCCACGGCTCGCGGTCGTCGCGGTGGTTCCAGATGGCGCCGAAATGGCCACCGGTCCGGAGCAGCCGGGCGATCTCCGGATGGGCACGCTCCCGGTCAAACCAGTGGTACGCCTGTCCCGCGACCACCGCGTCGGCGCTTTCGTCCGGCAGCGGCACGCCCTCCGCGAAGCCCTCGATCGCGGTCACACCTTCGGTCGACTCGGCGAGCTGCGCGCGCATGCCCGCGTCCGGCTCCACGGGCGTGACCCTGTAGCCGGCGCCGAGGAGCACGCGGGTCAGCTTGCCGGTGCCCGCGCCCAGCTCGACGACATCGGCCGGCGGCGGCGCGCCCACCGCCCACCGCACCGCCTCGACGGGATAGCTGGGCCGAAACTGGTCGTACTCCGCTGCGGCGGCCCCGAACGACAGGGCCTGAGTCTGATCAGCCATCGGTTATCGAAGGTACCCGCACCCTGGTTACGAGTACCCTCGTGGCGAATCCGTCCTCTTAATTGAGAAAGCTGTGCCGTGACTGAGTCGACTCCTGCCGCCGCTGACCCCGCCGAGGACCTTCCCGAGCAGATGCGGGTGCGCCGGTCGAAGCGCGACCGCATGCTCGCCGACGGCGTGGAGCCGTACCCGCTGAGCTACGCCCGCACCCACACGCTGGCCCAGATCCGCGAGCGGTACGCCGAGCTGCCCACCGACACCGCCAGCGGCGACACGGTGGGCGTGACCGGGCGCGTCATATTCATCCGAAACAGCGGAAAGCTCTGCTTCGCCACCCTCCGGGAGGGGGACGGCACCGAGCTCCAGGCGATGCTTTCGCTCGACCGCGTCGGCCCCGAGCGCCTCGAGGATTGGAAGCGCCTCGTCGATCTCGGTGACCATGTGGGCATCACCGGCGAGGTGATTACGAGCCGTCGAGGTGAACTCTCCGTACTCGCCGACACGTGGTCGATGACCGCAAAGGCACTCCGGCCGCTTCCGGTGGCGCATCGGCCGCTGAGTGAGGAGGCGCGGGTACGGCAGCGGTACGTCGATTTGATCGTGCGTCCGCAGGCGCGCGAGACGGTCCGTACACGGGCCAAGGTGGTCCGAAGTCTGCGTGACTCGCTCCACTCTCGCGAGTACCTGGAGGTCGAGACGCCGATGCTGCAGTTGCTGCACGGCGGCGCCGCGGCCCGGCCATTCGTAACTCACAGCAATGCGTTGGATACCGATCTGTATCTGCGAATCGCACCAGAGCTATTCCTGAAGCGCAGTGTGGTTGGTGGGATCGAACGAGTCTTCGAGATCAACCGCAACTTCCGTAATGAGGGAGTTGACTCTTCCCACTCTCCCGAGTTCGCGATGCTCGAGGCGTACCAGGCCTACGCGGACTACAACACGATGGCCACGCTGACCCGCGAGTTGGTACAGGAAGCCGCGCGTGCGACCTTTGGGTCCTATGTTGTTAGGCATGTGGACGGTGCTGAGTACGACCTCGGCGGTCAGTGGCGCTCCGTAACCCTCTACGGCGTTCTTTCCGAGGCGCTCGGCGAGGAGGTAACGGTCCGTACGGACATGGCGAGGCTCGTTCAGTACGCAGAGAAGCACAATCTTCCCGTGTCGCCCAAGTGGGGACCCGGCAAACTCGCTGAGGAACTCTTCGAGGAGCTCGTCGTTCCAAACCTCGTGCTGCCCACCTTCGTACGGGACTACCCGGAGGAGACGTCTCCGCTGACCCGGGCGCATCGTGACCAGCCCGGTCTCGCCGAGAAGTGGGACCTGTACGCGTTCGGTCTCGAGCTCGCCACTGCCTACTCGGAGCTGGTCGATCCTGTTGAGCAGCGCGAACGGCTGGTCCGCCAGGCGCAGTTGGCGGCGAAGGGAGACGACGAGGCGATGCGCTTGGACGAAGACTTCCTCCGCGCCATGGAATATGGGATGCCCCCGTCCGGCGGGATGGGAATGGGAATCGACAGGCTCCTCATGGCGCTCACCGGGCTAGGTATTCGCGAAACCATCCTCTACCCGCTGGTCCGCCCCGAGTAGATTTCTTCGATCCTATTGACGGCTGGAGCGTGTTCCGGGCTATTGTTCTCTTGTTTGCGGGAGGAACCCTGCTCGGAAGGATAGCGGCCCGTGGCCAAGCAGATCATTCACAAGTTGGTCGACGACCTGGACGGCGGCGACGCCGACGAGACCGTCAAGTTCTCGCTCGACGGCGTTCAGTACGAGATCGACCTGTCCAAGAAGAACGCCGACAAATTGCGGGAGGCAATCGCCCCTTACGCGGCGGCCGGTTCAAAGATCGGCCGTGGCGGTGTCGTCGTTGGTGGCCGTGCCGCGCGGGGACGCGGTGGAGCGGCAGCCGACCGCGAGCAAAACAAGGCGATCCGGGCTTGGGCCAAGAAGGAAGGCAAGGAGATCTCCGACCGCGGCCGGATCCCCCAGGAGATCGTCGACGAGTACCACGCGAAGGCGGGCCGCTGAGCCTCGCCGTCGCGACCGGACCCGGCAACGGGCCCGTGGCGCAATGCGCCGCGGGCCCGCCCGCATCTGAGGGGTGGCTCCCCTCATGGGCGGATCCAGGACCGGTCGGGCGGGGCCGCGGATCCGTGGAAACGTCTCAGGGCCTCCAGCGAGTCCGGCCGGAATTCGCTGGAGGCCCTCGGCGTTGCGTACCCGGTGTGGGTCGAGGCGGCTGTCCGCCCGTGACCCGCGATCCCCGCCCGCGTTGTCCACAGGGTGGACGACGTTGTCCACAGCCTGTGGATGACCCGTGTGGCGAGCTGTGGATTTCGCTCTCCGCGTAGCGGTCAGGGCGGGGGAACAGCGCTCTAGCGCGCACAGTTGGGGAAAAGGACGCGGACGTGGGCCAGTCCGGCACGCACGGCACAAGCACAGTCGGTCCGCGGCGATAGAGTATTGAGACGGACGTCCCGACGGGACGTCCCCGGCGCTGGCCCCGCCAAGATCATGGCGCACGGCACGTGAGGAGCACGAGGGCATGTTCGAGCGGTTCACCGACCGAGCGCGACGGGTTGTCGTCCTGGCTCAGGAAGAAGCCCGGATGCTCAACCACAACTACATCGGTACGGAGCACATCCTGCTGGGTTTGATCCATGAGGGTGAAGGCGTCGCGGCGAAGGCTTTGGAGAGTCTGGGTATTTCGTTGGAGGGCGTCCGCCAGCAGGTGGAGGAGATCATCGGGCAGGGTCAGCAGGCGCCGAGCGGGCATATTCCGTTCACGCCGCGGGCCAAGAAGGTGTTGGAGCTGTCGCTGCGTGAGGCGTTGCAGCTTGGTCACAACTACATCGGTACTGAGCACATCCTGCTGGGGTTGATCCGGGAGGGTGAGGGTGTCGCGGCTCAGGTGCTGGTGAAGTTGGGTGCTGATTTGAACCGGGTGCGGCAGCAGGTGATCCAGTTGCTGTCCGGCTACCAGGGCAAGGAGCCCGCCGCCGCCGGCGCCGCCGCCGGTGAGGCCGCCCCGTCGACGAGTTTGGTGTTGGACCAGTTTGGTCGGAACCTGACCCAGGCTGCCCGGGAGGGCAAGCTGGACCCGGTGATCGGGCGGGAGAAGGAGATCGAGCGGGTCATGCAGGTGCTGTCCCGCCGGACGAAGAACAACCCGGTCCTGATCGGTGAGCCCGGTGTGGGTAAGACCGCCGTGGTGGAGGGGCTGTCTCAGCGGATCGTCAAGGGTGAGGTCCCGGAGACGTTGAAGGACAAGCAGCTGTACACCCTGGATTTGGGTGCCCTCGTCGCGGGGTCCCGGTACCGCGGTGACTTCGAGGAGCGGTTGAAGAAGGTCCTCAAGGAGATCCGCACCCGCGGCGACATCATCTTGTTCATCGACGAGATCCACACCCTGGTGGGTGCGGGTGCGGCGGAGGGTGCGATCGACGCCGCCTCGATTTTGAAGCCGATGCTGGCCCGGGGTGAGTTGCAGACGATCGGCGCGACCACGCTGGATGAGTACCGTAAGCATTTGGAGAAGGACGCGGCGTTGGAGCGGCGGTTCCAGCCGATCCAGGTCGGTGAGCCCTCCCTCGCACACACGATCGAGATTTTGAAGGGGTTGCGGGACCGGTACGAGGCCCATCACCGGGTGTCGATCACCGACGCCGCGCTGGTCGCCGCGGCCACCCTCGCCGACCGCTACATTTCGGATCGGTATCTGCCGGACAAGGCGATCGACTTGATCGATGAGGCGGGTGCGCGGATGCGGATCCGTCGGATGACCGCGCCGCCGGACCTGCGGGACTTCGATGAGCGGATCGCTCAGGTGCGCAGGGACAAGGAGTCCGCGATCGACGCGCAGGACTTCGAGCGGGCGGCGCAGCTGCGGGACAAGGAGAAGCAGCTGCTGGGTCAGAAGGCGCAGCGGGAGAAGGAGTGGAAGGCCGGCGACCTCGACGTCGTCTCCGAGGTTGATGACGAGCAGATCGCTGAGGTGTTGGCGAACTGGACCGGTATTCCGGTGTACAAGCTGACCGAGGAGGAGACCTCGCGGCTGCTGCGGATGGAAGACGAGCTGCACAAGCGGGTCGTCGGGCAGGAAGACGCGGTCAAGGCGGTGTCCAAGGCGATCCGCCGCACGAGGGCCGGGTTGAAGGACCCGAAGCGGCCTTCTGGTTCGTTCATCTTCGCCGGGCCGTCGGGTGTGGGTAAGACCGAGTTGTCCAAAGCCCTGGCCGAGTTCCTGTTCGGGTCCGAGGACGCGTTGATTCAGCTGGACATGTCGGAGTTCCACGACCGGTACACGGTGTCCCGGCTGGTCGGTGCCCCACCCGGGTACGTCGGCTACGACGAGGGTGGTCAGCTGACCGAGAAGGTCCGCCGGCGGCCGTTCTCGGTGGTGCTGTTCGACGAGATCGAAAAGGCCCACCCGGACGTGTTCAACACCCTGCTGCAGATCCTGGAGGACGGGCGGCTGACCGATGGTCAGGGCCGGATCGTCGACTTCAAGAACACGGTGATCATCCTGACCACCAACCTCGGCACCCGCGACGTCGCCAAAGCCGTCAGCTTGGGGTTCCAGGCTTCGGAGGACTCCGAGTCGAACTACGAGCGGATGAAGCAGAAGGTCAACGACGAGCTCAAGCAGCACTTCCGGCCCGAGTTCCTGAACCGGATCGACGACACGATCGTGTTCCACCAGCTGCAAGAAGACGAAATCCTGGAGATCGTGGACATCATGATCGCCCGGATCGAAACCCAGCTGCGGAACAAGGACATGTCCATGGAGCTGACCGACAACGCCAAAAAGTATTTGGCGAAGAAGGGCTTCGACCCCGTCCTGGGCGCCCGCCCACTACGCCGCACCATCCAACGCGACATCGAAGACAACCTCTCCGAGCGGATCCTGTTCAACGAACTCAAACCCGGCCAGATCGTCGTCGTCGACTGCGAAGGCGACCCTGCCGACGTCGACAAGTCCAAGCTGGTGTTCCGCGGTGCGGAGAAGCCGGTCGAGGTGCCCGACGCGGTGCCCGCCGACCTTGGCAGCGCCGCTGAGGCCGCCGAGTAACGGCAGCACCACAAACGCAAAAGGGCGGCTCCGCGAGGAGCCGCCCTTTTCGTGTCTACGCTTCGCCGGCCAGCGTGTAGAGACCCTCGCCGGCCGGTGACACAAGCCCGTCGTCCAGCAGGCTGCGCAGCGCCCGATCGCGTTGCACCGCGTCCGCCCACACCACGTCCAGGGCGCCCGCCGGCACCGGGTCGTGCGACTCGCGCAGGACGGCCAGCAACAATCCGCGAACCTGACGGTCCGTGCCCGCGTATTGCTGTGGGCGGCGGGTCGGCCCGGTGGGCATCGGCCGGCCCTCCGCCCTCCAGCCGCACGCGTCCACCACGGGGCAGTCCGCGCAGCGCGGCGAGCGTGCGGTGCACACCACCGCGCCCAGTTCCATGAACGCCGCGCTCGCCCGCGCCGCCCGGGCCGGCTCGACCGGCAGCAGCGCCTCGGTGTCGGCAAGGTCGGCGGGCGTGGTCGTGGGACCGGCGTCCGCCTTGCCGCGGCTGGCCCGGGCCACGAAGCGCCGCACGTTGGTGTCGACCACCGGCTGCCGCTGCCCGTACGCGAACGCCGCCACCGCCCGCGCCGTGTACGCACCCACGCCAGGCAGCGCCAGCAGCGCGTCGAGATCGGCGGGCACCTCGCCACCGTGCCGTGCCACGATCGCCACCGCGCACTCGTGGAGCCGCATCGCCCGGCGCGGGTAGCCCAGCCGCCCCACATCCGGATCGCCTCGGCGGGCGTGTCCGCCGCGAGGGCCGCCGGCTCGGGCCAGCGCGCGAGCCACGCCTCGTACGCGGGAAGCACCCGCGCCACCGGCGTCTGCTGGAGCATGATCTCGCTGACCAGTACCGCCCAGGCGCTCGTACCCGGCGCGCGCCAGGGCAGGTCACGGGCGTTCGCGTCGAACCACTCGATGGCCGCATCGGCCAGGTCGGTCTCAGGCATTCCTCTCCCCGGGAGCGGTGCTCGTCGCGAGGCGGCCCGACGGTACCGGCGGCAAACACAGCGGGTCGATCCTGCCACGCTGACACGCATCGGGCAGACTCCACCCGTGAGTGAGCTTGCGATAACCGTGATCGGCCACGACCGTCCGGGCATCGTCGCCGACGTGTCCGAGGCGCTAGCCCGGCTCGGCGCCAACCTGACCGACTCGACGATGACCCGCCTGCGCGGCCACTTCACCTGGACGCTGGTATGCACCGGCCCCGCCGCACCCGAGGCCGATGCCGCACTGGCCCCGCTCGCCGCCGACGGCCGGCTGCTCGCGACGGTCCGGGAGGTCGGGTCCGAGGTCGAAGCGGCGGCGGCCGGTGAGCCGTACATCATGAGCGTCCACGGCGCCGACCGCCTCGGCATCGTGGCCGCGGTGACCCGCGTGCTCGCCGAGGCCGGCGGCAACATCACCGACCTCACCACCCGCCTCACCGGCCCGCTCTACGTGCTGGTCGCGGAGGTGGACCTCCCGAGCGGTACCGCCGACGCCGTCGCCAAGCGGCTCGCCGAAGCGGCCGCCGGGCTGGACGTCGAGGTCACGCTCCGGCCCGCCGAGATGGATGTGCTGTGAGCCCGTTACACGGCTGGACGCCCGAGGCGCTCGGCGACGCCGGAGAGGTGCTCCCGGTGGTCACCGCGCCCGACGCCGTGCTCAGCCGGCCCGGTCCCGAGGTCGATCCCAGCGACCCCAAGGTCGTGCGACTCGCCGCCGACCTGCTCGCCACCATGCGCGTCTCGCCCGGCTGTGTGGGCCTGGCCGCGCCGCAGGTCGGCGTCGCCGCCCAGGTCTTCGTCGTGGACGTCAGCGGCCACCCGAAGGCGGCCACGGTGCACGGCGCCATCGCACTGTGCAACGCCAAGGTGGTCGAGGCCAGCCGGTGGCGGCCCGGCCGGGAGGGCTGCATGTCGGTGCCCGACCTGACCGGCGACGTGAAGCGCGCCGCCCGGGTGGTGGTCGAGGCCGCACTGCCCGGCACCGGCGAACCCGTACGGCTCACGACGGACGCCTTCGAGGCCCGTGCCCTGCAACACGAGATCGACCACTGCGCCGGCCTGCTCTTCCTCGACCGCGTCGCCGGCGCCCACGCGATCCACCAACGCAAGGTCTATCTCTAGCTTTGCGAGCGGGCGGCGCGTCGCCGGGATCCTCGCGGCCCACCCCTATACCGTGAGGACATCATGAGACTGACGGTTGGTCCCCTTCCTTCCGCCGTCTATTGGCGGCGTCGCGCCATTGTGCTCGGTGCCCTGTTCATCGTCCTCCTGGTGCTCTTCACGACCTGTCGCGGCGGTGGCGGCTCAGGGGCGGCCAGGACGAGCGCCAGCAGCACCCCCACCGCTGACGCCGGCGACGCACCGTCCACTCCGGACGCCGAGGAGTCGCCGACCGCGGCGCCCACGCAGGCCCCCACGTCCGAGGCACCCGCCGCGCCACCGCCCACCACCACGGGTGCACCGGCCGCCCCGCCCGCTGGCGGATGCACCGACGCGGAGATGAAGGTCACGCCGGTGCCGAGCCTGACCAACGCACCCGCCGGCCAGACGATCGTCATCAAGCTGCGGATCAAGAACGAGTCCGACCGCCAGTGCAGCCGCGACGTCGGTCCGGACGAGCAGGAGATCTACATCAAGCGGGGCGCGGAGACGATCTGGTCGTCCGACCGGTGCAGCACGTACCGGGGCTCGGAAGTGAAGCCATTTCCGCGCAACCTCGAGATGGAGTTTTCGGTCACCTGGAACGGGCGGCTGAGCACCGGCTGCAAGGACGGCGTGGCCACCGGCAGCGCTCCCAAGCCCGGCGAGTACGAAGTCTTCGGCCGCCTCGGCACCGACCTCAGCGCCCCCGTCAAGCTGACCCTGACCTAAACAGGGCCCAGGCCCTGTTTGGAAAATCCTTGCCGGGCTGCGCCCGGGCCCAGTCGACGCCCGGCGGCGCCGAGCGCAAGGCCGCGTACAGGGTCTAGACGTAGCGCTCCAGGATCGACGCCTCGGCCAGGCGGGACAGGCCCTCGCGGACGCCGCGGGCGCGCGCGTCACCGACGCCGTCGACGGCCTGCAGGTCTTCGACCGTGGCGCCGAGCAGCCGCTGCAGGCTCCCGAAGTGCCCCACCAGCCGGTCGACGACCGTGCCGGGCAGGCGTGGCACCTTGGCCAGCAGGCGGAAGCCGCGCGGGCTGACCGCGGCGTCGAGCGAGTCGGAGGCGCCCGGGTAGCCGATCGCCTTGGCGACCGCCACCAGGTCGATCATCTCGGTGGCGGTGAGCAGGTCGAGCTCGACCAGCGCCTCGTCGAGGGTGCGGGCCTTGCGCCCGGCCGGCAGGTAGTCGCGGATGACCAGCGTGCGGTCGGCGTCGACACCGGCCATCAGCTCGTCGAGCTGGAGGGCGAGCAGGCGGCCGTCGGTGCCGAGCTCCACCACGTATCCAGCGATCTCGTCGGCGATCCGGCGGACCATCTCCAGCCGCTGCACCACCGCCACCGCGTCGCGCACGGTCACCAGGTCTTCGATCTCCAGCGCGGAGAGGGTGCCGGAGACCTCGTCGAGGCGCAGCTTGTACCGCTCGAGCGTCTGCAGCGCCTGGTTGGCCCGGGACAGGATCGCGGCCGAGTCGTCGAGGACGTGGCGCTGCCCATTCACGTACAGCCCGATGATGCGCATCGACTGGCTGACCGAGATGACCGGAAAGCCGGTCTGCTTGGCGACCCGCTCCGCGGTGCGGTGCCGGGTGCCCGACTCCTCGGACGGAATGGACGGATCGGGCATGAGGTGCACCGCGGCGCGCACGATGCGGGTGCCGTCGCTGGAGAGCACGACCGCACCGTCCATCTTGCACAGCTCACGCAGGCGGGTGGCGGAGAACTCGACGTCGAGGGGGAAACCGCCGGTGCAGAGCGACTCGACCACCTTGTCGTAGCCGAGGACGATCAGCGCGCCGGTGCGGCCACGCAGGATCCGCTCCAGCCCGTCGCGCAGGGCGGTGCCTGGCGCCATCAACGCCAGATTGGCGCGCAGGGGATCACCTCCCGGGACGGGGCCGGCGGCCGGGCCAGGCACAGCGGCGGTCGCTCCGGCGCTGACAGTGCGCGCGGGCGAGCCGACCACGCCCGCGCGGCCGGCCAGGCTGGCGGCGGCGGTTCTGTTCGCATCGCGGTCGATCGGCACGGGCACAGTCTACGGACCGTCATCCGACCTGTGCTGTTGCGGTTCGGCGGCAGATCCGTAGCGTGACGTCGACTAACCTCTTGTCACATAGACACGCGACTCTATTCGGCTGAGGCGCGCGCCGCCCACTGTAGCGCTGCCCGCACATTGGCCACTTCGACCACCCGCACGCCCTTGGTGCGCACACCCGTCGCGTCGGGCCCGCAGCCCGCCGGCACCAGCGCGAACGTGAAGCCCAGCCGGGCCGCCTCCGCCAGCCGTCGAGGCACCGCCCCCACCCGGCGTACCTCTCCCGTGAGACCGACCTCGCCGATCGCGACGAGGTGCGGCGCGACCGCCAGGTCGAGGCCGCCGGACGCGACGGCGAGCGCGACGGCCAGGTCAGCGGCCGGCTCGACCACGCGGATGCCGCCGACCGTGGCCGCGAAGACCTCCCGATCATGCAGCTTGAGGCTGTCGGTGCGGCGCTGCAGGACGGCGAGCACCATCGCCAGCCGGGCACTGTCCAGCCCAGACACCGTGCGCCTCGGCGAGCCGGGCACCGCCGCGCCGATGAGCGCCTGCACCTCGGTGACCAGCGCCCGCCGCCCCTCCATCGCCACCGTCACGCAGGTGCCCGGCACCGCCTCGGTGGAGCGGGTCAGAAAGAGGCCGGACGGGTCGGGCAGGCTGGAGATGCCGCTCTCGTGCATCTCGAAGCAGCCCACCTCGTCAGCGGTGCCGAACCGGTTTTTCACGCCGCGCACGAGCCGCAGCGACGAGTGCTTGTCGCCCTCGAAGTGCAGGACCACGTCGACGAGGTGCTCCAGGACGCGCGGGCCGGCCACCTGACCGTCCTTTGTGACGTGCCCGACGAGGATCGTGGCGATGCCCCGCTCCTTGGCCACCGAGACAAGCGCGGCCGTGACGGCCCGCACCTGGGTGACTCCGCCTGCCACACCCTCGGCGCCCGGCATGGAGATGGTCTGCACCGAGTCGAGCACCAGCAGGCCGGGCTTGACCGCGTCGAGGTGGCCGAGCACCGCGCTCAGGTCGCTCTCGGAGGCGAGGTAGAGCCGCTCGTGGAGCGTGCCCATGCGCTCGGCGCGCAGGCGCACCTGGCTGACCGACTCCTCGCCGCTCACCACCAGCGAAGGGCTGCCCGCGCCGGCCGCCCACTGCTGTGCGACGTCGAGCAGGAGGGTCGACTTGCCCACGCCGGGCTCGCCGGCCAGCAGCACGACCGCACCGGGCACGAGGCCGCCGCCGAGCACCCGGTCGAGCTCCGTCACGCCGGTGGGGCGGGCCTGGGCCGGTGCCGCGCTGATCTCGGCGATCGGGCGAGCCGGCTCGGACGGCATGCGCGAGCTGACCACGCGGCCGGCGGCCATCGGACCGGTCACCGTGCACTCGACGACCGAACCCCACTCGCCGCACTCAGGGCAGCGGCCGACCCACTTGGGTGGCTGGTGCCCGCAGGCGTCACACTCATACGCCGGGCGTGGCTCACGGGCCGCGGTGCGGCCCTTGGCCGGGCTCCGCGGGATCGATCTCGACGTCGTCACGCCGGCACCCTAACCAAGCGGTACGACGAAACCCCGCTCAGTGCTCGCCTTCGCCCGCCTCGGCGGAGCCGCGCGGCACCGGAGTGAGCGGCACGCCCATCGGCACGGCCAAGGTCAGCTTGGCGCCACCGCCGAAGTCGAGGACAAGCTCGACCATCTCGCCCGGCTTCAGCTCCTCGCTGAGCCCGACCAGCTCGATGAACTGCTGGCCACCGGCGTTCAGCGCGGCGAAGCTCCCGGCCGGGATCTGCACGCTCGCGGGCCGCGCGGGCGGCTCGGCGGCCGGGGTCGGCTCCGCGGACGGCGTGGCCTCGCCCGTGGGCGTCGCGGTCGGGGTGCCCGACGGGGTGGCCGTCGCGGACGGCGTGGGCGATGGCGATGCGGACGGCGATGCGGACGGCGACGGCGTGCCCTTCGCCCCGGCGGCCAGCGTGACCGACTCGGCGTCCGGGCTCGTCACGGTCACCGTGACGTCCTTGCCCGTGTTGTTGAAGATGTGCAGGTCGAGCGGGGCGTCAGCGCCCGCCTCGTAGCCACCGCCGTGGTAGACCACCAGGGCGTTGCGGACCGAGAAGGAGCCGTCGGTCGAGGTGACGTCGCCGCTGACACCCGGCACCGACGGGACCTTCGCCGCGGTCTCGGCGATCTGGCCTGCGCTGCACCCCGATGCAAGCAGGGCGGTCACCGCCGCCGCGCCGGCCAACAGCGTCATCGAGCGCCTCACGTCGGTCCTCCCTGTCGTGTCTGACCGGGGCCCAGCGTAGTTGCCCGTGATCGCCCGTTCGCGCCAGGCCCGCCAGTTGTGTCCCGCCGAACCCGGACGGACCCGTCGGTGCGCGCCGTCTCAGACCACGCGACCGCTGGTGACGAGCAGGAGAACGTCGATCAGGGCCACCACGAGAACCGCGCGGAAGACGGCCACCGGCCGGGCGCCGCGGGATGAGGCGAGGCGCCCGGCGTACCACCCCGCGGGGAGGACCACGACGGCGGCGGCGATCGCGGCGATTCCGTACCAGCTGGGGCGTCCGGGTGGCCCGAAGACGAGGGTGACCGTCGCCGCGAAGAGAAGCACCGCGGCGGCCGCCCGCGACCATGCCGGTCCGATGCGGTGCGGCAGCCCGCGGACGCCGGTGCGTACGTCGTCGCTGAGGTCCGGCAGCACGTTGGCGAAGTGCGCGCCGGCGCCGAGCAGCCCGCCGGCCGCCACGATCCACACCGGCGGCCGCGGCGCGCCGGGAAGGGCGAGGATCACGAACGCGGGCAGGGTGGCGAACGAGAACGCGTACGGCAGGACGGAGGCCGGCGTGAACTTGAGCGGCCAGTTGTAGAGCAGCGCGCTGACCAGGGCGGCCGTGATCGCGGCCGCGGCTGGCACGCCGAGCGTGAGCCCGACCAGCGGCGTGGCGACGGCTGCCGCGATGCCCGCGATGCCCACGGCGCGCCGGCTGACCGCGCCGGTGGCCAGCGGCTTGTCGCTCCGCGCCACAGCGGTGTCCCGCTCGGCGTCGAGCCAGTCGTTGGTCCAGCCGACGGCGAGCTGGGTGGCGAGCACGGTGAGACCCACCAGCGTGGCGTCGGCCGCGTCGTGGCCGACCCCGACGGCGAGCAGGATCGCGACGAGCGTCACGGCCGCACCGGGCTCCGGGTGGCTGGCGCGAAGGAGGCCCCACAGGACACGCATACCGCGAAGTCTGGCCGTTACCGGTCAGTCGTGCCACGCTCAAACCCATGCGCATCCTGCCGCGCAACGATCCCCGGCAGTACGACGATCTTGCCGGGGAATGGTGGCGGCCCGATGGTGCCTTCGCCATGCTGCACTGGCTGGCACAAGCCCGCGCGCGGCTCGTGCCGCCGGCGTCCCGCCCGGGCGCGATCCTCGTCGATGTCGGCTGCGGCGGCGGGCTCCTCACCCCGCACCTGCTCGGAAAGGGCTACCGGCACATCGGGCTGGACCTCACCGCCTCCGCCCTGGAGCAGGCCGCCGCGCACGGCCTCACACCGGTCAACGCTGACGCCGGTGCCCTCCCGCTCGCCGACGGCTGTGCCGACGTCGTCGTCGCCGGCGAGATCCTCGAGCACGTGCCCGACCTGCCCCGAGCGGTGGCCGAGGCGTGCCGCGTACTGCGCCCGGGCGGCCTGCTGGTGCTCGACACCCTCAACTCCACCGCGCTGAGCCGGCTGGTCGCCGTGAAGCTCGCCGAGCGCTTCCGCGGCGTACCACGCGGACTGCACGATCCGGCACTCTTCGTCGATCCGCGGGTATTAGAGCGGGAGTGTGCCCGGCACGGGGTGGCGCTCGCCGTGCGCGGCGTACGCCCGACCGTGCCGGCGGTGGCCGGCTGGCTCGCCGGTGTGGGTCAAGGTCGCGGCCGGATCGTGCCCACCTGGTCGGCGGCCATCCTCTACCAGGGGCGGGGCATCAAAAACGGCCAGGGCAACAGAGGCTAGTGGCCACGAGAGGGGCAGGGCATGGCGGGTGACGCGATAGCGGCTGCACGGCGGTTGGCGCCGCGGCTGGCGGCGCGGGCGGCGGAGCACGATCGCGACGGGACGTTTCCGGTCGACGATTTCGCGGACCTGCGCGCCGCGGGGCTCTTCGGTCTGATGGTGCCGAGCAGGCTGGGCGGCCACGAGGCGGGGTTCGCCGAGTACGCGGCCGTGGCGTACGAGTTGGCCCGCGGCAACGGCGCGACCGCCCTCGTCTTCAACATGCACGCCTCCGTGACAGGTGCGCTCACCGCCGTCAACGAGGAGGTCGCCGAGGCGCTCGGCGTGCCCGACGAGGCCCTGGCCGCCCGCGACCGCATGCTCGCCGAGGCGGCGGCCGGATCGTGGTACGGCGTGGCGATGAGCGAGCGCGGCGCCGGCTCGCGCCTCTCCCAGCTCACCACCTCGTACGAGCAGGTGGACGGCGGCTATCACATCAAGGGCGCCAAGACGTTCTGCTCCGGCGCCGGCCACGCGGACGCATACCTGGTGGCCGCGCGAAACGCGGGGGACCAGTCGGTGGTCTCGCAATTTCTGGTACCGGCGACGGTGGACGGGCTGAAGGTCGAGCCCACCTGGGACTCGCTCGGCATGCGCGCCACCGCCTCCCACGACCTGCACATCGACGCGGTGGTACCGGACGACACCCTGCTCGGCGGCGTCGAAGGGCTTGCCCTGGTCGTCGCCCAGCTCATGCCCCACTGGCTGATCGCCAGCTACGCGGCCGTGTACGCCGGCGTCGCCCAGGCAGCCGTCGACGCCGCTGTCGAGCACGTGGTCAAGCGCGGCGTATCCGAGCTCCCGTCGGTGCGCGCCCGCATCGGCCGCGCCGACGCGGCTGTGGCGGCCACCCGCCTGGCCGTGGCGGAAGCCGCCCGCCGGGTCGACGAGGAGCCGGGTGCGGAGGAGACCAACCGCTGGGTGTGGCGGGCGAAGCTGCTGGCCGGTACCACGGCTGCCGAGGTCGCGGCGTCTGTGCTGGAGGCGGCCGGCACCTCGGCCACCCGGCGCGGCCATCCGCTCGAACGGCTGTACCGCGACGCCCGCTGCGGCTCCCTCCACCCGGCCACCTCCGACGTGTGTGCGGACTGGCTCGGTGTGGCCGCGATCGGCGGCGACCCGGACCGCGAGGGGACCGCTCCCCGATGGTGAGCGCCACGATCGCCGGGTTGGGTATCGCGACGCCCGCCCAGGCCTTCCAGGACGAGCTGTGGCGGGGCTTCTTCGCCAACCACTACGCGGGGACCACCAAGGCGCTGGCCGAGCGGATCTTCGCGAACGCCGGTGTGCGCACCCGCTGCGCCGTCGTCAACCCGCTCATCGAGGACGTCTCACACTGGCCGACCGAGCGCCGGATGAGCAGGTACCTCATCGAAGCCCTGCCCCTCGGCAAGGAGGCGGTCGACCGGGCGCTCGTCGACGCCGGCGTGAGCGCCGGTGACATCGGCCTCTTCGCGGTCTGCTCGTGCACCGGCTACGTCACGCCGGGATTGGACATCCTGCTCGCGCGGGACATGGGCATGGCAGTCGACACGCAACGGCTCTTCGTCGGACATATGGGTTGTTACGCCGCGATGCCTACCATCGGGGCGGCGGCCGACTTCGTGACCGCTCGCGGCCGGCCCGCGCTCCTGCTCTGCAACGAGCTCACCAGCCTCCACCTGCAGCCCGCCTCGACCCGGGCGGACACCCAGCAGATCGTCGCCCACGCGCTCTTCTCGGACGCCGCGGCCGCCGCCGTGCTCGTTCCTGGTGCCAGCGGGGGGTACGCGGTCCGTGAGGTCGCCTCGGTCACCGACACCTCGGCCGTCGACCACATGACCTGGGACGTCACCGACATGGGCTTCCGGATGGGGCTCTCGCCACGGGTGCCTCAGGTGCTGTCGCTGCACGTACGCCGGTTCGTCGACGGTCTCCTCTCCCGCCACGGGCTCACGCTGTCCGATGTGGACGGCTGGGCGGTGCACCCCGGCGGGCCGCGCATCCTCAACGTCGTGGAGCGCGAGCTGGCCCTCGGCACCGAGGCGCTGGGCGACTCGCGGGCGACGCTCTCCGCGTACGGCAACTGCTCCTCGCCAACCGTGCTGCTGATCCTGGAGGCGATGCGGCAGCGCCCCAACCCGCCGAGATGGGTGGTGACGCTGGCTTTCGGCCCCGGCCTCACGCTCTACGCGGCCCTGCTGCAGCGCACCTGACATCGGCGCAAGCCGCTACAGTGCCTCCGTGGAGCTGACGGACGGGCGGCTGAGCCTCGCTGTGCTGTCCGCGTGTGCGGCCCTGGTCCTCGGCGCCGGCGGGGCCTGGTGGGTCGCCGCCGACCCGGAGCGCGGGGCGGCGCCGACACCGACGCTCGCGCCGGTGGTCGTGCCCGAGGAGGAGGTCGCGCCGGAGCCCCCGCAGGAGGATCTGGAGAGTTACCTGCCGGTCTTTCCGAACACGGTCACCCGCCATGTCGGCCGCATCGAGTCACAGGACACGTTCGTGATGCACGTGCCCACGCAGAAGGACGGCGAGTACCGCCTGCAGTACGTCTGCCTGGGCCCGGGTGAGCTGTCGGTGCGGATCAAGCGTACGACCGAGGGCGAGATGCTCTACGACGCCGACTGCGGTGGCAACCTCAGCACCTTTCAGTTTCGGGCCGCGGGCGCCGACGCGGTGATCGAGGTGTACCGGCCGGACTCACTGGCGGCCGACATCGGCATCCAGGTCATCGACGTGGAGTGAGCGCTCAGGACAGCGTCGCGAGCTCGGCCCGAAACTGCTCGATCGTCTGCGCGGCCGGGATCGTCGAAATGATCTCGCCGGTGCGCGCCACGAGCAGCACCGTGGCCACCTGGCCCGTCCCCTGCGTGCCGAGCTGAAGGCTGCCGCGCAGCTCACCGGTCGGATCGGCGAGCCTGCGCACGCCCGCCGCCCCGGAGCCCGGCGCGCGTGGCGTGCTGGCGCGCGGGGGTGGGGCGGAGGACTTGGTGACCATGACCACCGTGACGCCCGGCTTTGCCGCGGCCGCGGTGTCGGCGACCAGCCGCGTGCACTCGCAGCCGTCGGTGAGCATCACGGCGGCCGGCAGGAGGCCGCGCAGCGACACGGTGGACCCGTCGACGTCGATGAGGTCGAGCGCAGGCATCGTGCGGGTCGGCGCCGGCGCGCTGCCGGAGTGGCGGGCGACCGGCGGCGCGACCGGCTGCTGCCGGCCAGGCCAGGTGACCGCGAAGAGGCTGGTCAGCGTCGCGAGCACGGCGACCGCCATGATCAATAGAGGGATGCGTAGGGAGGACTGGCTGGCACCGCCGCCGACCGGCCGGCCGAGCCGGCGCCGCCACACCTCCTGGCGAGCCTGGCGGCGCAGGTCCTTACGTACCGCCTCCGACTCCTCGGCGAGCTCGCTCAGGTCGTCCGGGATCACCACGGTCCCCCACTCCGGGGGCAGGTCGGGCACGCCTTCGGGGCGTCCGCCGCCTTCTGGCGGGGTGCCACCGTTGCCGTTGCCCATGCTTCCCATGTCCCCCATCCGCGCGCCGCGAAGTCGATCGGGGTCAACCTTTAGGGTCTCGCACGGAGGGGTGGGACCGCTAGGGGGCAGCGGTCCTTACGGCGGGTCCCGCATAGACCGCCGGCGTCGCGCAGTGCTGATTTGGGCATTACTCTGCGTACCGGATGGTCGATGGAATCCTCCTGTCAAGCTGGAGAAAGGCCTCTCACAGTGCCCCTGAGCTGCGCTAACGGCCAGGACCGGGACGGGACATCGGTGCCTGAGCGTGTTACCCTAGACACAGCGAAAGGGGTTTCGAACCTATGGTTTTCAGTGTCGGCGAGACCGTTGTTTACCCCCACCACGGGGCCGCACTCATCGAGGCAATCGAGACTCGGGTCGTCAAGGGCGAGGAAAAGCAGTACCTCGTCCTCAGGGTCGCTCAGGGTGACCTGACGGTGCGGGTGCCCGCCGAGAATGCCGAGATCGTTGGCGTGCGTGAGGTGGTTGGCGAGGAAGGCCTGGGCAAGGTCTTCGACGTCCTCCGTGCTCCGCACACTGAGGAGCCGACCAACTGGTCGCGGCGTTACAAGGCGAATCTGGAGAAGCTGGCCTCTGGCAACCCGCTCAAGGTGGCCGAGGTTGTTCGTGACCTGTGGCGTCGGGAGCGCGAGCGGGGCCTGTCGGCTGGCGAGAAGCGCATGCTGGCCAAGGCTCGCGACATCCTCGTCGGCGAGGTCGCTTTGGCGGAAAAGAGCACCAAGGACGAGGCGGAGATCCTCCTCGACAAGGTGCTCACCGAGGCCTGACCCTCCGGCTGACCCGTTTACAACTTATCCACGGGGACCGCGACGTGACCGCGCAGCTCAACCCGCGCGGTGACGTCGCGGTCCTCGTTCCTGCTGCTGGTGCCGGGGTGCGGCTCGGTGCCGGCGGTCCCAAGGCTCTCCGCGAGCTTCGCGGCGAGCCGATGCTCGTGCACGCCATCCGTCGTGTGGCGGCGGCGCCATCCGTGTGCGCGATCGTCGTCGCGGCTCCGCCGTCCGACGTCGAAGCCGTGCGCTCCCTGCTCGCTCCTGTGGCACCGGTGATAGTTGTGGCCGGTGGTACGGAGCGGCAGGAGTCGGTGGCGGCCGCCCTCGCCGCGGTGCCCGAGGGTCCGGACATCATCCTCGTGCACGACGCAGCCCGGGCGCTCGCCCCGGCCTCGCTCGTCGAGTCCGTGGCGGCCGCCGTCCGCGCCGGCAGCGCCGCCGTCATCCCGGTCCTTCCCGTGATCGACACGGTCAAGGAGGTCGGCGCCGACGGAGTGGTGCTCGGCACGGTCGACCGTTCCGCGCTGCGCGCTGTGCAGACCCCGCAGGGCTTCAAGCGGTCGGTCCTCACCGCCGCGCACGCCAGCGCCGCCGCGACCCTCACCGACGACGCCGGCCTGGTGGAGAAGCAGGGGGTACCCGTGACCTGCGTCCCCGGCCACGAACACGCCTTGAAGATCACTCGCCCGTTCGACCTCGCGGTCGCCGAGCTCTTGCTGGAATGGCCGTCGTGATCATTCCCCGTGTCGGCATCGGCACCGACGTACACGCGTTCGCGCCCGGGCGCCCGTGCTGGGTGGCGGGCCTCTCGTGGCCCGGCGTCGACGGCCTGGCCGGCCACTCCGACGGTGACGTCGCGGCGCACGCGGCCTGCGACGCGCTCCTGTCCGCCGCCGGCCTGGGCGATCTCGGCGCCAACTACGGCACCGACCGTCCGGAGTGGGCCGGCGCTTCCGGCGTCGCCCTGCTCATCGAGACCGCGCGGCGGGTACGCGGGGCCGGCTTCGAGATCGGCAACGTCTCTGTCCAGGTCGTCGGCGTGCGGCCGAGGATCGGGCCGCGCCGGGCCGAGGCCGAGGCGGCACTCTCGGCTGCCGTGGGGGCCACCGTTTCGGTCTCCGGTACCACCACCGACGGGCTCGGCCTCACCGGGCGAGGCGAGGGTCTGGCCGGTCTCGCGGTAGCCGTCGTGTACCCGCGCTGACGTAGGCTCGGCCTCGTGCCCAGCGATGCGCCGTCGGACCGGGACGCCACTCCGGACAGCTACGTTC
Organism: Phytohabitans houttuyneae; assembly: GCF_011764425.1. Classification (NCBI taxonomy): domain Bacteria; kingdom Bacillati; phylum Actinomycetota; class Actinomycetes; order Micromonosporales; family Micromonosporaceae; genus Phytohabitans; species Phytohabitans houttuyneae. The sequence continues at coordinate 4,603,420 of NZ_BLPF01000001.1, forward strand.
AGCGCGCTGCCCTGCTGGCGGATCTGGGCCGCTACGACGAGGCGGCCGGGGAGCTGGCGGACGCCCTCGCCCTCGATCCACAGCACCCGAAGGTGTATTCGACCCTGGCCAGCGTTCACCTGGCCGCCGAGCGGCCCGCCGAGTCCCTTCAGGCCGCGGACGCCGCGGTGGCCGCCGCTCCCGGTGACGTGCCGGCGCTGGTGACCCGCGCGATGGCCCTGACCGACCTGCGCCGCTTCGCGGAGGCCACCGCCGTGGCGGAAGAGATCCTCCGGCTCGGCCCGGCGGATCCGTTCGCGCAGCGCAGCGCCGCCGCCGTCCTCGCCGATTCGCGCAACGGCCAGACCGCCATGGACGCGGCCTGGCGAGCGGCCCAGCTGGCACCCCGCGACCCGCTGGCCCACCTCGTGCTCGCGCTGGTCGCCGGCCGGCTGGGACGCTTCGAGCTGGCCGAGCGGGCGTACCACGAGGCGCTGGAGCTCGACCCCACGCTGACCGACGCCGCCAACGAGCCCGGCATCGTGCGGCTCGACCGCCGCCGCTACGCGCAGGCGCTGGAGCGGGTCTCCGAAAACGCGGTCTTCCAGCCGATGCCCACGTTTCAGCCGGCGGCGGAGCCGGCCGTCAAGCGGCCCGTGGAGCGCGTGCGCCCACTCGTGCTCTTCGGCGCCACGCACAGCCTGGTGACGGCGATCCTGGTGGCGTTCGTGTCGGCGGCCGGGGGTGCCAGCTCGCGCCTGCTGGCCGGCGTGCTCGGCGGCATCGGCCTGCTCGCGCTCGGCGTGCTGGTCGGCCGGCTGCCGCGGGGCGACCGGTTCGGCGGCCGGGCGGGGCGGCTGGCCACGCTCGCGGTGGCGGCCGGCCCGTTGCTCATCCTGCTGTACGCGTTCATCGGCACGCCTTGGCCGCTGGTGCTCGCGATCGTCTCCGCGGTGGCCGGCCTCACCCTCCTCACCCGCATGGGGTGAGGAGCCGCTATCCGGTCGGGCGCCGGGCCCACGTCCAGGCGTAGCCGGTGTCCTCACAGGACAGTCCTGGCTCGCAGAGGTCCAGCGGCCGGAAGGTGTCGACCATCACCGCCAGCTCGTCGAAGTAGTCGACCCCGATGGCCCGCTCCGCGGCGCCGGGCTGCGGCCCGTGGGTGAAGCCGGACGGGTGCAGCGAGATCGACCCCTGCTCGATGCCGGAGCCGCGCCGCGCCTCGTAGTTGCCTCCGGTGTAGAAGAGCATCTCGTCAGAGTCGACGTTGTGGTGGTTGTACGGCACTGGGATCGCGAGCGGGTGGTAGTCGACCTTCCGCGGCACGAACGAGCAGATCACGAAGTTTGGCCCCTGGAACGTCTGGTGCACCGGTGGCGGCTGGTGCACCCGGCCCGTGATCGGCTCGAAGTCGTGGATCGAGAAGGCCCACGGGTACAGGTGGCCGTCCCACCCCACGACGTCGAACGGGTGGTGGGCGTACACGTAGCGGGTCCAGCCGCGCCGGTGCTGGACGTACACCTCGACGTCCGTGTCCTCGACCAGCAGCGGGGCGCCGGGTCCGCGTACGTCCCGCTCGCAGTACGGCGAGTGCTCCAGGAACTGCCCGCGCACCGAGAGGTACCGCTTCGGCGGTCCAATGTGGCCGGTCGCCTCGATGGTGAGCAGGCGGACAAGGTCGCTGGTGGGCACGATGCGGTGGATCACGGAGGTCGGGATCAGCACGTAGTCGCCGCTGGCCACGTCGAGCGTCCCGAACGTGGACTCCACCCGCGCGGTGCCGGCCTCCACGTACAGGCACTCGTCGCCGATGGCGTTGCGGTAGAGCGGCGACGGTCGGTCGGCCACCACGTACGAGATGCGCACGTCGTCGTTGGCGAGCAGGTGCTGCCGCCCGAGCACCGCGTCGGCCCCGCCCGCGTCCAGCTTGTGGGTGCGCAGGTGGCGGGGCTTGAGTGGCCGGTTGGCGATGCGGGTCCAGGCGGGCGGGTCGTACTCGTCCGCCGCCACGATCGCCGTGGGCAGGTAGCGGTGGTAGAGGAGGGAGGAGTCGGAGGAGAAGCCCTCCTGGCCCATCAGCTCCTCGGCGTACAGGCTGCCGTCCGGCTGCCTGAACTGCGTGTGTCGCTTGCGCGGGACCTCCCCCACGCTTCGGTAGTAGGGCATGTCCTACCCTCCGTTATGTCCTGTTCACCGGCCGAAAGCGTCCGATTATCGGACGGTGTTGTCCGCTCCTTGTAGCGTCCATTAGGTTCTCTGTTCGTGTCAACCGGACTGATTCCGGCGCTCTTCACTCACCTCGTGGATGACGCCGCCGTGTTCCCTCCCGGGAGCGCACCCCTGCCTGAGGCGATCATGGGGCATCGGGCGCACCGCACGGCGTGGTATGCCGAACTTGTCGGCCCTCTCCTCCTGCCGTCGTCGTCCCTGCCCGAGGCCGCCCGCCTCCTGGAGCCGGACGAGCGGCTGGAGGTCGGCCTGATCGGCGACGGCGGTGTCGACGCCCTGCCGGCCGCTCTCGACGCCGCCGACCCGCGGCTGGCCATCGGCCAGGTCGAGGTCGCGGTCGCCAAGCGCGGCGAGGATCCCGAGCCCGGCCTCCGCCGGCTGCTCGCGGTCCTGGCCGACCGGCCCTCCATCAGCGGGTACGCCGAGATCCCGCTCACCTGGGGCCTGCTGGCGGCCCTCGACACCGTCGCCGAGGCGCGGGCCGCCGGCGTGACCGTGGCGGCCAAGTTTCGCACCGGCGGGTTGGCGGCCGAGCTCTTTCCGACACCCGTCGAGCTGGCCGCGGTGATCTGCGCCTGCCGCGACCGCGAGCTGCCCTTCAAGCTCACGGCGGGGCTGCACAACGCGATCCGGCACACCGACCCGGAGACGGGGTTCGTGCACCACGGCTTTCTCAACGTGCTGGTCGGCACCGCCGCGGCGATGGACGGCGCCGAGGTGGCCGACGTGGCCGAGCTGCTCGCCGCGACCGACCCGGTGCCGTTGATCGAACCGGCCCGTGCGCTGCGCGAACGGCCCCGTCCACTCTGGATCGGCTTCGGCTCGTGCAGCGTCGTCGAGCCGCTGACGGATCTCATCCGGCTCGGGCTTGTCAACGGCGGCTTCTCCTGACTTGTGTTTGTCGGGTAATTGGCTGGGATACACCGGGTGACGGGCGTACCGTAATTCGCGGGGGAGGCGCGATGTCCACGGTGGCGGTTACCAGGTTGATTGACGCTCCGGTGATGCGCGTGTGGCGGGTGTTCACCGACCTGCCGGCACGGGCCACCTGGTTGTCCACTGTGGACGCGATCGAGGTGATGACGCCCGGCCTCTTCGGCGCCGGCACCGTGTGGCGGGAGACCCGCACGATGCCCGGCGACATCCAGGTGACCGAGGAGTTCACCGTCCTCCGGTGCGACGCGCCGACCCGTTTCGTGGTCGCCTCGCCCGGCATCGGTGCCGACTACCGGATGACCTACACGTTGACGCCCGTCGAGGTCGGCCGCCACCGCGGGGGCACGGCGGTCACGGTCGTGCAGGAGGGCGCCCCCTCCGCACCCGGCGGCCGCCTGCTGGTCCTGGTCTTCGGCGGTCTCGCCGCGCGCACCGTCGAGGGCGCGCTCCGGCAGGATCTCACCGATCTTGCGTCCGCCGCCGTTCGGCCCGCGGCTGCCTAGGTTAGGTAACCTGCCCGGCGTGGGCATCCGACCTTCGACGTGGTTCCGCGTGGGCGCGGTGGCTGTGGCGGTCGCCGGAGTCGTGGCAGTCGGAGGGCTGATCGCCTACCGGGTGCTGGCCCCCGCCGAGACCGTGACGGTCGCCACGACCGCCTACCCGGCGGCGCCCGCCGCGCGGCCCGGCGTGATCGGCTCGCTGCCCGCCGCACCGCTCATCGTGGACGGACGGCTGCGCATCTACGCCGCCACCCGCCAGGTGCGCGCCGACGGCCCTGTCGACGCCCGCACCCAGCGGACCCCGTACTGGTCGTACCGGCGGTGGCCGGAGGAGCTCCTGGGCGTCGTGGCGGCCGGTACGACGGTGATCGGGCGGTGGTCGGACGGTGACGTCGTCGCGCTCGACGCCCGCACCGGCAAGGTCATCTGGCGCACCGCCGGCAAGCCGCCGCAAAAGTCCGGGTACGAGGGTGGCAGCACCGGGGCGGAGACGGTGTACGAGCCGGACGGGTTGTACACATCCGGCAGCATCGTGCTCGTCCGGGACGCCGCCCAGCTGCGGGCGCTCGACGTCGCCACCGGGCGGGAGCAGTGGCACAGGGCGATGGCGCAATGCCGCCAAGGTGGCTTTACGACCGCGGGTCACCATTTCGTCACCACGGACGCCTGCGGAGGCGCGGCCGCGGTCGAGTTCTACGACGTGGCGACCGGACAGCCACGCGGCCGCTGGGCGCCGCCCGCGACCGGGTCGACGCTGAAGGTGGAGCCGCTCGGCTGCGCGCCCGCCCATTCGGGCTGTACGGCCATGCGCACCCTGGACGCGACGGGGTCGCGCGGCTGGCTCATGGGCGAGACGGACGGGGCGGGCGAGGTGACTCTGACCGCCGTCCCGGCGCTCGACCCACCCGGCGCGCTGATCGCTGGTGAGATTGGGGTGAGCCACGTCGGTGGCGATGTAGTTGGCCGCTCACTACGCGATGGCACAGAGATATGGCGTTGGCGTGGTGATGGCACTTCGGAACTGCTCGGCACACAGTCCGGATCCGTGCATTTGCTAACTGAAAATTGCGACCTCGTCACTCTCGATCCAACTTCTGGAAGAGAGAAGTCGCGCTTCTTGCTCGCGTACGGACGGGAAGGCGTCGACTGGCAACCGGGGTTGGTTCGGGCCGGCGATGGCTTCGTCGCGGTCGAGCGGCTGGTCAAGCCGGAGAACGGTGATGCCGATGAGGCGGATGAGTATTTTGGTGCGCTGCCGGTAATCCTCGCGCGCACCTAGAACCCCTTTACCGACAGCAAGCAAACGGGGGCACCCGGTGAGGTGCCCCGAAAAGCAAACTACGGCCCCCTAGGGAACGAACTTCTTTCAACCTCGAACTGACCGGGTCCTGCGTCCCGACCCTCACCCTCGTGTCGAGACGGGCCTGAAGAGGAGGTTGAAAGGTGCCTTGGAGAGCCGTTGCGGTTGCGTCGTGCGGTCGTCAGCGGTGAAGATCAAACTCCCCGTTCTTCGCACCGGCGACGAAGCTGTCCCAGTTCGCCGGTGCGAAGAGCAGCACCGCTCCGCTCCGGTCTTTCGTGTCGCGCACCGCGACCCCGCGGTCGAGGATTGCGACCTCAACGCAGTTGCCGTTCCCGCTACTGCGCGTGCTCTTGAACCACGCTGCACGGGTCAGGTCCAGGGCGGCCATTCCGCACCCCTTGTCCCTAGATTGATTACGGACGGTTGCGAGAAGCCTTGCGAATCCAGGCGGTCGATTCGTCGGGAGCGAGCGCCATTTTGCGCAGCCTCTCGTGGACGAGTGTATACCCGCGCACGTGATCCTGCTCTTCCAAGGCTTGACCGTTCGTCAAATTCTCTAGATAGACCACAGGCTCGTCCGCTGCGTCGGGAAAGCTTATGATCACGTAGGGTGTTGTCATTGCCGGATGGCCACCAACGGAAAAGGGCAGTACCTGAATAGTCACGTTAGGTAGCTCTGACAGATCCGCCAGATGGTCGAGTTGCTGGCTCATCACCTCTGGGCCGCCCACTGAGCGCAAGAGAACGGCTTCGTTGAGTACTGCTGACAACTCGACGGGATTTTCGCGATGCAGAACCTCTTGCCGGCGGATCCGGGCCGCGACCTTGCGATCGAGGTCGTCCTCGCCGGCCGTCAGGCGGTAGACGGCACGCGCGTAATCCTCGGTCTGCATGAGACCCGGCACGGTTTCGGCCTCATATGTCCAAACGGCGGACGCCTCCGCCTCCAGACCGACGTAGAACTCGAACCAGACGGGTAACACATCGCTGTAGTTTTGCCACCACCCACGCTGCTGTGCGCCGCGGGCGATATCGATGAGTGCTTCGGCGTCCGTTCCGGTCACCTGATAGAGCGCCAGTGCGGCGCGTACATCGCGCGGTTTTATCCCGATCTGCGCATTTTCGATGCGGGACAGGTTGCTCTTCGACATATCGAGTTGGCGCGCGGCCTGTTCAAGGTTCATCCCCGCCCGCTCGCGCAGGTGGCGGAGCTCACGGGCGATACGGCGGCGGCGAACTGTCGGACTTCCAGACACGGCAGCGAGTTTCGCACCTCTATCCACGGCGCGCCACCAAGGTCGTCCGCGAATCAAAACGGGAGTTGCGTTGCATGTGTGTCAGGTGCATTCTGGTGTGGCTACCGGGTGAATAGGGATATGTCAACTGGTTCACGCCCGGTGTGCGAGTCGCTGCGTTCCGTTCTCAACAATTAGACCCAAATCGGGGAGAACGCCGTTGAGGCACCTGTCGATCGTGCGAGCCGACCACGGCGATGTGGAAGCCATCATCGACCTCATCACCGACTCGTTCCAACATCTTGCCGTTTCGGTCTGGCTCGTGCCCCGTCGCCACGAGCGGTGGGCGGTGCTGCACGGCCACATCCGGATCCACGTCGAGCACGCGATGCGGTACGGCTACGTGCACGTCACCGGCGACCGGCTGGGTGTCGCGGTCTGGCTGCCGCACGACCGCCGGATCCCCGCGCCGGCAGACTACGAGGAGCGCCTGGTGAAGGCGTGCGGCCAGTGGACCGACAGGTTTCGCACCGTCGACCGGCTCTTCGCCGGGCATCACCCTCGGGAGCCGCACCACCACTTGACGTACCTGGCGGTGCACACCGACCGCCGGGGTGAGGGCATCGGCTCGATGCTCCTGCGCCACCACCACGCCCGGCTGGACGCGGCCGGCATCGGGGCCTACCTGGAGGCCAGCAGCTCGCCCAGCCGCGACCTGTACGCGCGGCACGGGTACCGCACGGGCGAGATGTTCGCGGTGCCGGACGGCGCACCCTTCTGGCCGATGTGGCGTGAGCCCTACCTCCCGGTCGAGCGCTAAAGGGCGGCCTCCGCGGCGGCGAGGAACGCGTCGTTTTCGGCCGGTGTGCCGACCGTCACACGAACACCGTCACCGGGGAAGGGGCGCACGATCACGCCGCGCGCCTCACAGGCCGCGCCGAAGGCCGCCGACCGGTCGCCGAGCGGGAGCCAGACGAAGTTGGCCTGGCTGTCCGGCACGTCGATGCCCAGCTTGCGGACGGCCTCGCCGAGCCGGTCGCGTTCGGCGATGACGAGCGCGCAGCGGCGCTGTACCTCCTCCTGCTGCCGCAGTGCGGCGAGCGCCGCCGCCTGGGCGACCGCGCTGGTGGAGAACGGGGTCACGACCTTGCGTACGGCAGCGGCCACCTCAGGCTGCGCGACGAGGAAGCCCACCCGCAGGCCGGCGAGGCCCCACGCCTTGGACAGGGTGCGCAGGACGGCGACGTTGGGGCGGTCGCCGTACACCTGGAGGCCGTCCGGCACGCCCGGGTCGGTGACGAACTCGCGGTACGCCTCGTCGAGCACGACCAGCACGTCGTCCGGCACCGCGTCGAGGAAGCGGTCGAGGTCGGCGCGGCGGATCGAGGTACCCGTCGGGTTGTTGGGGTTGCAGACAAGGATCATGCGCGTGCGGTCGGTGACCGCGGCCGCCATCGCCGGCAGGTCGTGGTTGTGCCCGGCGTCGTTCGGCACGCGCACGCTTGTCGCGCCGGTGGTGGCCGCGATGATGGGGTACGCCTCGAAGGAGCGCCACGAGTAGAGGATCTCGTCACCGGGCAGGCAGGTGGCCCGGGCGAGGTGCTCGCAGAGGGCGACTGAGCCGCAGCCGGTGGCGATCCGCTCGGGCGCCACCGCGTACCGCTCGGCGAGCGCCTCGCGCAGCGCGACAACGCCCATGTCCGGGTACCGGTGCACGCCGGCGGCCGCCTCGGCGACGGCCTCGACCACGCCCGGCAGAGGTCCGTACGGCACCTCGTTGCTGGCCAGCTTGATCGCCTCCGGCAGACCCAGCTCGCGGGCAAGGTCGGCGGGGCTGCGGCCGGGCACGTAGCTGGGCAGCGCCTCGAGGTCGGCGCGGGTCAGCCTGGTCATTGGGTACCTCCGGGTGCGTCCGCGGTCGCGGTCTGTGGCACCTCGACGACGACGGTCTGCGCGGACTTGTCGTGCAATGCCTGGTACAGCGGCCGGTCAAAGAACGGGAAGATGCAGTCGACGAGCTGCAGGATGAAGCCGATGCAGAAGCACGACCACAGGAACGTGGGCAGACCCATGAGGTTCCACCGGCGCAGCGAGCGGCCGAAGCCGATCGCCTTGGGGCTCTCCACCGGCATCACCTTGATCCGCATGATGCGCTTGCCCAGCGTCTGGCCGCTGTTGGCCGTGCTGGGCACCTCGTATGCGAACCAGAGTGCGACACCGATGATGAAAATTGCCACCTGCAGCGCATCGGCCTGACCGCCCGGCTGGGGCAGGTTTTGCAGCAGCGGCTCGCGCGCCTCGACCCGGCGGTTCCACTCCTCGATGACCGGCCTGTACTCCTGGAACAGGCGGTAGATGAACCACCCGTTGACCACGAGGTTGAGCAGCAGCACCATGCCGATGTCGATCAGCCTGGCCACGACCCGGGGCCGAGCGAGGCGATCCGCAACCCGTGCGGGCGGGGCGGCGGCGCGGGCGGGCGGTACGCGTACGGCGGGTAGGGGTAGCCGGGCGGCGGCCGCATCCCGGGAGGCGGCGTCATCGGCGGCCACGGCTGCTTGCCGGGCATCCCGTGCGGCGGGAACGCGCCGTTGTGCGGGGGCGGTGGCGGCACGGGCGGGGCCGGCGACTGGGGCGCCTGCGGTGCGGGAGGCGCCTGCGGCGGGACCGGTGTCGTGGGCGCGACCTCGGGTGGAGGTGGCGGTGCCGGCGCGCTGACCGGGGGCGGACCCTCCGGCGGGGTTGCGTCTGCGGGCAGCGAATCGCCTATCCAGCCTTCACCGTCCCAGTAGCGCTGGGTGCTCGGTTCAGCCGGATCCTTGTACCAGCCAGGTGCGACACTCACGCAGGAACCTTAACGACCACGGTGCCGGCGAACTTGTCGTGGAGGCACTGCTGGTATGGCTTGTCCCACAGCTGCCACAGTCCGTCGACGTAGATGAGGCCCGGAAGGAAGCTCGTCGCGACGTAGCTGACCAGCCAGCGTTTGGCCGCCGCGCCTCGGGTGAGCTTCGCGTCCGGGTCGAGCGGCACGACTTTGATCTTCATTGCGCGCTTGCCGAGCGTCTGCCCGCTACGAAGGAGCATCTCCACGTAGTAGACGTACGACAGGACGAGCAGCACCAGGAAAAGGCCGAGCTCGATCAGCAGCAGCGGCACGAAGAAGTCCATGAAGTCGGGCTCGACCGGCGTGCCGTCGGGCTGCACCTCCAGCAGGTCGGGCGCGATGGAGAAGAAGAGGATGACGACCGCGGGGAGCGCGAGGACGAGGGTGACGCAGAAGAGCACGGCGTAGTCGATCAGGTACGCCAGGAAGCGGTCGGCGAAGGACGCCAGCGGCTGCCCGGCGGGGCTCAACGCGGGCGGCGGCTGGGGTGGCCGCATCGGCGGTGTGGCCCACGGTGGCGGCGGCAACTGCCAGCTCGCCTGCTGTGGCGCGGGTGGAGGGGTGGAGGGGTGGGTCACGCGGACAGTGTTACAGGTTTCCGCGACGGGACAGCGCCCGAGATCACGTACAGGAAGATCGCCTCAAACCGCATCGACACGGACGGATCGCGCTCTCGGGATTAGATCCCGCGTGTCGTTACCGTGGCGACGTGGCGAAAGGGGCGGCCAGCGGAAGGACGGGGTGGGTCGTCGCCGCCCTGATTGTGCTGGTCATCCTGGTTAGCACCAATACCTGGAACCCATTTCCGGGCATATGGGAGTGGGTCAGCACCAGCCAGCCGGTCGCCTCGTCGAACGTGGTCTGGCAGCAGCGGCTCGGCAGCGGCCCGAAAAGCGTGACAATCGCCGGCAACTCGGTCGTGGTCGAGCACCGTACCTCCGTCGAGGCGCGCGGCATCAGCTCCGGCGCCCAGCTGTGGGAGAAGGACAAGGACTGGGCCGCGGTCGCCGGCGAAGGGCTCGACTCGGTCGTCGTCGTGGGCGAGCTGCTGAAAAAGGGGTACGAGGTGCTGGACCCCCTCAGCGGTTTCGTGCGCCGCAGCGACAAGCGTGCCGTGGCGGTGTGGACGTACCGCAACGCGCTGCTCGACGTGCACTGCGACGACGCCAAGGAGTGCCAGCTGACCGCGTGGGAGCCGCGCGGCACCACTCCTATGTGGACGGTCGAGCTGCCGGGTGTCGGGTTCGTGCTGTTCGCCGACAACCCGGACCTGCTCGATGCCAAGCCCCTCAGCGCGCGCCGGGTCGAGGGCGGCGCGGGCGGCCCGGTCCTGATGCCCTCGCTGCTGGGCTTTCCGGTGGACGGCAAGGTGCGGGTCGTGGACACCGCGGCGGGCCGCGTCGTGCAGGACTTCGAGCCGGACCGCCACGACCGCCACGTGGTGGTGGGCGGCCGGGTGATCCGGGTACAGGCCCGCTCGGCGGATGGCACCTGCTACTTCACGGTCTTCGCCACCGACCCCGCGTTGCAGCGCGAGGTGTGGCGGCACGAGGCGGTCAACCTGCGTACCGCCGAGGGGGCGGGCTGCGCGCAGCGGGAGGATCCGGCCGGCGGGCAGAACGTGATCGTCGGCGTGACCGCGGACGGGCGGGAAGCGGTGCTCGACGCGTACGACGGCCGGGTGCTGTGGCTGGGCGCGCAGGGTGAGAAGCTCGTCGCGGTCGACGACCAGTTCGCGCTCGTACGGGCGTCCGGCGGCAAGGCGATCACGACGTACCAGTTCGGCGTGAAGCGGGCGCGGTGGAGCTTCACGACCGCCGATACGAAGGCGAGCGTGGCGATCACCAGGTTCGCCGCGATCGTCGCGCCGGAGGAACCGGACCGCATCGTGGCCCTCGACCCCGCCACCGGTCGCACGCTCGTCGAGGTGCGGTCGTCGGCGAAGGTCCTGGCCGTGGGGCCTACCGGCATGATCATCGGAGAGCAGCGCGAGATCGGCTTCGTGGCGTTCGGCGGAACGACCCAGCCCGCCTCACCGGGCTCGGTGCCGGCGCCCGCCGACACCTCGCTCTGCGACGGGCCGAAGGATCCCCTCTGCGGTCAGGGCAAGTGACCGAGCGGGCCATGGTGCCCGGCGGGTGGGACGCGCCGGGAGCGCTGGCCTAGGCTTGCCGCTCATGAGCGAGCGGAGCGAGCGAATCGTCGAACTCAGCGTGGATGGAGCCTCGTGCCCGCCCGCAGCGAATCGAGGACGGGTATGAGCGCCGCCGCTGCTTTCTCCTTCGCCCCTTTGCTGCCCACCGGCGCCGACCTGACCGAGTACCGGCTGGTCAGCGACGAAGGCGTGGACGTGGTCAACGGCCCGGGTGGGCGGCGCTTTCTGACCGTCGAGCCCGCGGTGCTGACCCAGCTCACCGCCGAGGCCATGCACGACATCGCGCACTTCCTGCGCCCGGCCCACCTGACCCAGCTCCGGTCGATCATCGACGACCCGGCGGCCTCGCCCAACGACCGCTTCGTCGCGCTCGACCTGCTCCGCAACGCCAACATCGCGGCCGGTGGCGTGCTGCCGATGTGCCAGGACACCGGCACCGCGATCGTGATGGGCAAGCGCGGGCGGCACGTGCTTACCGACGGCACCGACGAGGAGGCCATCGCGCGCGGGGTGTACGAGGCGTACACCCGGCTCAACCTGCGCTACTCGCAGCTCGCGCCGCTGAACATGTGGGACGAGCGCAACACCGGCTCCAACCTGCCGGCGCAGATCGAGATCTACGCCGAGGACCCGGGCGGGCAGCCCGACGCGTACAAGTTCCTCTTCATGGCCAAGGGCGGCGGCTCGGCCAACAAGTCGTACCTGTACCAGGAGACCAAGGCGCTGCTCAATCCCGAGCGGATGATGCGCTTCCTGGACGAGAAGCTGCGGCTGATCGGCACCTCCGCCTGCCCGCCGTACCACCTGGCGGTCGTGATCGGCGGCACCTCGGGGGAGTACGCGCTGAAGGCCGCGAAGCTCGCCTCGGCGAAGTACCTCGACGGCATGCCCACCGAGGGCTCGATGCTGGCGCACGGATTCCGCGACCTCGACCTGGAGGCGGAGGTCCTGGAGCTGACCCGGCAGTTCGGGATCGGTGCCCAGTTCGGCGGGCGGTACTTCTGCCACGACGTGCGGGTGATCCGGCTGCCCCGGCATGGCGCCTCGTGCCCGGTGGCGATCGCGGTCTCCTGCTCGGCCGACCGGCAGGCGCTCGCCAAGGTCACCCCTTCCGGCGTGTGGCTGGAGCGCCTGGAGACCGACCCGGCCCGCTTCCTGCCCGACGTGACCGACGCGCACCTGGACACCGAAGATGTCGTGCGCATCGACCTCAACCGCCCGATGGACGAGATCCGCGCCGAGCTGTCCAAGTACCCGGTGAAGACCCGGCTGTCGTTGAGCGGCCCACTGGTGGTGGCGCGTGACATCGCTCACGCGAAGATCGCCGAGCGCCTCGACGCGGGCGAGCCCATGCCGGCGTACCTGCGCGACCACGCGGTCTACTACGCCGGTCCGGCCAAAACGCCCGAGGGGTACGCGTCCGGCTCGTTCGGTCCCACGACCGCCGGCCGGATGGACGCGTACGTGGCGAAGTTTCAGGCCGCGGGCGGGTCGCACATCATGCTCGCCAAGGGCAACCGCTCGCGCGGGGTCACCGAGTCGTGCCACCAGCACGGCGGTTTCTACCTCGGCTCGATCGGCGGGCCGGCCGCGCGCCTCGCGCAGGACTGCATCAAGCACGTCGAGGTGCTGGAGTACCCCGAGCTGGGCATGGAAGCCGTCTGGAAGATCGACGTAGAAGACTTTCCCGCCTTCATCGTCGTGGACGACAAGGGCAACGACTTCTTCGCCGAGGTGACCCGTCCGAACCCTGTCCTTCGCATCGGCGCTCGGCCGTGACCGGACACGATCGGTAAAGGGTTGTCACGCAGGGTAGTTGACGTGATCTCACGCGGCTCCCTCGCCGAGGTGGCAAAGCCCGTGCTGACCGTCGGCCGGCGCTGAGATCGTCGTCGCCCGCCCATATAGTCGCCTGTCCCTTTTTGCGGAAAGACGACCCCCCGTTATGAGCGGCAAGGGCCTCGCCACCTGGTTCCCGCGCGTCCATCCTGGTTGTCCCGGCTCTCATTCCGCTGCCATCTCGCTCTCGCGCGGGTGGCTGAAGATCGTCGCGGAGCTGGCCGCACGCGTTCCCAGCAGTGGGACATCGCTTTCACTGGTGTGAAACAGCGATAGATTTCATCAAGGCCGATCTACCGGGAGCGGACATGCGGTTCGGGATCCTGGGGCCGCTGCGGGTGGGCGGCTCGGAGGACGCCACGGTCACCGCCGGGCGGGACCGTGTGGTCCTCGCCATGCTCCTGCTCAATGCCGGCCGGGTGGTGCCGGTCGACCGCCTCGTCGACGCCATGTGGGACGGCACCCCGCCCAACACCTCCCGTGGCCAGCTGCAGACCTGCGTCTCCCGGCTGCGCCGGTCGCTCGCCGCGACCGTCGGCGACGAGGTGATCGTCACGGACCCCGCCGGGTACTCCGCGCGGATCGCGCCGGAGGAGCTGGACGCCACCGTCTTCGCCCGGCTGACCATGGCCGCGCGCGCGGCCGCGGACGCCGACCGGTTGGAGGAGGCGCGTGAGTCGTTCCGTGCCGCCTTGAAGCTGTGGCGCGGCCCGGCGCTGTCCGGCATCGCGAGCCGGGCGGTGCAGCGCGGTGCCGCCGCGCTCGACGAGCAGCAGGCCGTGGCGATCGAGGAGTGCGTCGAGGTCGAGCTGCGGCTGGGCCGCGAGCGCGAGCTGCTCGGCGAGCTCACCGACCTCGTCGAGCGGTACCCGTTGCGGGAGCGCCTCCGCGCCCAGCTGATGCTCGCCCTGTACCGGGCGGGGCGGCAGGCCGACGCGCTGGCCGTCTACCGCGAGGCGCGCGCGGTGCTCGCCGAGGAGCTCGGCGTCGAGCCCGGCCAGGCCCTGCGGGAGATGCAGCAGCGGATCCTCGTCGGCGACGTGGGCGCGCCCGCCGACGACCGCCGGCCACACCCGCCCGCACGCTGCCTGCCGCGCACGGCCGCCGACTTCACCGGCCGAAACGAGGTCGTGGCGCGGCTTGTCGAGGCGGTCGAGCGCGCCGACCCGAGCGGGCCGGTGATCCAGCTGATCGACGGCATGGCCGGGAGCGGCAAGACCACGCTGGCCGTTCACGTGGCAAACCTGCTCTCCGGGCGCTACCCGGACGCCCAGCTCTTCGTCGACCTTCACGGGCACAGCGAGCGGCAGCCGCTGGAGCCGACCGCCGCGCTGGTCACGCTGTTGCGCCAGCTTGGCGTGCCGAGCGAGCGGATACCGCCGTCGCCCGACGAGCGGGTGGCGCTGTGGCGCACGGAGCTGGCCGCCCGCCGGGTGCTGGTGGTGCTCGACAACGCCGCGAGCACCGCACAGGTCGGCCCGCTGCTGCCCGCCGCACCCGGCTGCCTGGCGCTGGTCACCAGCCGCCGCCGGCTTGTCGGGCTGGACGGTGTCCACCCGGAGCCTCTGCCCGTGCTCGCCGAGCCGGAGGCCGTCGAGCTGCTCGCCCGGGTGGCCGGCCCGGAGCGGATCGCCACCGAGCCGGCGGCCGCCGTCGAGGTCGTGCGGCGCTGCGGGTACCTGCCGCTGGCCATCCGACTCGCCGGCGCCCGCCTCGCCCACCGCCGCAGCTGGCGCGTCGCCGACCTGGCCGCGCGCCTGCGCCGGGAGCGCCCGGTGCTGCCCGAGCTGGCGGCCGAGGACCGGACGGTGTCGAGCGCGTTCGCGCTGTCGTACCGGCAGCTGCCCGAGCCGGCACAGCGCATGTTCCGGCTGCTCGGGCTCTATCCGGGCGGGTGGTTCAACGCGCTGGGTGCGGCGGCGCTCGCCGACCTCCCGCTGGCCGAGGCCCAGGACCACCTCGACGAGCTGGTCGACCGGCACCTGGTGGAGGAGCCGGGCGCGGGGCGCTTCCGGCTGCACGACCTCATGCGGGAGTACGCGCGGGAGCTCGTCACCGCGACCGAGCCGGAGGCCGCCCGCCAGGCCGCGATCGGGCATCTGCTCGACTGGGCGCTGCACGCCGTGGCGGGTGCAACCGCCGAGCTGGAGCGTGGCCTGCTGCACGGCTCGCTCAACCTCCGCCGGCCGATGCGCCCGGACCTGGTGGTGCCGTTTGCCGACGCGGGCTCGGCGTGGCTGGAGGAGCAGCGGCTCAACCTGCCGGCGCTGGTGCGGTGCGCGGCGCAGACCGGCCACCACGAGTACGCGTGGAAGCTGGCCCGCGCGATGTGGCGGTTTCTCTTCATCCGGTGCTACAGCGACGACCTCCTCGCCACCCAGCTCGACGGCCTGGCGGCCGCGCAGCGCTCCGGTGACGACGCCGCGGTGGCGACAATGCACAACTACCTGGCATCCGTCTACTTCCGGGCCGGCGAGTACCTCGACGCGATCGAACACGTGGAGGCCGCGCTGAAGCTGCGCGAGCGGCTGGGTCACGAGCGGGACGCGGCGGTCTGCCGGGGCAACCTCGGCGTCGTGATGATCCAGCTCGGCCGCCTGTCCGAGGGCGTCGAGTGCTCGCTCCAGGCGCTCGCGACCTGGCGCCGGCTCGCCAACGACCGGGGCATCTCGTCCGCCCTGGCCGACCTGGGCATGGCGCACATGCTGCTCGGCCGGTACGACGAGGCCCTGGCCATGCACCGCCGGCACCTGCTGCTCGCGGTCGAGCACGGGCTGGACTTCCAGGTCGGCGTGGCGCTCGGCCACATCGCCCAGGTGCGGCTGCGGCTCGGACAGCTCCCGGTGGCGATCCGCCTGCTCAACAGCGCCGTGCACCTCAAGCGGCGCACGGGCAACCGGTACGGCGAGGGCGAGGTGCTCAACGACCTCGGCGTCGCGTACCGCCTCTGCGGCGACCGGGCCACGGCGGAGCGCTACCACCGCGACGCCCTCAAGATCATGCGGGAAATCGGCGACCGGCGGGGTGAGGCGCTGGTCCGAAACGACCTGGGGTTCACGCTCGCGAGCGGCGGGCGGTCGAGCGAGGCGGGTGAGCAGCACACGCAGGCGCTGGCCATCGCCCGGAAGATCATGCATCGGTACGAGGAGGCCCGCGCCCTCGACGGCCTCGCCGCCGGCCTGCGGTGCTCGGACCCGTCCCAGGCGCGCCGCTACTGGGAGCGCTGCCTGACCATCCAGCGCGACATGGGCATCCCGGAGGCGGCCGCGGTCGTGGTCAGCCTGGCTGAGCTGGACGCCGAACGGGTCGCCGCCGCCCACCGTTGATGCCTGTCGACACGCGGCCGACCGGTCGTTGGGTCAGGATGGGTGTGTGACTGAGCAGGCTTGGCGCGTAGAACGAGACACGATGGGCGAGGTCCGGGTGCCCGCCGAGGCCCTTTGGCGGGCGCAGACCCAGCGGGCCGTGGAAAACTTCCCGGTCTCCGGCCGTGGGCTGGAGCCTGCGCACATCAAGGCCCTCGCCCAGATCAAGGGGGCGGCCGCGCAGGTCAACGTGCGGCTGGGCGTGCTGCCGGCCGACGTGGGTCAGGCGATCGCGACGGCGGCGGCGCACGTGGCCGACGGCGGCTACGACGACCAGTTTCCGGTGGACGTCTTCCAGACCGGCTCCGGCACCTCCTCCAACATGAACGCGAACGAGGTGCTCGCCACCCTGGCCACCCGTGAGCTGGACCGCCCGGTGCACCCCAACGACGAGGTGAACGCCTCGCAGTCGAGCAACGACGTCTTTCCCTCGTCGATCCATCTGGCCGCCACCGACGCGGTGATGCACGACCTGCTGCCCGCGCTGCGGCACCTCGGCTTCACGCTGGAGGCGAAGGTCGACGAGTTTGCCAGCGTGGTGAAGGCCGGCCGGACGCACCTGATGGACGCCACACCGGTCACGCTCGGCCAGGAGTTTTCCGGCTACGCGGCCCAGGTGCAGTACGGCATCGAGCGGCTGGAGTCGAGCCTGCCCCGCCTCGCCGAGCTGCCCTTGGGCGGCACCGCGGTCGGTACCGGCGTCAACACCCCTCCCGGCTTTGCGTCCGAGGTCATCGCGAAGCTGCGCGAGATGACCGGGCTCCCGCTGAACGAGGCACGCAACCACTTCGAGGCGCAAGGCGCGAGAGACGCGCTCGTGGAGGCATCCGGCCAGCTGCGCACGATCGCGGTCGGGCTCTACAAGATCGCAAATGACATCCGCTGGATGGGCTCAGGTCCGCGGGCCGGCCTGCGCGAGCTGCAGATCCCTGATCTCCAGCCGGGCTCCTCGATCATGCCGGGCAAGGTGAACCCGGTGGTGTGCGAGTCGGTGCGCCAGGTGTGCGCGCAGGTCATCGGCAACGACGCCACGGTCGCCTTTGCCGGCTCCCAGGGCGACTTCGAGCTCAACGTGATGCTCCCCGTCATGGCCCGCAACCTGCTGGAGTCGATCCGGCTGCTGGCCGCCGCGAGCCGCCTCCTCGCCGACCGGTGCGTCGCCGGCCTGGTGGCCAACGTGGAGGTCTGCCGCGACTACGCCGAGGCGTCGCCGTCGATCGTCACCCCGCTCAACCGCTTCCTCGGCTACGAGGAGGCGGCCTCGATCGCCAAGCAGGCGCTCAGCTCGGGGCAGTCGATCCGCGCCGTGGTGCACGACCGGGGCCACGTCGAGGCGGGCCGGATCACCGAGGAGCAGCTCGAGGAGGCGCTCGACGTGCTCCGGATGACCCGCCCGTGACGCTGCCGTCCATCACCACCGTCGTCTTCGACGCGGACGAGACGGTGGTCGACCTCTCGCCCGCGGTCACGGGCGCGCTCGACGCCGTGCTGGTGGAGATGCGGCGGTTGACCCCCGCCGCCGAGGCGCTGACCGTGGCGGAGCTGGCCGAGGACTGGCCAGCGGTCTTTGCCGCGATGAGCGCCTCGCCGACGCCCGACATCCGGCGGGCCGCGATCGCCCGCTCGCTCGCACGCGTGGGGCTGGAGGCGGAGCTCGACCGCATCGCCGAGATCTTTTTCGCCCGGCGCTTTGCCTTGAGCCGCCCCTTTGCCGACGTGCTGCCGGCCCTCGCCGCGCTCCGGGCGGCCTACACCCTCGGCTTTGCCACCAACGGCAACAGCCGCGCGGAGCGGTGCGGGCTGGCCGGCGAATTTGCCTTTGAGGTCTACGCCCATGAGGGTGGCCTGCCGAAGAAGCCGGCACCCGCGTTTTTCGCGGCGGTGGTCGACGCGGCGGGCTGCGCGCCGGCGGCGGTCGTGCACGTGGGCGACTCGTGGGAGCACGACGTGCAGGCGGCCCGCGCCGCCGGCCTGCGCGCGGTGTGGCTCAACCGCACCGGGCGGCCGCGCCCGGCCGGCCAGCCGCCCGATGGCGAGGTGCGCTCGCTCGCCGAGCTGCCCGGCCTGCTCGCCGGGCTGCTCACGGCTGCCACCCCCGATCGAGAAGGGCAAAGCGCACCGAGGTGACGAAGCCGGTGAACTCGCGCCGCATCTGGTAAAGCGTCACCGGCAGAACGCTCCAGCCCGCGGCGGCCATCTGCTGCCTGCCATGGCCGTGCACCAGCTCGGGATCGACGCCGTCGAGGCAGGGGGACCGCTCACCGGGGCACCTGCCCTCGATCACGACGGCCACCCGAAACTCCGGCCAGGCCAGCTCCGGGTGCAGCACCCGCCCGTCGGTCAGCTCGACCGGGTGGCGAGCCACCGCGCGCGGGAGCCCGGCGGTGATCAGCCGGATGCGCAGGCTGGACTCGGTGGCGGAGCGCGCCCGCGGATCGGTCAGGTCGAAGACCCGCACCGCCCGACTGCGGCTCAGGTGCGTGGCGTGGCGCTCCAGCACCTCGTCGAGGTCGGCCCGGCTGACCTGGCCGCGCCGGAGCAGGCGGTCGATGATCGACACGGCGTGGGTCAGCTCCGCCCAGCACGCGACATCCCACCCCGTGCGGGCCACGGTGGTGCGGCGCAGCCCGTCGCGCGTCTCGACCTCGTCGGCCTCGATCTCCGTGGCGTGGATCCGCAGCCCATGGCTCGACCGGGGGCGCAGGTCGGGCGGCAGGATGACGTGGACGTCGTCGTTGAATCCGGCAGCGTGCGCGACGCCGTGCAGAAAGGCGGCGGATGGGCCGGCGAAGACCGCGCTCACCGGCAGCCGCAGCGCCGTGGCTCGGCACGCCAGCGTGTGATCGAGCCGGATCCGGGAGTCGGCGTAGACGTCGTGGCGCACCCGGATCCACGCGGTGCTCCGCAACTGGTTGGTGGAGACGAGATCGCGACGGACCGCGTCACTGCCCCGGAAGACCTGCCACTGCAGCGGTGACGGCCGCTGGGATGTGCGTGCCATGCGGCTTAGCGTCGCGACCCGCGCGACTGATCAGTACTCCCTGTGGACAACGGCGGCGTATTGATCCACTGTCGCCTGTGGACAACCGCACGGCCACGGCGAATGCCGGTACCATGCGCCGCCTCAGCTGAGCGCCTGCGCCACTGCCGTCGCCGCCTCGATCACCCGCGGGCCGACCACCTCCGGGTCGAGCGGTCCCAGCGCGACCACGCCGACGCTCGCCTCCAGCCCTTCCAGGCCCAGCACGGGCGCCGCCACGCCGTAGGCCCCGGGCTGCAGCTCGCCGGTCGTGGTGACCGCGCTCTGGTCACCCTGCCGTCCGGCGAGGATGGCTCGGCCGGCCGCGCCCCGGTCGAGCGGGTGGCGGGACCCCGTGCGGTACGCCACGTGGAACGCGGTCCAACTCGGCTCCACCACCGCCAGCGCGACAGCCTCACCGCCCTCGGCGACCGTCAGGTGTGCGGTCGCGCCCACGGCCTCGGCGAGCCGCCGCAGCGGAGGTCGCGCGGCATCGGCCAGCAGCGGCTGGGCGCGGTTGGCCAGGTGCAGGAGGCCGGCGCCGAGCCGCAGCCGCCCGCGCCCGTCGCGCCGCACCATCCCGTGCTCCACCAGCGCGCCGACCAGCCGGTACACGACCGCGCGGCCCACGTCGAGCCGGGTCGCCGCCTCGGTCACACTCATCCCGCCTGGGGCGTCCGCGATGAGGAAGAGCAGGCGCAGCCCACGGTCGAGGGTCTGGGCGGTCTCCGGCGGCCGGCCACTTCCTTCGCTCACGGCAGTGCCCGCTTCGCCGCTGCCGGCCGCGCGGCTCCAAGCCCGCTGTGCCCGATGGTTTGCTCGCTGCGCTCGCTCACGGGGTGAGCCTACGAGTACAGGACTTTCCGGGTCGGTACCCTTGTACGGTGACGCTACGCCTGTATGACACCGCCACCAGATCGGTGCGGGACTTCGTCCCGCGTGAGGCCGGCCGGGTGGGGATCTACCTGTGTGGCCTCACCGTGCAGTCCGAGCCCCATATCGGCCACCTTCGTTCCGGTGTCAACTACGACGTGTTGCGCCGGTGGCTGCTGCGCGGCGGCAGTGAGGTGACGTTCATCCGCAACATCACCGACATCGACGACAAGGTGCTCGCCAAGTCGATCGAGTACGGGCGGCCGTTCTGGTCCATCGCGTATGCGAACGAGGTCGTGCTCGCCGCGGCGTACCGGACGCTCAACGTGCTCCCGCCGACCTATGAGCCGCGCGCCACCGGGCACATCCCCGACATGCACGAGCTGATCGCGAAGCTGATCGCCGACGGCCATGCGTATGTGGCGGCCGACGGCTCCGGCGACGTCTACTTCGACGTGCGTTCCTACCCGGCGTACGGAGCACTTTCCGGCCAGCAGCCCGACGCGATGCAGCACCCCGACGACGGGCCGGCGCGGGCAAAGCGCAGCCCCAACGACTTCGCGCTGTGGAAGGGGCAGAAGGCCGGCGAGCCCGCCGACGCCACCTGGCCTTCGCCGTGGGGTCGCGGCCGTCCGGGCTGGCACATCGAGTGCTCCGCGATGTGCTGGCGCTACCTCGGTGCCGAGTTCGACATCCACGGCGGTGGGCTCGACCTGACGTTCCCGCACCACGAAAACGAGATCGCCCAGTCGCGCGCGGCGGGCATGCCGTTCGCCCGCTTCTGGGTGCACCACGCGCTGCTCAACCTCGGCGAGGCCAAGATGAGCAAGTCGCTGGGCAACGTCATCGACCTCGACCACGTGGCCGCGATGGGCATCCGCCCGATCGAGCTGCGGTACTACCTGCTTGAGTCGCACTACCGCTCGCGGATCGACTACACCGACGAGAGCCTGCGGGAAAAGGCGGTCGCCCTGCGGCGCATCGAGGGCTTCGTCCAGCGGGCCGTCGAGCGGGTCGGCCCGGTGCCGGCCGGCGAGCTGCCCGCCGGATTCGTGGCCGCGATGGACGACGACCTCAACACCTCCGCGGCGCTGGCCAGCCTGCGTGAGGTGGTCCACCACGGCAACACCGCGCTCGACACGGGCGACGAGGCCGCGGTCCGCGACGCGCTGGGCGCGGTGCGCGGGATGCTCGATGTGCTCGGCATCGACCCGCTCGACCCGGCCTGGGGTCGTGGCGGTGACGGTCACCTCAAGGAGGTGGTCGACTCGCTCGTCGCCCTCGCGCTCGACCAGCGCGCGCAGGCCCGGGCGCGCAAGGATTGGACCGCCGCCGACGCGGTGCGCGATCAGCTCAAGCAGGCAGGGGTCATCGTGGAGGACACGCCCGCAGGACCGCGTTGGACGGTCGACGTTGGCCGGTAACTCGCAGCGGCGGGGCCGGCGGGTCACCCCGAAGAAGGGCGCGACCGCCGGGTCCGGCGGGAAAAACCGTGACGGTCTCGCCGGCCGCGGGCGCACGCTCCCGGCCGACGAGCGGCCGTGGCACAAGGGGTACTCGGGGACCGAGAAGCTGCCCCAGCGCACCGCGTGGAAGCAGGAGAAGGAGCGGCGTGCGGCCGCCGAGGAGGGGCGCGCTCCCAAGATCGGCATGCCGGGCACCAAGGACACCACGTGGGGCAAGGGCACCAAGGGCATGAAGCCGATCAAGCGCGGCGCCGGTGGCGGCGGGGCGACTGGTCGACGCAGCGGTCCAAAGGTGTCCCCCGGCCGCAAGTCCAACCCGGCCAAGGGCACGCCCGAGCTGCTCGTCGGGCGCAACCCGGTGGTCGAGGCGCTGCGCGCGCACGTGCCGGCCACCGCGCTGTACGTGGCGCTCGGCCTCGACATCGACGACCGGGTCAACGAGCTCGTCCGCACCGCCTCCGACCGGGGCATCCCCCTGCTGGAGGTCAGCCGCAACGAGCTGGACCGGATGACCGGTGGCGTGCTGCACCAGGGCGTGGGTTTGCAGGTCCCGCCGTACTCGTACGAGCCGTTCGAAGACATGCTGGCCGCCTCCGCGGAGTCGGCGGCACCGCTGCTCGTCGCCCTCGACGGCGTGACCGACCCGCGCAACCTCGGCGCGGTGATCCGCTCGGCGGCGGCGTTCGGCGCGCAGGGCGTGTTCATGACCGAGCGGCGGGCCGCCGGGATGACCGCGACGGCGTGGCGCACCAGCGCGGGCGCCGCGGCGCGCCTCCCGGTCTCCCAGGTGACCAACCTGACCAGGGCCATCAAGACCTGCCAGCGGGCCGGCTTCGTCGTTGTCGGGCTCGACGCGGACGGCGAGACCGACGTGTACCACCTGGAGGCCGCAGTCGGCCCCGTGGTGGTCGTCGTCGGCTCCGAGGGCCGTGGCTTGTCGCGGCTCGTCGGCGAGACCTGTGACCTGCGGGTCAGCATTCCGATGGCTTCCACGGTCGAGTCGCTCAACGCGAGCGTCGCGGCCGCCGTGGCGCTCGCGGAGATCACCCGCCGCCGCGCGGCGGGCTGAGGCCGGCCGCCGGCCAGCAGGCGCGGGGAGGCTGCGCCGCCCCCGTAACATGCTTGGCCGGGGATCCCCTCACCCCCGTGAGGAGCGGCAGAGATGGCAGGCCCGGACGGCGGTTACGCGCTCGGCGTCGACGTCGGCACGTCCAACACGGTCGCCGTCCTGCGCTGGCCGGACGGGCGCACCCGGCCGCTGCTCTTCGACGGCCAGCCGATCACGCCGTCCGCCGTCTTCCTCGACGACGGCGGCCTGCACGTGGGCCGGGACGCCCAGCGGCTCGCCCAGGGTGACCCCTCGCGCTACGAGCCAAACCCCAAGCGCCGCATCGACGAGCCCGGCGTGCTGCTCGGTGGGCGCGAGGTGCCCACCGCCGACCTGCTCGCGGCCGTGCTCGGGGCGGTCGCCCGTACCGCGGTGGAGGCGGTCGGCTTCCTGCCCCCGGCGGTGGTGACCTACCCGGCCGCCTGGGGCTCGCGCCGTCGCGAGGTGCTGAGCGCGGCGATCGTCCGGGCCGGCTGGCCACCCGCCGGCGAGCAGGGCACCAGGCTGGTGCCCGAGCCGGTGGCCGCCGCGCGCTACTTCGCCGAGGTGCTGCGCCGTCCGGTGCCCGTGGGCGCCTCGCTCGGGGTGTTCGACTTCGGCGGCGGCACGCTGGATATCGCGGTCGTCCGCAACGAGGGCAACGGGTTCGCGGTCATCGGCTCGGGCGGCGTCGCGGAGCTCGGCGGGCTCGACATCGACGCGGCGCTCGTCGACCACCTCGGCCGCGTGCTCGCTCCCGCCCACCCGCAGGCGTGGCAGGCGCTGGCCCATCCGGTGAGCGCGGCGCAGTGGCGCAGCCGGCGGCAGTTCTGGGACGACGTGCGCGGCGCGAAGGAGATGCTCTCGCGCACCGCCGCGGCGCCGGTGCCCGTCCCCGGTCTGGACCAGGCCGTCCACCTGACCCGCGAGGAGCTGGAGCGACTTGTCACGCCGCTGCTGCGCCGCGGCGTCTACGAGGCGGCCTCCGTGATCGGCGCCTGCGGCCTCACGCCGAGCCAGCTCGCCGGCCTCTTCCTCGTGGGCGGGTCGTCGCGGGTGCCGCTCGTGGCCCGCCTGCTCCACGCCGAGCTGGGCATCGCACCGACCGTGCTGGAGCAGCCCGAGCTGCCGGTCGCCGAAGGCGCGCTCGCCGAGCTAGCCCCGCCGCGCACGAGGGCGGTGGCCAGCGTGCCGGCCGCGACCGCCGCGGTCACCTCGGCGCCACCGAGCCCGGTGCCGACGAGCGGGCCGGGCCTGCCGGTCTCCTCGATCCCGGTGTCGCCCTCCGGCTCGCCGGTCTCCGCCGTGCCCGGCGCCTCCGTCTCACCCGCCCCGGCGGGTCCGCCCACCCCACCCGGTCCGTTCGTCCCGCCGCCCGGACCACAGGCAGCGCGGCGCCCGCTGTACAAGCGGCCGGTCCTGTGGATCGCCGCGGCGGCGGCGGCGCTGCTCGGTGTGGTGGTGGCCGGCGCGCTTGTGCTGCTGCCCGGCGACGAGGTCGACTTCCAGCCGGTGGCCGAGGTGGGTCGCATCCCGAGCGCCGACGACCAGCCCTATTACGTCTACACGGACATCGTGGGCGACCGGGCCTACCTGGCGTACGAGCGGGAGGACGACGGCCGGCTCGAGATCATCGCGGTGGACACCAGGACAGCGGGCGTCGCCTGGCGCGTGCAGACGCTGAGCACCGCCGAGCGGTGGGACGGGATCAGCGCCCTGCCCAACGCGGTGATCGCGTTTCAGAGCAGCAGCATCTCCAGCACCGAACTTCGCGACATGGTCGTGCACAACCCGGCCGACGGGGTGCAGCTGTGGCACCGGCTGATCGGACCCAACGACGTCGTGTACCCGTTCAAGGATGTGCTCGTGCTCGTCCAGTCGAGCGAGCAGCGGCTGCTCGGGCTCGACATGAAGACCGGCACCGTCCGGTGGGAGCGGCAAAACCCGGGCAAGTCGGAAGGGTTGACCGGCACGGCTGTGTACCCGGTGCAGAGCATCGAAGACGTCTCCGGCCCGGCGAACTCGAGCGGCCGCCCCTTCGCGCCGGTGACCGACGACGACCAGCGGTTCGTGCAGATCGGCGCCGACCGCTCGGCCACCGTGATCGACGCGGCCGACGGCAGCGAGAAGAAGAAGCGCACCAACGTGGCCGACCCGGACGACGACGTGGTGGCCTACAACGGGCGGCTGCTGGTGGCTACGGCCGAGGACGGGTACCGGCTGGCGGCGTACAACCTCGACACGATGGGCGAGCCGGCCAACCTGTACACCGCACCGGACGACCGCCGCCAGCTCGACGTCCTCGCCATGTGCGGCGAGCACAGGGCATGCCTGCTCGAATCGGTCGGCTCCGACAGCAAGTCCACCTCGCTGGTGGCGATCGATCTGGAAAAGGGCGGCGAGCTGTGGCGCAAGGAGGCGCCGGACGCCGACCTCCTCATCCACTTCGACCAGCAGGTCGTGGCGCGGTCGACGAGCGGCGACTACCTGTTCCGCATCTTCGACCCGGACGGCAACAAGATCCTTGAGCGGGAGGGTGCGGTCGGCCGCGTCGACGCCGGCAACCTGCTGCTCTTCAACGAGATCTCCAGCGTCGCCGACGACTACAGCGTGGCCGGCCTGCACGTCGGGTCGAAGGACGTGATCGAGATGGGCCAGCTGAAGGACGTGAAGACCGACAGCTGCTCGTGGAACACCACGTACATCGTCTGCGCCGGCACCAAGGACTTCCTGGTCGCCCGCTTCGCCCGCGAATAGCGACCTCAGGTGGCGAGCGTGCCGTTCGCCTGGTTGAGGAACTGCTCCGCGGCCTGCTTCGGTGACCGGCGGCCCAACTGCACGCTCTCCGCGGCCGCCGTCAGCATGGAGCGGATCTTCGCGTGCCCCTTCGGCGGCGGCGCGGGCGCGGCGCCGAAGCGGGGGGTGATGGCGTTTTCGAAGTCGATCGTGGCGCGGGCGGTGGGGTCGGTCAGCGAGTCGCCGACCACCTTGCGGACGTCGGTGTTCGGGCTGAGACCGCGCTCGGTGCCCAGGATCTTGCCCGCCTCCGGGTCGTTGACAAGGAAGTTCATCACGTCGACGACCACATCGGGGTGGCGCGTGCCGCGGAACGCGGACCAGTACATCGAAGCGCGCGCCCACTGACCCTTCGGGTCGCCGGGGTACGACACGAGGGCCAGCTCGTCCTTCGTGTTGCCCTGCAGCTCGGGCAGCTGGTTGGACCACATGAAGCTCGTCGCCGCGCGGCCGGTCGCGACCAGCTGTTTGGTCACGTCGCCGCCGTTGGCCTCCTTGATCACCGCCGGGGCGGGTGCGGCCCCGGTGTCGCGCGCGGTCTGCCACATCTCGAACCAGGTGGTCAGGTCGGCGGCGGTAAAGCCTATCTGCTTGCCCGAGTACAGCTCCTTGCCCTGCCCGCGCAGCCACAGCCACAGCGCCTTGTAGTCGGCGGACGGGTCCATCGTGCCGGCCACGCGGCCGTTGGTGGCCTCGGTGATCTGCGTGGCCCACTCGAAGAGCTGGTCGTACGTCATGCCGACCGTGGGCTCGGGGAGGTTGAGGCTGCGTACCAGCGTGCGGTTGTAGACCATCGCCGGCGTGTTCTCGGCGCTCGCGACGCCCACCTGCCGGCCGCCGACCTGCCCGTACTTGGCGAGGCTGTCGGGGAGTTTGCCGATCTCGAGCGCGCCGCTCGTCACGTACGGCGTGAGGTCGAGGGTGACCTTCCGGTCGGCGTACTCGGTCAGGTAGTTGTCGTCGATCTGGAAGAGGTCGGGCCCGTCCGGCCCGGCGGCCTGGGTGGCCAGGTTGTCGTAATACCCCTGGTTGCCCTGCCAGTGCGTCTTGAACGTGACCTTGGGATGCCGGGAGGTGTAGAGGGCGAGCGCCTTCTCCGTGATCTGGGCCCGCTTTTCGCCGCCCCACCAGAAGATGTTGATCTCGACCTTCTGATCTTGGACCTGGCTTTCGCCGGAGTCACCGCTGCACCCGCTCGCCGCGAGCAACACCGCCGCGGCCAGGCACCCGATCGCGCGCATCCCGATAGTCCGCACGGATATCGACCTTAGGGCGCGATTCCTCCCGGTGGGAGGGCCGTACGGACGACTCATGATCAGGGCCGTGCCTCTTTCGGCGTCCTTCTCAACGTGCCGGGAGGCGGCGGGCGACCGCGTGCATGGCGAGGATGGCGTAGCCGCCGAGCACCGGTACCAGTACCGGAATGATCATCATGCCCAGCGCCGCGACAAGGGCGACCACGCCGGCGCACGCCAGCACCGCTGCCGGCCTGCGCTGCCCGTCGGCCAGCGCCGCCTTCGCGGCGGCGCGCCACCCCACCCCGCCGGTCCGCCCGACCTCGACCACCGTCAGGCCGGCCAGGCCCGCGGCCGCGACAAGGATGAGCAGCGTGGGTACGGCGACTGCGACGCCGCCGGGCACGACGCCGCGGGTGATCGCGGCCAGGTTGAGCACGAGCAGGCCGCCGCCGATGGCCGCCACGAGCGCGGGAAGCATGCCCGGCACCAGCCCGCGGGCGAAGCGGCCGAGGGTCACGCGGACCCCCGGCCACCGCTCGTCCGCGGACCAGTCGTGCACGGCGGCGCTGGCGGCCGCCACCGCCGCGCCGGCCGTCACGACGCCGAGCGAGCCGACCGTGACGAGGATGCCGAGCAGCGCCAGGTCGCTGGCGTTGCGAACGGTGTCCAGCCACCCGCCGTGCACCATCCGCTGCTGGTCCTCGGCCTCCGTGGTCGCTTCGGTGGTCATCGCTTACCTCGCTTCGTCGTTCGGCGCTCGTCCGCCGTTGTGGTCGATGCCCGTAGGCTCACGACTCCGCTTAACCCTTGAGGCCGCTCGTGTTGATGCCCTCGACCAGCATGCGCTGGAAGGCGACGAAGAACAGGAACACCGGCAGTAGCGACAGCACCGACATCGCGAACATCGGCCCGATCGAGCTCTGCCCGCTGGAGTCGATGAACAGCGTCATCGCCACCGGCAGCGTGTAGTCCTTCAGGTCGGACAGGTACACCAGCTGCCGGAAGAACTCGTTCCAGGTCCAGATGAACGAGAAGATGGCGGTGGTGACGAGTGCCGGGCGGCTGAGCGGCAGGATCACGTAGCGGAAGATGCCGAAGGGGCTCGCGCCGTCGATCTTCGCCGCCTCGTCGAGCTCGCGCGGGATGCCGCGCATGAACTGGACCATCAGGAAGACGAAGAACGCCTCGGTGGCGAGGAACTGCGGCACCAGCAGCGGCACGTACGGCCAGTCGCCGCCCACCCAGCCGAACTGCTTGAACAGTATGTACTGCGGCACGGTCAGCACGTGCTGCGGCAGCAGCAGCGTGCCGATCATGATGGCGAACCAGAAGCCGCGCATCGGAAACCGCAGCCGCGCGAAGGCGTACGCGGCGACGAGGCAGGAGAAGGCGTTTCCGACCACGGTCAGCAGCGCCACCATCGTGCTGTTGAGGAAGAACCGCGCGAAGCTGACGTCGAAGTGGTTCCAGCCGTCGGTGTAGTTGCGCGGCGTGAACTCCTCCGGCAGAAGGCCGGTGTTGCTCGCGATCTCGGGCTGCGACTTGAGCGACGTGCCGACCATCCAGACAAGCGGGTAGAGCACGATGCCGAGAATCGCGATGAGCACCAGCATGCGCACCACGCCGCGCGCGACTCCGGAAGGGCGGCGGGACACCGTTATCGAGGGGGCGTCCATCAGCGGTCATCTCCATCCGAGTAGTGCACCCAGAACCGCCCGGTCGTGAAGAACACGGCGGTGATGATGCCGATCGCCAGCAGGAACACCCACGCCATCGCCGACGCGTAGCCCATCTCGTAGTCGGTGAAGCCCTTGATGTAGAGGTTGAGCGTGTACATCAGGGTGGAGTCGACCGGGCCGCCCGTGCCGTTGCTCAGCACGAAGGCCGCGGTGAATCCCTGGAAACCGTTGATGGTCTCCAGCACGAGGTTGAAGAAGATGACCGGCGAGAGCATCGGCAGCGTGACGCTGCGAAACTGGCGGAACCGGCCGGCACCGTCGACCGAGGCGGCCTCGTAGAGCTCCGTCGGCACCTGCTTGAGCCCGGCCAGGAAGATCACCATCGGCGCGCCGAACTGCCAGATGGCGAGCACCATCAGCGTCTCCAGCGCCCACGACGGGTCGTTGACCCACGGCTTGCCGTCGATGCCGAAGAGGCCGAGGAAGCCGTTGAAGGCGCCCTCGCGGTTGAACATGTTCACCCAGACGATGGCGAGCGCGACGCTGCCGCCGATGAGTGAGGGCAGGTAGAACAGGCCCCGGAAGAGGCCGACACCCCGCCACGCCCGGTTGAGCAGCAGCGCGACGCCGAGCGCGACGGCCAGCTTGAGGGGCACCGCGATCAGCGCGAACGAGACCGTGACCGTCACCGACCGCCAGTACGACGGGTCGTTTGTGAACATGCGCTTGTAGTTGTCGAACCCCACCCACTCGACCT
Organism: Phytohabitans houttuyneae; assembly: GCF_011764425.1. Lineage (NCBI taxonomy): Bacteria > Bacillati > Actinomycetota > Actinomycetes > Micromonosporales > Micromonosporaceae > Phytohabitans > Phytohabitans houttuyneae. Next base: position 4,632,763 of record NZ_BLPF01000001.1, read on the forward strand.
CGCTCAGCGGGCTGAGGATGTCGTAGTTGGTGAAGCTGATGTAGAGCGACAGGAGCATCGGCACCGCGGTGACGGCCATGAGGCCGAGCAGCCACGGCGACAGGAAGACGTAACCCGCCGCTGCCTCGCTTCGCCGGCCACGCCGGGACCCCCGCCGCTTGGCGGGGATCCCGGGGGCTCGGCTCGCGCGCACCGACGGCTGTTCCGCCGTGGTCAACGCCACGAGCGAACTCCTCTCAGTACCTGTGGGGGCTAACCGAGCTTCGGCTGGACGACGGCGATCAGGTCGGCGGCGGCCTTTTCCGGCGTCGCCTTGCCGAACTGGACGTTTTCCGCGGCCTTTACCAGCTCGGACCGGAAGGTGCTGTGCCCCTTCGGCGGTACCTGCGGCGCCTTGCCGAACTTCGGTGCGAGGTCGTTTTCGACCTGGATCGAGAGCTTCATGTTGGCGTCGCTGACGGTGCTCGCGAACGCGGTCCGCAGGTCCATGTTGGACGGAAGACCGCGGTCGGTGCCCAGGATGTTGACCGCCGCCTGGTCGTTGACCAGGAAGTTGATGACGTCGATCGCGGTGTCCTTCTTGTCGCTGCTGCGAGCCACGCTCCAGTACATGGAGGAGCGCGCCCACTGGCCACTCGGGTCACCCGGGTAGGCCACGACACCCAGCTCGTCCTTGGTGTTCTTCTTCAGCTCCGGCATCTGGTTGGCCCACACCCACGAGGTGGCCGCCTTGCCGGTGACGACGAGCTGCTTGCTGATGTCGGTGACGTTGCCCTCGTGGATGACGTCCGGCGTCGGGGTGGCCTTCTTATCGCGCGCGCCCTTCCAGAGGGTGAACCACTTGGCCAGGTCGTCGGCGGTGAAGCCGAGCTGCTTGCCGCTGTACAGGTCCTTGCCCTGCTGGCGGATCCACACCCAGAACGCCTTGTAGTCGGCGCTCGGGTCCTGCGTGCCGGGGACCTTGGTCTTCGCGGCGACCTGGGCGGCCCAGTCGATGTGCTGCTCCCAGGTCTGTCCGGTGGTCGGCTCGGGCAGGCCGTTCTTGGTCAGCAGCGTCTTGTTGTAGACAAGGCCCTGCGTGTTCTCGCCGGCCGAGATGCCGACAAGCTTGCCGTCCACCGTGCCGTACTCGACCAGGCTGGGCGGGAACTTCGAAACGTCGATCTTGTTGCCCTTGTACTCCGTCAGGTCCGCGGTCACGTTGCGGGTGGCGAAGTCGGAGAGCATGTTGTCGTCGAGGGCGAACAGGTCGGGCACGTCACCGCCGGCGGCGAGCGTGGCCAGCTTGTCGGCGTAGCCCTGGTTGGCCTGCCAGGTCACCTCGAACTCCACGTTCGAGTGCTTGGCCTTGTAGGCGTTGAGCGCTTCCTCGGTCAGCTTGGCGCGGGCCTCGCTGCCCCAGTAGAAGACGGAGAGGCGGACCGGGGCGTTGGGGTCGGCGGAGCTGCCGCCGCCCTCGTCGTCGCCGCATGCTGCGGCTCCGAGAACCAGCGGTACTGCGATGGCCGCCGCGACGAGCCCGCGGAGCAGGCGGCGTCGGTGCGTACGCAACGGGGGGTGCATTCTCGAGTCACTCCTTGACAGTGTGCGGTTTGCCCGTTGGTGCTGGGCCTGTCGAGTCGCGGATCACCAGTTCGGTCTGGAGCGTTACCTGTGCGGTAGTGCGACGGTCGTCGCCGTGCTGCAGCAGCATGTCGACGGCCGCCCGGCCGGCGGCCCCGGTGGGATTGGCCACCGTCGTCAACTTGGGCCGGGTGAGGCGGCTCAGCGAGATGTCGTCGATGCCGACGATGCTGACCTCCTCGGGAACCCGAACCCCAGCGAGTCGAGCCCTTCGATGAGGCCGATCGCCATGAGGTCGTTGTAGGCGAGCACCGCGGTGGCACCCAGGCGGCGCACGTGCTCCGCCTGGCCGATGCCACCGTGCTCGGTGGGCTGGTTCGGGCCGAGCACGGTGAGCTCCGCGTCGGCTGTGCGCGCCGCTGCCGTGGCGGCGCGGCGGATCTCGCGGCTGGTCCACGAACCCCGCGGGCCGCCCAGCAGGGCGATGTGGCGGTGCCCGAGACCGGTCAGGTGCTCCACCGCGAGGCGGGCACCCTGGCCGACGTCCATCACCACGGACGGCAGGCCGGTGACCTGCCGGTTGATGACGACGAGCGGCACCTCGCGGCTGAGCTGCTCGATGAGGCTGTTGCTCATGCGTGGGCTGCAGAGCAGCACCCCGTCGACCTGCTTCGCGAGGGCGTGGACGAGCTCCTCCTCGACCGCCGGATCCTCGTTCGTATCAGTGACGAAGATGTGGTAGTCGCGGTGGCGTGCGGCGCTCTCCGCCGCCTTGATCAGGGGCGGGAAGAACGGATTGGCGATGTCGGCGACAATCAGGCCGATGTTGTGCGTGCGGCCGGTGATGAGCGCCCGGGCGGCCCGGTTTGGCCGGTAGCCCAGGTGCTCGGCACAGGCGAGCACGCGGCTGCGGGTCTCCGGATTGACCAGATGCGGTGCCGAGAACGTGCGCGACACGGTGGAGATGTGCACTCCCGACGCACGCGCGACGTCGCGGATCGTGGCTGGCACGCGCACTCCTCTCCGTGTGTCACCGGTCACTCAGGTGGGCCAATTAATGCAAACGGTTGCTCACGTGTCAACGGGCTTAGATTGCGGGTTCGTTACGACGGAGCCGTTGGAAAGCGCTTGCTTCAGGCGTCGAAGGCGACATACCTGGACATTTGGCAGTGAGCGTTGACTCCTCTGGGCTCCCCGTGGCACCTTGCGTCTGCAAACCTTTGCATACCCAGAGAGGATGCTCGATGCCGGATCAAGCGCCGCGGCGGCGTCGCTACGCCCTCGTCGGCACCGGCTCCCGCGCGGAGATGTTCGTCCGGTCGCTGCTCGCCCACGCGGACCACGCCGAGCTCGTCGCATTCGCCGACGTCAACCAGGCCCGGATGGATGCGCACAACGCCTGGCTGACCAGCGCGGGGGCGGCCGCCGTGCCAACGTATCCGGCCAGCGACTTCGCCACGATGCTGGACAAGGAGCGGGTCGACGTCGCGCTGGTGACAAGCGTCGACCGCACCCACGACGAGTACATCGTGGCCGCGCTGCAGGCCGGGTGCGACGTGGTGACCGAAAAGCCGATGACCACCGACGTGCCCCGGTGCCAGCGCATTCTCGACGCGGTGGAGGAGACCGGGCGCCAGGTGACCGTCGCCTTCAACTACCGGTACAACCCGCTGCACGAGAAGGTGCGCGAGGTGCTCGCCTCCGGCGAGATCGGTGAGGTCGGCTCGGTGCACTTCGAGTGGCTGCTCGACGTGCGGCACGGTGCTGACTACTTCCGCCGCTGGCACCGTGACAAGGCCAACTCCGGGGCCTCATGGTGCACAAGGCCAGCCACCACTTCGACCTGGTCAACTGGTGGCTCGGCGCCGCGCCCGTCGAGGTCATGGCCTACGGGCGGCTCTTCTTCTACGGCGAGGCCGGGCAGCGCCACGGGTACGCGCGCGGCTACGACCGCGCGCACGGCTCGCCCGAGGCGGCGGACGACCCGTTCGCGATCGATCTGGCGGCAAACCCCCACCTGCGCGCGCTCTACCTGGAGGCGGAGGCCGAGGACGGCTACCACCGCGACCAGAACGTCTTCGCGCCCGGCGTGACGATCGAAGACGACATGTCGGTGCTCGCCCGCTACACGAACGGCGCCACGATGACCTACCACCTGACGGCGTACTCGCCGTGGGAGGGCTACCGGGTCATGTTCAACGGCAGCCGCGGTCGGGTGGAGCTGCACGTGGTGGAAAACGACTTCGTCAGCCCGGCCGGGGCGAAGGGCGTCAAGGGCGCGCTGCATGGCGCCGAGGCGGCGGTCGAGGACGGCTCGGCCAGGATCACCGTGCACCCGTTCTGGGACAAGCCGCGCGAGGTGCAGGTACCCGGACACACGCGCGAAGGCCACGGAGGCGCGGACGCCCGGATGACCGCGGTGCTCTTCGGCGGCGAAAATGACCCGATGGGCCGGGAGGCGAGTGCCCGCGACGGCGCGTTGGCGCTGCTCACCGGGCTGGCAGCCAACCGATCGTTCGAGACCGGTCTGCCGGTCCAGGTCGCCGACCTCCTCACCGCCGACCTCCTCACCGTGGATTAGGAGCCCGACGTGACCCGAGCCGACCTGCTCTTTCCGTCCGAACCCACGCAGCGAGCCATCGCCCGGGAGCTGTACGCCCAGGCGAAGGACCAGCCGATCATCTCGCCGCACGGGCACGTCGACCCCACGATCCTCGCCGACGACGCGCCGTTTCCCGACCCGGCCCAGCTGATCATCTGCCCGGACCACTACGTCACGCGGATGCTGCTGAGCCAGGGCGTGCCGCCCTCTTCGCTGGGCGTGCGCACGCTGGACGGCGAGCCGTACGAGACGGACGGTCGGACGATCTGGCGGCGGTTCGCCGAGCACTGGCACCTCTTCCGCGGCACCCCGTCGCGGCTGTGGCTCGAGGAGACGTTCCGCGAGGTCTTCGGCGTGACCACGCCGCTCGGGCCGGGCACGGCCGACCAGGTGTATGACGCGATAGCCGCGAAACTGGCCGAGCCGGAGTTCCGCCCGCGGGCGCTCTTCGAGCGGTTCAACATCGAGGTCCTGGCCACCACCGAGTCGCCGCTGGACGACCTCGGCCGGCACGCGAAGCTCGCCGCCGACGGCTGGGGCGGTCCCGGTGGGCGGGTCATCACCACGTTCCGCCCGGACAACGTCGTGGACCCGGAGTTTGAGGACTGGGCCGGCAACGTCGCCCGGCTCGGCGAGATGACCGGCGAGGACACCGCCACCTACGGCGGGTACCTCGCCGCGCTGCGCAAGCGGCGGGAGGCGTTCATCGCGGCCGGCGCCACGTCCTCCGACCACGGCCACCTGACCGCACGCACGCTGATGCTCGACGAGGGCGAGGCGACAGCGCTCTTCGAGGCACACCTGCGCGGCGGGGGCGACCCGGCCAAGGCGGAGGCGTTCCGCGCGCACATGCTTGTCGAGCTGGCCCGGATGTCCATCGAGGACGGTCTGGTGATGCAGCTGCACCCGGGCGCGGTGCGCAACCACAACCGGTGGCTCTACGCGAAGAACGGCCGTGATGTCGGCGGCGACATCCCGCAGGCGGTCGACTTCGTGCACGGGCTCGAGCCGCTGCTGTCCGCGTACGGCAACGACCCGCGCCTGCGCCTCGTCGTCTACACGATGGACGAGGACACGTTCACCCGTGAGCTGGCCCCGCTCGCCGGTGGCTACGCGGCCATGTACCTCGGTGCTCCCTGGTGGTTCCTGGACTCCCCGGAAGTGCTCCGCCGCTTCCGCGAGGCCGTCACCGAGAGCGCCGGCTTCTACAACACCACCGGCTTCGTCGACGACACCCGGGCGTTCTGCTCCATCCCGGTGCGTCACGACGTCGCCCGCCGGGTCGACGCCGGCTTCCTCGCCCGGCTGGTGGCCGAGCACCGCCTGCCGCTGGACGAGGCGGCCGAGACCATCGTCGACCTGGCCTACCGACTGCCCAAGGGGATCTTCCGACTGTGATCACCGCTCTTGATGTACACGATGTGCGGTTTCCGACCGCGGACGCCGGCGACGGATCCGATGCGATCAACCGGGGTGACTACTCCGCCACGTATGTGTCCCTGAAGACGGACGCCGGGGTGGAGGGGGCCGGCTTCACGTTCACAAACGGCCGCGGCAACGAGATCACCTGCGCCGCCGTGCGGGCCCTGGCCCACCACGTGGTCGGGCGCTCGGTCGACGACATCTTCGCCGAGCCGGTCGCCTTCTGGCGCTCGCTCTCGGCCGACGTGCAGCTGCGCTGGCTGGGCCCGGAGAAGGGCGTCATCCACATGGCCACCGGCGCGATCGTCAACGCCGTGTGGGACCTGCGGGCCAAGCTCGAAGGCAAGCCGTTGTGGCAGCTGCTGGCCGAGATGCCGACACAGGAGCTCGTCAGCAACGTCGACTTCCACCACATCACCGACGCGCTCACGCCCGACGAGGCCGCCGCGATCCTCGACAAGGGACTGTCGGGTCTGGACGATCGTCGCGCCGAGCTCGAACGGGACGGCTTCCCCTCGTACACGACGTCGGTCGGCTGGCTCGGCTACCCGGACGACAAGGTGCGGGCGCTGACCCAGCAGGCGTACGCCGAAGGCTGGCGCGCGATGAAGATGAAGGTCGGCGGCCCGATCGACGACGACGTGCGCCGCGCCCGGATCATCCGCGAGGAGATCGGACCGGACGCGCTGCTGATGATGGACGCCAACCAGGTGTGGGACGTCGACGAGGCGATTGCCAACATGGCGCGGCTCGCCGAGTTCGACCCGTACTGGATCGAGGAGCCGACGCACGCCGACGACGTGCTCGGCCACGCCCGGATCCAGCGCGCGGTGGCACCGATACGCGTCGCCACCGGCGAGGTCGCGGCCAATCGGGTCATTTTCAAGCAGCTGCTCCAGGCCGAGGCGATCGGCGTGATGCAGATCGACGCCTGCCGCGTGGGCGGGGTCAACGAGGTGCTCTCCGAGATCCTGATGGCCGCCAAGTTCGGCGTGCCGATCTGCCCCCACGCGGGTGGGGTCGGGCTCTGCGAGCTGGTACAGCACCTCGCCGTCTTCGACTACCTGCGGGTCGGCACCTCGCTCGAAGGGCGCATGGTCGAGTACGTCGACCACCTGCACGAGCACTTCACCGACCCGGTGCGCACCCGCGGCGGCCGCTATCTGCTGCCCACCGAGCCGGGTTACAGCGCGACGATGAAGCCCGCCTCCATCGCGGAGTACAGCTTCCCGGAGGGGCCGGCATGGCGATGAGGCTGGGCCTTGGGACCCTCCGGCAGGTACCCGTGGAGAGCCGCCCCCGCGTGCGGCCCGGCACCGTGCCCGCGGGGATCGTCCACCTCGGACTCGGCGCGTTCCACCGGGCGCACCAGGCGGTGTTCACCGAGGCGGCGGTCGCGGAGGCCGGCGGCGACTGGGGCATCGTCGGCGTGGCGCCGCGCAGCACCGAGGTCTTCGACCGCCTCACCGAGCAGGACAACCTCTTCAGCGTCACCTCGCTGTCCAACGACGAGGCGCGCACTCACGTGATCGGCGCCCTCGCCGGCGTCCGCCACGCGGCCAGCGATCCGATGGCCGTGGTCGCGCTGCTCGCCGACCCGGCGATCCGGGTGGTGACGCTGACGGTCACCGAGAAGGCGTACCAGATGGATCCCGCGACCGGCCGGTTGCGACCGGATCCGGCCGTGGCGGCCGACCTCGTGGGCGACGGCCCGCCGGCGACCGTGCCCGGCCTGCTGGTGCGGGGCCTGATCGCGCGGGCCCGTGCCGGCGCCGGCCCGATCGCGCTGGCCAGCTGCGACAACCTGCCGTCCAACGGAAAGCGCCTGCGCGGCCTCGTTACGCAGGCCCTCGAGTACGGCGGCACCGAGGACGCGCTCGTCGAGTGGGTGCGCGAAAACGTCACATTCCCCGGCACGATGGTCGACCGCATCGTCCCGGCCACCACGGCCGAGACGCTGGCCACCGCCGAACGGGTCCTGCACGTCTCCGACCGCGCCGCGGTGGCCGCCGAGCCGTACCAGCAGTGGGTCATCGAGGACGACTTCCCGGCCGGCCGCCCGGCCTGGGAACGGGCCGGCGCGGTGCTCACCGGCGACGCCAGCCCGTGGGAGCGGCTCAAGCTGCGCTCGCTCAACGGCGTGCACTCCGCCATCGCGTACCTGGGTGCGCTCGCCGGGCGCGAGACGATCTCGGAAGCGCTGGAGATCCCCGGCATGTCCGCGATGCTGCGCCGCTTCGTGGCCGAGGACGTGGCCGGCAGCTTCAGCCCGCCGGACGGCGTATCGGTCGTCGAGTACGGTGACTCGGTGCTGGAGCGCTTCGCGAACGCGGCCATCCGCCACCGGACCATCCAGGTGGCGATGGACGGCTCGCAGAAGCTGCCGCAGCGCGTGCTGCACACGATCGCCGACCGCCGCGCGACCGGCGCCGCGCCCAGGTGGGGCACGCTCGTGCTGGCCGCCTGGATGCGCTTCGTGCAGGGTGAGAGCGACGCGGGCCAGCCGCTGCCGCTCGACGACCCGCTCGCCGAGCGGATCCGTACCGCGCTGGCCGAAGGCAAGCCCACCCCGGAGGGCGTGGTCGACGCGCTCTTCGGCCTCAGCGAGGTGTTTCCCGACGAGCTTGCCGCCGACGGCGTCGTGCGCGAGCTTGTCGCCGGCTGGCTGAGCGCACTGGAGCGGCACGGGGTGGAGCCGGTACTACTGGAGCTGCGATGAGCCAGCGATTCATCGGGCGCGGTCCCATTCGAGCCGCACGGCCGCCCGCGGCGATGCGAGGGCGGCCATGAGCGCTGCGGCACGGGTGGCCCTGATCGGGGCGAACGGGCACGGCGGGTGGCACCGGCGGCAGATCGCCGCGCTCCAGGCGACCGGCGTGGTCGAGCTGGCGGCCCTCGTCGACGTACGCGAGATCGAGCCCGGACCGGACGCGGCACCGCACTTCACCGACCACCGCGAGATGCTCCGCGCGGTGGCGCCCGACGCGGTCGTGATCTGCACCCCGCCGCACACCCACCTCCCGATCGCCACGGACGTACTCCGCGCGGGCGCGGACGTCCTGCTGGAAAAGCCGCCGGTCCTCTCGGTCGCCGAGCACCGCGCGCTCTCCGAGGTGCTCCGCGAGACCGGCCGGGCCTGCCAGATCGGGTTTCAGGCGCTCGGCTCGGCGGCCCTGCGGGAGCTGCAGCGCTCCATCTCGTACGGCGTGATCGGCTCGGTGATCGGCGTCTCGACCGTCGGCGCCTGGCAGCGGGACGACGGCTACTACCGGCGCTCGCCGTGGGCCGGAAAGCGCACGGTGGACGGCCGGCCGTCGCTCGATGGCGCGCTCGCCAACCCGCTCGCACACGCGTGGATGCAGTGTCTGGCCATTGTGGACGGTGATCCGCCGGTCGGTGTCGAGCTGGAGCGCTACCGCTGCCGCGACATCGAGGTGGACGACACCTCCTGCCTGCGCATCACGCTCGCCTCCGGGCGCCCCCTCGTCGTCGCGGTGACCCTGTGCGGCGAGGAGAAGATACAAGGCGAGGTCATCGTGCACGGCACTGCCGGCCGCGCCATTCTCGAGTACCCGACCGACCGGCTGCGGCTTCCGGGAGACGCCGACTTCCGTGAGATCCCCGGCCGCGTCAACCTTCTGGAAAACCTCATACAGCACCGGGCGGACGGCACTTCGCTGATCGCGCCGCTGGCGCGCACGGCGCCGTTCACGGCGGTGCTCGACGTGCTCAACTCCGCTCCCGTGCCGGCATTCCTCGGCGGTGACGTGGTCGTCGAGGAAGGCGAGTCGCCGGCACGTACAGTCACGATCAAGGGCGTCAACGCGGCGCTCCGGCAGGCGGCGGAGAAGCTGGCGCTGCTGTCGGAGCTGCCGGTGCCGTGGGCGGTGGGCCCGCATCGCGTGCGCATCACGGCAACTGCGGAAAACACACTGCAAACCACGGAGGAAACCGTCCGGTAAAAATCGGACGAGGCACCAGCTTTCTCGGCAATTCGACGCCGGGTAATTCGCCCTTGCCTCCTTTTACTGCAACATACCTGCAAACGCAGGGCATTGACACTCTTAAGCGTAAATACCTACTTTCTCGTTAAGTAGATTTCGACTTCGTTACGAGATCTATTTCGAGTACCGGCATACGCGGAGAGTGCGATGCAACTTAAGGTATTGACCGCTGTAGCGGTAGGAGTCGGTCTCGTCGCGGCGCTGGGCCCATCGGGCGCGGCATCCGCCGGCGGTGACCGCCATAGTGGACACACCCTCAAGCTGGGCCGGCAGGTGCTGCCGGCCAACGACGGTTGGGCCGCCTCCGGGCCCGGCACGACCGGCGGTTCGGCTGCCGCCAGCGGCGATGTGCACGTCGTCGAGACGCGCGCCGAGCTCATCGACGCTCTCGGCGGCGACAACGCGACCAACCGCACCAACGCCACCCCGAAGATCGTTATTGTCCGGGGCACCGTAAACGGGTTCGAAGGACTGCCCGGCCGCTGCGCCGACCTCGCCGACCCGGCCTATTCGCTGGACGCCTATCTCGCCGCGTACGACCCGGCGGTGTGGGGCCGGGTCAACCCGAGCGGCCCGCTGGAAGAGGCGCGGGTGCGGTCCGTGGCCAACCAGACGCGGTACACGCAGATCAATGTCGGCCCCAATACGACGATCATCGGGCAGCGCGGCGCCACGCTGGAAAACCTCACGCTGATGGTCGACTCGGCGCCCAACGTGATCGTTCGCAACATCAATTTCGTCGACGCGTTCGACTGCTTCCCGGCCTGGTCGCCCAACGACGGCGAGGCGGGCAACTGGAACTCCCAGTTCGACCTCATGTCGGTCCGGCGCAGTGAGAACGTCTGGGTCGACCACAACACGTTCACCGACGGCGACAACCCGGACAGCGGCCAGCCGGTCCACTTCGGACGGCCGTACCAGGTGCACGACGGCTCGCTCGACATCACGCACACGGCCAGCCTCGTCACCGCCTCGTACAACCGCTTCGTCAGCCGCGACAAGGTGATGCTGATCGGCTCGTCGAACACGGTCGGGCCGGACGTCGGGCGGCTCAACGTGACGCTGCACCACAACGTCTTCGACGGCACGATGCAGCGGCTGCCGCGCGTGCGCTTCGGCCAGGTGGACGTCTACAACAACTACTACAAGCTGGGCGGAGAGGCCTTCTCGTACGCCCTCGGCGTCGGCGTCCAGTCCGCCATCTACGCGGAGAACAACTACTTCGCGCTCTCCGACGGCATCGCCGCCGAGGACATCCTCTACGACTGGGGCGGCACGGCCATCACCGAGAAGGGCAACTGGATGCAGGCCAGTGGCTCGCGCGTGCCGCGACCGGTGAGCCTGCTCGGCGAGTACAACGCCACGCACGATCCGGATCTCGGCGCGGACTCCGGCTGGACGCCGGCCCTCCGCCACGGGCCGGTCCTTCCCGCACCGCTCGTACCCCTCGCGACGCTGGTATTGGCCGGCGCGCGCCTGTGACCGGGAGGTAAAGGTGAAACTCAAGCGCCGAGCGAGCAGAGCGAGCGCGACAGGCCTGGCGGCGGGGTTGGCCGGCGCACTCGCCGCCGCGCTGATCGGCTACGGCACCACCAGCGCGTTCGCGGACACGCTGCTCTCCGACGACTTCCAGGACGGCAACTCCAACGGCTGGTCGAAGTCGGGTGGCACGTGGTCGGTGGTGACGGACGGATCGTTGGCGTACCGGCAGTCCGGCACCAGCAGCGACGCCCGCAGCCTGGTCGGCGCCACGACCTGGACGGACTACTCCGTGCAGGCCCGGGTCAAGCCCACCGGGTTCGGGGCGGCCAACCGCTACGCCGGCCTCATCGCCCGCGCGCAGAGCAGCAGCAACTACTACGCGCTCGTGCTCACCAGCTCGGGCGGCGTACAGCTGATCAAGCGGACGGGTGGCGAACCGGTCGTGCTCGGCACCGGATCGGGCGCCGGCGGCACGGGCACCTGGAGCACGCTCATGCTCGCCGCCTCCGGCAGCCAGCTGTACGGGTACGTCAACGGCAACCTCGTCGTGCAGGCCACGGACAGCGCGTTCAGCACCGGACGGGCGGGCGTCGCGGCCAACTACGCCAGCGTCACCGTCGACGACGTGGTGGTCAGCACCGTGAGCGGTACGCCTTCACCCGGCCCCACGACGGGTGGCCCGACGCTTCCGCCGACCGAGCCGCCGCTCGACCCCAGCGCGCCGCCGGTCGGCTTCGCCTCGGTAAACGCACTCGGCCAGAACGGCACCACGGGTGGCGCCGGAGGCCCGACGGTCACCGTGGACACCGCGTCCGAGCTGCTCACCGCGATCGCGCAGTCCGGTCCGCTCAACATCCGGGTACAGGGCATGATCGCGCTACCCGGCCCGATGCACGACGTCACGTCGGACAAGACGATCATCGGCGTCGGCGCGAGCTCCGGCATCACCGGTGCCGGCTTCAACATCGGCCTGCCGGTCAGCAGCGTCACGTCACCGCCGGCGAACGCCGTGCACAACGTGATCATCCGGAACCTCAACTTCCGGGACGCGGCCGACGACTCGATCAACGTGCAGATGTACTCGCACCACGTGTGGATCGACCACAACGACCTCGCCGAGGGGTACGACGGTCTGATCGACATCAAGCGCGGCGCGTCGTACGTGACGGTGTCGTGGAACCACACCCACCACCACACCAAGAACATGCTGCTCGGCCACGACGACAGCAACGCGGCGCAGGACACCAACTACCTGAAGGTGACCTACCACAACAACTGGTTCGACCGGACGCCGCAGCGCAACCCGCGGGTCCGCTTCGGCGAGCCGGTACACGTGTTCAACAACTACTTCGTCTACAACACCGACACCGGTGTGGCCTGCCAGGCGAATGCCGGCTGCGTCGTCGAGGGCAACTACTTCGAGGATGTCGAGGAGCCGGTGACCAACAGCTACGCCGGGCCGTCCGGCCGGTGCGTGGCCCGCAACAACGTGTTCGTCGGTGAATCCGGTCAGCCGGACTGCAGTGGGAGCGTGCAGGAGCCGTCGACGTACTACCGGTACACGGTCGCGGACCCCAACACCATCAAGTCGGTCGTGATGGCCGGCGCTGGTACCGGGCGACTGTGACGCAGATGTGACCGCGGGCGGTGGGCAGACACCGCCCGCGGGCACCACAGCCGGCCGGGGTCGGGGCACGGGCGGCACAGCCCGGGTCTCCCGCGTCCCACCCCGGCCGGTCCCCGGGCCCCGGCGGAAACGTGGAGCGAAGCGGAGCGTTTTCGTTGGGTGGTTAATCCCATCCCCACTCGCAAGGAGGCCCTGTGCAGCTCAAACACGCCCGGATGCGGATCGTCGCGCCGGTCGCGGCGGCACTCGCCGCAGTGGTCATCGCGCTCGGCTACAGCGCGGTCGCCTACGCCGACACCCTGCTCTCGGACGACTTCGAAGACGGCAACTCCACCGGCTGGAGCGGCTCCGGCGGGAGCTGGTCGGTGGCGACCGACGGCTCACGCGTACTCCGCCAGAGCGGCACCAGCAGCGACGCCCGCTTCACCACCGGCACCCAGAGCTGGACCGCGTACTCGGTGCAGGCGCGGGTCAAGCCGACCGCGTTCAACGGCAGCAACCGCTTCGTCGCGGTGCTCGCAAGGGTGCAGAGCAACACCAGCTACTACTACATCGCTCTGCGCAGCAACAACACCGTCGAGCTCAAGAAGCTCGTGAACGGCTCGTCGACCACATTGGACACCGCGAGCCTCACGGTGACCACCAACACGTGGTACACGGTGCGGCTGGACGTGTCCGGCACCTCGCTACGCGGGTACGTGAACGGCAACCTGCTGACCGAGGCGACGGACAGCCAGTTTTCGTCCGGCCGGATCGGCGTCGCCACGTTCTACGGCTCGGCCAACTTCGACGACGTCGTGGTGAGCACGGTCGGCTCCACGCCGACCACCCCGCCGACCAGCAACCCACCGACGAGCAACCCGCCCACCAGCAACCCGCCCACGACCGGCCCGCCCACCAACCCCGGCCCGAACCAGGCCGACGGCTGGGCCTCGGTCGACGCCTGGGGCCAGAGCGGCACGACCGGCGGCACGGGTGGCCCGACGGTCACCGTGGACACCGCCTCGGAGTTCCTCGCCGAGGTGGCCACCGCCGGCGCGCGGGTCATCCAGGTGCAGGGCATGATCGACCTGCCCGGTCCGATGCACGACGTGACCTCGGACAAGACGATCGTCGGTGTGGGGTCGAACTCCGGCTTCACCGGCGGCGGCCTCAACGTCGGCCTGCCGATCGACGACGACATCACCTCGCCGCCGGCCAACGCCGTGCACAACGTCATCATCCGCAACCTGAACTTCCGCAGCTGGGATGACGACGCGGTCAACGTGCAGATGTTCTCGCACCACATCTGGATCGACCACAACACCTGGACGACCGGTGCGGACGGCGGCGTGGACGTCAAGCGCGGCTCGTCGTACGTGACCATCTCGTACAACCACGCCGACGGCACCGACAAGAACATGCTGCTCGGCCACGACGACGACAACTCCGCCCAGGACGTGGGCCGGCTGAAGGTGTCGTACCACCACAACTTCTTCGACAACACCAACCAGCGCAACCCGCGGGTCCGCTTCGGCGACCAGGTGCACGTCTACAACAACTACTACCTGAACACCGGCAACTACGGTGTCGCGTCCACCGAGAACGCGGGCGTCATCGTCGAGGGCAACTACTTCGAGGGTGTCGACGACCCGTACCACCTCGGCGAGGGCAGCTCCGGCGACGGCCGGCTGGTCGCGCGCAACAACTGCCTGGTCAACTCCGGCTCCGGCCAGACCGGCGGCAGCGTCTCCAACCCGTCGTACTCGTACAGCCTCGACCCGCAGTGCAACGTCAAGTCCATCGTGACCGCGCAGGCCGGCACCGGCCGCATCTAGCGACGACACCGGGGCGGCGGCCACACGACCGCCGCCCCGGCCCCCACGAAAGGCCATCCCATGCGCGTCAGACACAGACTCCTCATCGCCGCCGGGGCGGGTGCCGCAGCCATGGCACTCGTCGCCGGCTTGACCGGGGCCGCGTACGCCGCGACCCTCTTCTCCGACGACTTCAACGACGGCGACACCAGCGGCTGGTCCAAGTCCGGCGGCACCTGGTCGGTGGTCACCGACGGCTCCGGCACTCTGGAGCAGTCCGCCAACAGCAGCGAGCTGGCCCGCCAGTTCGCCGGCGACACCGGCTGGGGCAACTACCAGGTACAGGCTCGGGTCAAGCCGCTGTCCTTCAACGGCTCCAACCGGCTCGTCGGGCTCGTCGCCAGGGCCAGCGGGGCCACCAGGATGTACCGCCTGGCGCTGCTCAACAGCGGCCGCGCCGAGCTGCAGGCGGTCAACGGAAGCAGCGTCACCGTGATCGGCGGCGCGAGCCTGGGCGTCTCCACCGGGACCTGGTACACCCTGCGCATCGAGGCGAGCGGCAGCACGATCCGCGGCTTCGTCAACGGAGCCCAGGTCGCGTCGGGAACCAACACGTTGAACAGCGCCGGCCGGGTCGGCCTCGTCACCGTGTACGCCAGCGCGCGCTTCGACGACGTCGTGGTGAGCGACTCCGGCACCACCCCGCCCACGACGGGCGCGCCGCCCACCACGGGCGCCCCGCCCACGACCGGTGCGCCGCCGACCACCGGCCCGCCGCCCGGAAACGCCAACGGCCTCGTCGGCTGGGCCACCCAGAACGGCGGCACCAACGGCGGTGGCAGTGCCGGCTCCACGACGGTCACCAGCTCGTCGGCGCTGAGCAGCGCGATCTCCGGTACCGGCGCGGCCGTCGTCCGGGTCTCCGGGACGATCTCCTGCTCCGGCATGCTGCGGGTGGGCTCCAACAAGACCATCGTCGGCAACTCGGGCGCCACGATCGCGGGCTGCGGCCTCACGCTCAGCGGCAGCCGGAACGTCATCATCCGCAACATCAGCTTCCGTGGCTGGGACGACGACGCGATCAACGTCGAGACCTCCTCGACAAACGTCTGGGTCGACCACAACAGCTTCACCGACGGCTACGACGGTGCGGTCGACATCAAGCGCGGGTCGGACTTCATCACCGTCTCGTGGAACCGCATCTACGGCCACGACAAGTCGATGCTGCTCGGCCACAGTGACGACAACGCCAGCCAGGACCGTGGCCACCTGCGCGTGACGTACCACCACAACTGGTTCGACGGCTCCGGCACGCGGCACCCGCGGGTGCGCTTCGGCAACCCGGTGCACGTGTACAACAACTACTACTTCAACAACGAGTACGGCGTGGCGTCCACGATGGGCGCCGGCGTCCTGGTCGAGGGCAACTACTTCGAGCAGTGCGACGAGCCGACGCTGGTCGGCTACGCCGACTCGGACGACGGCGCGATCGTGCAGCGCAACAACGTCTTCGTCAGCTCCGGCACGCCGGAGAGCGGCGGGGGCAGCGTGGCGGGCATCCCGTACTCGTACTCGCTCGACAACGCGAACAACGTGAAGTCGATCGTGACGGGCGGTGCCGGCGCGGGCCGTATCAGCGTCTGACCACAGCAGCAGTTCCCACAGAGCGCCGCCGGGTGTCGCGGATGTGACCGCGCCCCGGCGGCGTTCACATAGGATGGTCCGGTTCCGCCCACTCCGTTCCCTCATCGGTGTGAGATGTCGTGGCTCTGAGAAGGCGCACCCCGAAGGCCGGCCTGCCGGACGGCGTGGTCCTCGCCGCGACCCTGCGCGGCCACAGCGACCACGTCGGCCGCATCGCGTGGTCACCCGATGGACGCCTGCTCGCGACGCCGTCACGGGACGGCAGCGTCCGCGTCTGGGACGGCGAGACCGGGCAGCACGTCCACACGATCACGGGCCACACCGAGGTGGTACGTGCCGCGGCGTTCGACCGCACCGGCAAGGTGCTCGCGTCCGGTGGCGACGCCGGCTCGGTCCGGCTGTGGCGGGTGGGCAGTTGGCGTCCGCTCGCGGCGCTCACCGTCCCCGACTGCCAGGTGCTGGCGTTCAGCCCCACCGAGCACCTGCTCGCGATCGGGGTCCACGGCTTCGCCGCCGTGTACGACGTCCGCAAGGAGGAGATCCGCCAGCGGTTGCACGAAGGTGCCTCGGTCACCGCGCTTGCCTTCGACCCGGTTGGCCGCACCCTCGCGACCGCCGCCTCGGACGGCGAGGTGCGGCTGTGGGACGTGGCCGAGGGGGTGCCGACCGCGATCCTCGAGGGTCACGCCGGTGCGGTCACGAGCGCCGCCTTCGCGCCGGACGGGCGCACGCTGGCCACCAGCGGCTGGGACCACACGATCAAGGTGTGGGATCGCCTCTCCGGCCGCCTTGTCACTACCCTCGAAGGGCACACCGGCGCGGTACGGTCCGTCTCCTTCCTCTCCGACGGCCGGCTGCTGGCCTCCAAGGGCACCGACGGGCGGGTCCGGTTATGGGCCTGCGACACGTGGATGGAGGTTGCCGCCCTGCCCGAGGCCGACGCGAGCAGCGTCGCGCCGACCCTCGCCTTCCACCCCACGCGCCCGGTGCTCGCCACGGTCGGCTCCGACGGCTCCCTCGACAACGACTCGCTCGTCCACATCTGGCGCCTGGACCCCGACCGCCTGCTGCGCCGCTGGTCCCAGGCGGTCAACGTCACGTACACCTCGGCCAAGATCGTGCTCGTCGGCGACTCGGGCGTCGGCAAGACCGGCCTCGGCTTCCGCCTCGTGACCGGCCGGTTCAAGGACCACCCGTCGACGCACGGCCAGCAGTTCTGGGTGCTCGACGAGCTCGGCGCCACCCGGCTCGACGGCGCGCAGTGCGAGGCGGTCCTGTGGGACCTCGCCGGCCAGCCGGACTACCGCCTGATCCACGCGCTGTTCATCGACGACGCCGACATCGCGCTCGTGCTCTTCGACCCGACGCGCGACGACGACCCGCTCCGCGGCGCCGACTACTGGCTGCGCCAGCTCGGCCCGGACCGCGAGATCGTGCTGGTCGCGGCCCGCTCCGACCGGGGCAGCGCCCGTATCGCCCGGGAGGAGATCGAGCGGTTCTGCGCGGAGCGTGGCGTCCGGGCCTACGTGGAGACGAGCGCGCTGGAGGGTGCGGGGCTCGGTGAGCTGGTCGAGGTCATGCGCGCGGCGGTCCGCTGGGACGAGCGGCCGACGACCGTCACCACGGCGACGTTCAAATGGATCAAGGACACGGTCCTCGCGCTCAAGGAGGGGGAGCACGGCGAGCGGGTGATCCTGTCGCCGCAGGAGCTGCGCGAGCGCCTGGAGCGCGACGGCCCCGCCCGGCGGTTCAGCGACGCCGAGATGCACAGCGCGGTCGGCCACCTGGCCAACCACGGGTACGTCGCGCTGCTGCGCACGTCCACGAACGAGACCCGCATCCTGCTCACGCCGGAGCTGCTCAACAACGTCGCGGCCTCGATCGTCCTGGAAGCCCGCCGCAACCCGAAGGGGCTCGGCTCGCTGGAGGAGCGCCGGGTCCTGTCCGGCGAACACCCGTTTCCCGAGCTGGCCGGCCTGTCGACGGCGGAGCGCGACGCGCTGCTCGACTCCGCGGTCGCGCTCTTCCTCACCCACAACGTCTGTTTCCGTGAGACCGACCCGCTCAGCTCCCGCGTGTACCTCGTCTTCCCCGAGCTGATCAACCTCAGGCGGCCGGCGGCGGGCGATGCCCCGGTCGAGGAGGGCGCGGCCTACACGGTGACCGGTGCGATCGAAAACGTGTACGCCTCGCTTGTCGTCCTGCTCGGCTACACCGATGTCTTCGCCCGCGCCAACCAGTGGCGCAGCCAGGCCGAGTACGCGTTCGGCGCCGGCCAGGTGTGCGGCTTCCGGCTCGAAGCCGAGCGCGAGGGCGAGCTCGACCTCGTCCTCTACTTCGGGGTGGACGTGGCCGAGCCGATCCGCCGGCTGTTCCAGAGCCTTTTCGAGAGCTTCCTCGCCCGCCGCGACGTGACCGTGCGCCGTTTCGAGGCGGTCGAGTGCAGCAAGGGCCACCGCATCCACCGTGCCGTCGTGCGCGAGCGGCTCGCCGCCGGCGCCTTCGACGTCTTCTGTACCGGCTGCGGCGAGCAGCTCTCCCTGTCCCGCGCCGACGAGCCGATGCGGCTGAGCCGTGTCCAGTCCCGTGACGTGCAGGCACAGCGCCTCACCGCGGGCCAGCGGTCGCGCTTCGAGCAGGCGGTGTTCCGCCTCAAGACGTACGTGACACAGGCCGAACCGGCCCAGCCGACCTGCTTCATCAGCTACGCGTGGGGCAACCCGGAGCAGGAGCGGTGGGTCGCCCGCGAGCTGGCCACCGACCTCGTCAAGGCGGGCGTCACGGTGATCCTCGACCGGTGGGAGACCACGCGGATCGGCGCGAGCGTGCCGCGTTTCGTGGAGCGGGTGCACACCGCCGACCGGGTGGTCGTCGTCGGGACGCCGCTCTACCGCCGCAAGTACGACAACAAGGAGGCCATCGGCGGCTTCGTGCTCGCCGCCGAGGCCGACCTGATCGGCACCCGCATGATCGGCACCGAGAGCCGCAAGGAGACGGTGCTCCCGATCCTCCTCGAAGGCACCGAGGAGGAGGCGCTGCCGCCACTGCTGCGGGGCCGCGTCTACAGCGACTTCCGCCGCCCGGAGGACTACTTCCTCGCGGCGTTCGACCTGATCTTGAGCGTGCACGGGATCATGCCGCGCGACCCGGTCGGCGCCGAGCTGCGCGAAGAGATCCGGGACCACCTCAGAATGCCGTGAAGGGCGGGCCCACCGGGCCCGCCCTTCATCGCTTGCCGTCTCGTCAGAGACGCTGCCCGGTCACCGCGTGGAACGCGTGGTTGGTGCCGACCCGGGGCTTGACGAAGACCGTGTCGCCCATGTTGGGCATGTGGCGGCGGTCGGTGCGGACCGTGAACCGCTCGGAGCCGCCGTCGAGGGCCGCGTGGCCGTACACGTTGGCGTCGGAACCGAGGTCCTCGACCAGCTCGACGACGACGGGCAGGCCGCCCTCGGTCGGGCTGACCAGGTCGCAGTCCTCGGGGCGGAAGCCGACGGTGACCTTGCCGTTGCCCCCGTTGGACTGGGCGGACGCGACCTGCTCGCGGCTCAGCGGCACGATCATCTGCGCGAAGACGGCGCCCTGCTCGGTGAGCGGGACGGTCTTGATGTTCATGGCGGGCGAGCCGATGAAGCCGGCCACGAAGACGTTGCCCGGGGTGTCGTACAGCGCACGCGGGGTGTCCACCTGCTGCAGCACGCCGTCGAGGAGGACCGCCACGCGGTGGCCCATCGTCATGGCCTCGACCTGGTCGTGGGTCACGTAGACGGTGGTGATGCCGAGCTTGGCCTGGAGGGTCGCGATCTGGGTACGCGTCTGCACGCGGAGCTTGGCGTCGAGGTTGGACAGCGGCTCGTCCATGAGGAAGACCTGCGGCTCACGCACGATCGCGCGGCCCATCGCCACACGCTGGCGCTGACCGCCGGAGAGCGCCTTGGGCTTACGGCTGAGGTACTCCTCCAGCTGGAGCAGCGCCGCCGCCTCCTTGACCCGCCGGTCGATCTCCGACTTCGAGGTCTTGCGCAGCTTGAGGGCGAACGCCATGTTCTCGTACACCGTCATGTGCGGGTACAGCGCGTAGTTCTGGAAGACCATCGCGATGTCGCGGGCCTTGGGCGGCAGGTGGGTGACGTCGCGGGTGTCGATGTGGATCGACCCCTCGTCGACGTCCTCCAGACCGGCGAGCATCCGCAGGCTGGTGGACTTTCCGCAACCGGACGGGCCGACCAGGACGAGGAACTCCCCGTCGCCGATCTCCAGGTCCAGGTGGTCGACGGCGGGACGCTCAGTGCCCGGGTAGATCCGGGTGGCGTTGCTGTACCTGACCGTAGCCATGGTGAAGCGCTTCCTTTCACCGGCAGGAACGTGCCGGACGATCCGAGTGAAGGAGCGACCGGCGCGCTGCGCACCGGTCAACGGGCGCGCACCAGGTGTCGCCCGTGTCACGCTACGGTAAACGGTTTCCGCCTGGCTGCCAAGGTGGGAGAGGGTCTCTGGCCGCGCCGGAGAGGATCATTCGGTCACACGGGCACGAACGCCCCCGACCTCGCGCCGTTACCCAGTGGTGGCCTTCCAACACGCCGCGTACGCTGCCCAAACGCGGATCACCAGCCGTGCCCGTCGGTCGTTATGCTGGCGTCGACACGCCCCTGTAGCTCAGCTGGCCAGAGCACTCGCCTTGTAAGCGAGTGGTCGTCGGTTCGAATCCGACCGGGGGCTCCATGACGAGGCCGGCTCTGTGTGGCTGTGCCGCGGGTCAGCGCCGCCTGGTGCGGGCGCGGGTGGAGCGGATGCGCCGCAGGCGTCCGATCAGGACGGGATCCTGTGCGAGCGCGGCCGGGTTGTCGAGCAGGCCGTTGAGGAGCTGGTAGTAGCGGGTCGCGGAGAGGTCGAACTCGTCGCGGATCGCTTGCTCCTTGGAGCCGGCGTGCTTCCACCACTTGCTCTCGAACGCCAGGATCTGCAGCTCGCGCTCGGACAGGGCCAGCGGCTCCTCGGCTGCGGCCGCCTCGGGGGAGGGGGCCGGTGCGTCGGAGTCCAGATCTGCGTCGGGCTCGACGTCGAGGTCATCCTCCACAGTGGGGGATGCCTCGGCGTCGAGCGCGCGAGCGTCAGAGGCGGGGTGCTTCATGAGGCGCCTCGCGTTGAGATATTGATTAGCACGGAAGTACTAAGAGACTACCTCACGTGATGTCGCGACTGCGCATCAGCCATATCGCCGCTGCCAGGACCACTGCCGTGCCCACGCCGAAGACCAGCGCCGACTGCTGCCAGGTGACGATGAACGTGTCCGGCTGGCACTCGCCGCTGAAGCTGATGTTGCAGGCGCGCCAGTCTTCGAGCTTCCACCGCTTTTCAAACCAGGCCAGCGCGTACGTCGACAGCGCCCACCGCTCGTTGAACCGCACATCCGCGATGCCCAGCGCAATCCGCAGGCCGATCTCGCTGACCACCATGACGCCGATCGCCACGCCCAGCGCCATCGCCGTGTGCCGGCCCACCGACGCCAGGCCGAACGCGACCGCCGTGACGGCCAGCACCAGGCCGACGCCGCGCAGCCCGGTCAGCGCGAACGACTCCCACGCGCCCTGCGTCATCTTGCCGGTCTGGCCGTCGTACTTGCCGATGAGCCAGAACGCGGCGGTCCACAGTGCACCGAGTGCGGCAGTGAGCGCGAGCACCCCGCCGAGCAGCACGCCCAGCTTGGTGAGCAGCACCGAGAGGCGGCGGGGCCGCCATAGCAGGAGGTTCATCATGCCGCCGGTGTGCCACTCGGCGCCGACGTAGGACGCGCCGACGATGAAGCCGAACAGCGCCAGGATGCCGGCGAACACCGAGATGAAGATGCCGAACTCGTCGCGGAAGTGGAACTCGTACGGCAGGTTCCACGAGGCGTCGAACTGCTCACGCTGCGGGGCGAAACCCGGCTCGTTGCCGCAGTTGGGTGGGAAGCGCTGCGAGATGTCCTCGCCGCGCGCCTTGGCCGCCTCGCAGTCGGCCACCATCTGCTGGTGCCAGCGCAGGGACTCCTCGTACTGCCGCTGCGCCTCCGCCTCGGCGGCCGCCACCTGGGCGGGTCCGACCTTCGTGCTGCCGACCGTGAAGGCGACGGCGATCGTGCCGAGGCCGAGGACCAGCAGGACCACCATCAGCCGCGTGATGCGTCGCTTGGTGAGGCGGCGCACTTCGGCCTTGATCAAGCCCTTCATGCCGGCACCTCCACGGACTGGTCGACCTGGCGGTGCTGTCCGGCGACCGGCGCGGTGCCGGTCAGCTCCAGGAAGACGCTTTCGAGGTCGACGGTGACCGGGGCGAGCTCGCTCACGTACAGCTCGCGGCCGGCCAGCGTGCGGGTGACCCAGGCCGGCTTGTCGACGCCGGTCACGAGCAGGTGGTCGGGCTTGAGGTCGACCCGCGCGCCGGCGGCGACCAGCACCTGGGCCGCGGCGGGGAGGTCGGTCGCGGCCTCGAGCCGGACCACGACTCCGCCGCCGGAGTGCTGGGCGAGCACCTCGGCGACCGGGCCGGAGGCCACCCGCCGGCCGAGCGAGATGATCGTGACGGAGTCACAGATCTGCTGCACCTCGCCGAGGATGTGGCTGGAGAGCACCACCGTCATGCCGGACGCGGAGAGCTGCCGCATCAGGTCGCGCATCTCCCGGATCCCGCCGGGGTCGAGGCCGTTGGCCGGCTCGTCGAGTATCAGCAGCTGCGGGCTCTTGAGCAGCGCCGACGCCACGGCGAGGCGCTGCTTCATGCCCAGCGAGTACGTCTTGACCCGCTCCTTTGCCCGGTCGCGCAGGCCCACCAGCTCCAGCACCTCGGTCACCCGCACCTGCGGCACCCCGCCGGCGTCGGCCAGCAGGGACAGCGTGTCCTGTGCGGAGAAGTGCGGGAAGAACTGTGGACTCTCCACGATGGCGCCCACCCGGCCGGCGACCTCGGGAAGGCGGGCCGGCACCTCCTCGCCGAGGATCGCCATCCGGCCGCCGTTGGGGCGGATGAGCCCGAGCAGGGTACGCAGCGTCGTGGTCTTACCGGACCCGTTGGGGCCGAGGAAGCCGTGCACCTGGCCGGCCTCCACCACCATGTCGAAGCCGTCGAGCGCCCGCCGGGCGCCCTTGCGGCGGCTTCGGTAGGTCTTTTGCAGACCTTCTATCTCCAGAACCGCTGTCACGCCGACAACATACTCGGTATGCACAAGGGGCGCTGCCCCGTCGATCTTGTGCCGAATTAGGCGGAGATGACCCGCACGCCGGCCGTCTCGAACGCGGAGACGAGCTCCGGCGCCGCACCCGAGTCGGTCACCAGCATCTCGATCCGCTCGATCGGGCAGATCCGCGCGAACGCGTGCCCGCCCAGCTTCGACGAGTCCGCGATGATGACCACTCGCTTGGCGCGGGCGACCATCAGGTTGTTCATGGACGCCTCGCCCTCGTGGTGTGCGGCGGCGCCGAGCTGCACGTCGATCGCGTCCACGCCGAGCAGCGCGACGTCGAGCGTCACCTCGCGCAGCAGCGCGCCGCCGAGCGGGCCCACCAGCTCGTACGACTGGGGGCGCACCACGCCGCCGGCGACCACGATCTTCATGCGGGAGCGGACGAGCAGCTCGTTGGCGATGTTCAGCGCGTTCGTCACGACGGTCAGCTGGGCGCCGTCGTTGCCGCTGTTGAGGTCGGGGCGCACGGCCAGCGCGCGGGCCACCTCGGTCATCGTGGTGCCGCCGTTGAGGCCCACGACCATGCCCGGCGAGACGATGGCCGCCGCGGCCGCGCCGATGCGCTGCTTCTCGGCGGAGTGCTTCGCGGTCTTGTACCGCAGGGGAAGGTCGTACGACACGCCGTTGGCCACAGCGCCACCGCGCGTGCGCGTAATCATCTGTTGCTGAGCGAGCTGGTCGAAGTCGCGGCGGATCGTGGCCTGCGAGACGTCCAGGCGGGTGGCGGCCTCTTCCACGCTGACCCGCCCGCTGTCGGTCAAGAGCTCCAGCAGGGCGTTCCAGCGTGCGTAGCGATCCACCGTAGCCTCCGCCGTACGGACGGTGTGTGATTTCGTGCACAATAGTGCGCGAAACAGTGGTACGCAAAACAGGCCGCTGCGCGAAGTTGCGCACGGTTGCCACCGAGCGGCCGGACCGCGCACAATGACGCGCGAAAGCTGGCCGGTCCGAACCGTAACGCGCAGGAGAGTCATGGCTTACGTTGACGGGGAAATAGCCAGCCAGCCGGACTGCTGGCGCCAGGCGGAGGACCTCGCCGGCCGGTCGGAGGGACTGCCCCGCCCGGGTGAGCGGGTCGCGGCCGTCGGATGCGGCACCTCCTGGTTCATGGCGATGGCGTACGCGGCGTTGCGCGAGCGCGCCGGCCACGGCGAGACCGACGCGTTCCAGGCCTCGGAGTTCCTTTCCACCCGGCGCTACGACCGCGTCGTGGCGATCACCCGTTCGGGCACCACGACCGAGGTGATCGACCTGCTCGGCGCCGTCGACGCGCCCACGACGGCGATCGTCGGCGACCCGTCCGCGCCGGCCGCGCTCCTGGCGACCGACGTGGTGCCCCTGCCGTTCGCGGACGAGCGGTCGGTCGTGCAGACCCGCTTCGCCACCACGGCGCTCGCGCTGCTGCGGGCCCACCTCGGCGAGGAGCTCGGGCCCGTCGCGGTCGATGCCGAGGTTGCCGTCCGCGCGCCGCTGCCCGTCGACCCGACGGTGATCGAGCAGGCCACGTTCCTCGGGCGGGGCTGGACCGTCGGGCTCGCCCACGAGGCGGCGCTGAAGTGCCGGGAGGCGGCCACGTTCTGGGCCGAGGCGTACCCGGCGATGGACTACCGCCACGGTCCCATCTCCGTCGCGGCGACCGGCCGCGTGGTGTGGGCGTTCGGCGACGTGCCCGACGGGCTGGCCGAGGACGTCGCGGCGACGGGCGCGGCGTTCGTGCACGGCAGCCTCGGCGGCGGCTACTCCGCGCTCGGCCGGTGGGGCGGCCGGCGCAAGGCGCTCGACCCGATGGCCGACCTCATCCTCGCCCAGCGATTCGCGGTGGCGCTCGCCGCCAGCCGTGGCCTCGACCCGGACGCGCCCCGCCACCTGAGCCGATCGGTCGTGCTGGCATGACCGACGCGACCGGGCCCGCTGCCGGTGGAGCGGCGCGCGAGGCGGTTGTCGCGCTCGACGTCGGCGGTACGGGCATCAAGTGCGCGCTTGTCTCGGTGACCGGCGAGGTGCTGCACACCGAGCGGCACGCCACCGGCGCGGACCGCGGGCCGGACGCCGTCGGGGAGACCATCCTCGACCTGGCCGCCAGCCTCGCCGGAAAGGCACGGGCCGACGGCCTGGCGCCGGTCGCCGTGGGGCTCACCGTGCCGGGGGTCGTCGACGAGGCGGGCGGCGTGGCCTTGTGGTCGGCAAACGTCGGCTTCCGCGACGTACCCCTGCGGGATCTTGTGTCGGCGCGGCTCGGGCTGCCCGCGGCGCTCGGCCACGACGTGCGCGCGGGCGGCCTCGCCGAGGCAAGGCTCGGGTCCGGACGGGACTTCCGGCACGTGCTGTTCGTCGCGATCGGCACCGGCATCGCGGCCGCGCACGTGGTCGACGGGAAGGGCTTCGCGGGCGCGCACGGCGCCGCGGGCGAGCTGGGGCATATCGTCGTGCGCCCCGGCGGCACCCCCTGCGGCTGCGGCGCCCGCGGCTGCCTCGAAGCCGAGGCGTCCGCGGCGGGAGTGGCCCGCAGGTATGCCGCCGCGGCCGGCAGTGCGGCGACCGCCGCGGAGGTCGTCGCCCGCGCGGCCGGTGGCGACGCCGTCGCGGTGCGGGTCTGGACCGAGACGATTGAGGTACTGGCGGACGGGCTGGTCACCGCACAGACGCTCTACGACACGGAGGCGATGGTGCTCGGCGGCGGGTTGGCGGAAGCCGGTGACGCACTGCTCGGCCCCCTGGCCGTGGCGATCCGCGAGCGGCTGCGCTTCCAGCGCGAGCCGATCCTCGTGCGCGCGGCCCTCGGCGACGAGGCCGGCTGCGTCGGCGCGGCCCTGCTCGCCCTGGACGCGCGCGCATGAGGGTCGAGGGGCGGGTCGTGACGCCCACCGGCGTCGTCGACGGGTACGTGGAGCTGGCCGGCGAAACGATCGTGACGGTTGGTACCGGCGCGCCGGCCGCCGACCGGTGGATCGTGCCCGGCTTCGTCGACATCCACACGCACGGCGGCGGCGGTCACACGTTCACGACCGGCGACGCGTCCGCCGCGCGTGAGGCGGCCGCCTTCCACCTCCGGCACGGCACGACGACGCTGCTGGCCAGCCTGGTCAGCTCGCCGTACGAGCTGATGCGCGACGCCACCGCCGCCTTCGCCCCGCTGGTGGCCGAGGGCGTGCTCGCCGGCATCCACTACGAAGGGCCGTACCTGTCGCAGGCGCGGTGCGGCGCGCAAAACCCGGCTTTCCTGCGCGACCCGTCGGTGGACGAGCTGTCGGCGCTTGTCGAGCTGGGTGGCGGCGCGGTGCGGATGGTCACCGTCGCCCCCGAGCGGCACGGCGCGCTCGAGGCCATCAAGCTGCTGGTCTCGCGGGGCGTGGTGGTCGCGATCGGGCACACCGACGCCACGTACGACCAGACGCTCGCCGGGATCGAGGCCGGGGCCACCGTCGGTACCCACGTCTTCAACGGCATGCGCCCGCCGCACCACCGCGAGCCCGGCCCGGTCTTCGCGCTGCTCGGCGCCGAGTCGGTGGTCTGCGAGCTGATCCCCGACGGCATCCACCTGCACGACGGCACACTCGCGTTCGCCGCGAAGGTCACCGGACCCGACCGCGCCGCCCTGGTGACCGACGCGATGGCGGCGGCCGGCATGCCCGACGGCGAATACGAGCTTGGCGGCCAGGCGGTGGTCGTGGCCGACCGGGTCGCGCGGCTGGCCCGGGACGGCTCGATCGCCGGCAGCACGCTGACGATGGACGCGGGACTGCGCCAGGCGGTACACGCGGGAGTGTCCATGGTGGACGCGGTCCGCATGGTGACGACGACGCCGGCGCGCGCGATCGGGGTCGCCGGCGAGGTGGGCGCCCTCGCGCCCGGCCTCCGCGCCGACCTCGTCGTGCTCGACGACTCCTTGCGCGTGTCGCGCGTGATGCGCGCGGGAGCCTGGCTCAGCTGACGCTCATGCGCTCGCACAGGCCGCGCAGCTCGGTGCCGCCGGCCATCCGCCGCGAGCGTTCCAGCAGCGCCCGCGTGGTCTCCTGGGCCATCGCCGAAGTGTGCACGTGCTGCGGTGCGAGGCGCTCGGCGGTCAGCAGGAAGCGCACCGCCTCCCGGTCCCGTCCCCGCAGCCGGGCCAGCGCCCGGGCCGTGTCGGCGTAGTAGAACACCTGGCGGAAGCCGGCCGGGATCGCCGCCGGGTTGGTGTTCCGCGCGATCTCCGCCGCGCGGCCCGGATCGCCGCCGTCCACCTCGATGCCGATGCCCCAGATGCCGACGTTGGTGGGACCGAAGAAGAGGTTCAGCGCGGTGGTCTCGCCGGTGCGGCTGGCGAGCTGTGCCGCCTCCGCCGACCAGGCGCGGCTGTCGTCGAGCCGCTTCTCGCCGCGGCTGGCGTACGCGCAGATCAGCTGCAGCGACCCCAGCATCGCGGCGCCACCCGGCCGCCCCACGTGCGGCTGGAGGTCGTCGACCGCCCGGCCGGCCAGTGCCAGCCCTCGCCGGTACGAGCCGCAGGCCGTCGCCGCGCTCGCCCGCGCGTAGGCCGCGTAAGCCTGCAGCACCGGGTCTTCCGTGACGTCGGCCGCGTCCCGGCACCGCTCCGCACCCAGCCATGCCTCGGCGGGATGCCCGAGGTTGCGGAGCACGGAGGAGGCGATGAACGTGGCCTCCACCATCAGCCGCAACGCGCGGCCGCGCTCCGGGCCGGCGGACGCGGCGTGCAGGTCGCGCAGGAGCGCCGGCGTGAGGCGGTTTGCCCCGGCGTAGTCGCAGGCCTGCCGCAGCGTGTCGGCGAGGGCGACGGCGCGGGCCAGGTCACCGATCGGCGGCGGCGGGCTGCTCGGCGGCTCCCCGAGGTCGATGTCGACCAGCGCCTGGCGGATGCCGTGCACCTCGGCGTGCGCGGCCACCGCCGCCCGGTCGGCCGCCGGCACCGGGGTACCGGCCAGCTCGGTCGGTGAGCACTCGAGCGCCCCGGCGATCTCCGCGAGCATGAACCGGTTGTCCGCCGCCTGGAGCCCCCGTTCGATCCTGCTCCAGGTGGCGTGCGAGACACCTGCCCGGCTGGCCGCGTACCGGATGCTCCAACCCCGCACCAGGCGGCGTGCCCGGATGCGCTCGCCGATGGTGGGGTCGCCACTCAGTCGTGGAGTCATGACGGGACCGTAACCTCGCCGGCACGGCGAGTGGTCCATACCTGTACCGCTACCGCGGTCCTCGGGGCAGCGAGGGCCAGGGGACCCGCTTCAGGAGCCGGTCGAGCAGGAGCCCCAGCAGCAGGCCGGCCACCGAGTCGGTGACCCAGTGGTAGTTGAGGTACACCGTCGTAAAGAAGACGATCGCCGGCGGCGCGATACGCAGCCAGCGGCGGGCGGTGCGGCCCAGCCACGGTGCCAGGAGCAGCGCGAGCACGCCGTACCAGACGATCGTGTTGACCAGGTGGCCGGACGGGTAGGAGAGGCTGTACTCACCCGGCGGCAGGTCGTTGAAGAGCTCGACCGCGTCCGGCAGGGTCGAGCGCGGCGCGGCACGGTCGGTCCAGAGCTTGAGCGGCATGATGGCGAAGCCCGTGGCCAGGAAGGCTGCCACCACCAGCGCGAAGGGCCACGCCGAGCGCCGCTTGACGCCCAGCCAGATCGCGATGAGCGCACAGATGATCGTGAGCGGGCTGCCGCTGCCCAGGAAGTTGAGCGTGCGGGTGACCCAGTACGCCGGGTCCCACTCGTGATCGAAGAGCCAGTCGGCGACGGCCTGGTCGAAGTCGAGGAACCAGCCGGCGGCGAGCGCGGCGGTCAGTGCGACGAACGCGGCCACCAGGACGGCGTCGAACCACCACCCGGCCGGCCACACCCGCTCGAGCCGGCGCCAGTTCGACCTGGTGGGCTGGTCGCGAGTCTCCTGCACGACCCCAAGCTACAGTTGCGACTTGATCTTGTCGTAGATCAGGTCGATGCGGACGCCCGAGTTGGGGCAGCCGCCGAAGTGGTGCAGCGCGAGCACCTTGTCCGTGCGCTTGGAGATCACCGGCGAGCCGGACGAACCGCCCTCGGTGTCGCAGAAGTACGAGATGTCGGAGCCCGTGGCGTACCCGGTGTAGTTGGGGTCGTCGACAGCGCAGTTGCCGTTGGCGTCCTCGTCGCTGGTCATCGCGATCTCGGTCGGGTCGCCGCCCGGGTGCTGCGGGATGTAGAGCTCCTCGCCCTTCGCCGGCCGCCGCAGGTCGAACTGCAGGTAGCCGAACCTCTTCACGAGGTCGAAGTCCTCGACCGTGAAGAGCGTGTAGTCGAGCTCCTCGTCGGTGCTCAGCACCTTGTCGCCCCACACCTTGGTGGACCTGAAGACCGAGTGCCCGCCGCACTGGGCGCACTGGTAGTTGAACCACACCTCGGTCTCGTACGCGTCCGCCGACGTCACGATGCAGTGGTTGTTGGTCATCAGCCGGTTGCTCGGGCCGACCCGCCACGCCGTGCACAGCTCGTTGCCCTTGATGAGCAGGCGGACGACGGCCTTCGACCGCTCGTACGCCACCGGGTCCTTCGACTTGTAACAGACCGCGTCCGACTTCTGGTCGCCGCCGCAGATGCTCTCCGGCGAGTTGCGCGGCTGGCGGGCCCGCTCCTCGGCGCTGAAGCCGTGGGCCACCTTGTCGACCCGACGCCGAGGTTGGCGATCGTGGACTCGAGGCCGAGCAGGTCGGGACGGAGTGAGTGGAGCTCGATCACGGCGGTGTCGCCGGTGACCGACATGCCCCACCGGCCCGGCCCCGGCAGCAGACCGGACTCGACGCGGTGCACCTCGGCGCCGCTCGGGTCCGAGACGGTCAGGTAGTCGCCGGGCAGCAGCAGGATGCGGCTGAAGTGCGGCTTCACATAGGTCGCGCCGGGGTAGCGGAGCGTCATCTTCCGCTCGCTGTCGAGGTACCCGATGACCCGGTCGACCTGGTCGATGGTCCCGACCTGCTCCCGCCCGGCGGGCCCGCCACGCTCGCCGGCGCGCTCCTCGGTCCGCGGATTGTCCGCGGCCGGACGCCGGGGCGCGGCCTTGTCCGGCGCCGCGGCCGCGCCGGCCGGGTCGGCCGCCGCACGCTTCGCCATGGGCGCGCTCACCGCGGCCGGCTCCTGCCTTTCTCCGGTACGGGCATACGCCGTCGCGCCGGCCACCCCCGCGAGCGCCACGACCGTGCAGGCCCCCGCTGCCAACGCCACAGTTCGCCGCATTCCACTCCCCCACAAAACACATACCGTGACAATCCGTTTCGCCTGTGTGTAACGAGCCACGGTTAGCGGCGACGCGGACCCTCACCCGGCATGCTTATGTGCGTGCGGATCACCTCGGCCCTCGTAGACCCGGCGTTGCTCGACCTCCCATGGTCGACTCCGCTGGAGGAGTGGCCTGCCGATCACCTGGTGGCGCTGCCCCAGGGCATCTCGCGGCATGTGGTGCGATTCGTGCGGCTCGCCGGCACCGTCTACGCGGTCAAGGAGACCGGCGAGCGCGTGGCCGAGCGGGAGTACGACCTTCTCCGCGCGCTGGAGCGCATCGACTTCCCGGCGGTACAGGCGGTGGCGATTGTGGCCGACCGGGCGACCCCGGACGGGGAGCCGCTCGACCCGGTGTTGATCACCCGGCACCTGCAGTTCTCCCTGCCGTACCGGGCGCTCTTCTCGCACACGCTCCGGCCGGAGACGATGACCCGGCTGCTCGACGCGCTCGCCGCGCTGATCGTGCGCATGCACCTGACCGGCTTCTTCTGGGGCGACTGCTCGCTCTCCAACACGCTCTTCCGGCGCGACGCCGGCGCGTTCGCGGCGTACCTCGTGGACGCCGAGACCGGTGCCCTGCGCCCCTCGCTCTCCAAGGGGCAGCGCGGGGAAGACCTGGAGATCGCGCGGGTCAACATCTTCGGTGAGGCGCTCGACCTGCAGGCCGCGGGCCTGCTGCACGACTCGATCGACCCCGAGACCGTCGCCGAGGAGGTGTTCGAGC
Source organism: Phytohabitans houttuyneae (assembly GCF_011764425.1). NCBI lineage: Bacteria > Bacillati > Actinomycetota > Actinomycetes > Micromonosporales > Micromonosporaceae > Phytohabitans > Phytohabitans houttuyneae. The sequence goes on from NZ_BLPF01000001.1 coordinate 4,664,081, forward strand.
GGTACGAGCGGCTGTGGCACGAGATCACGTACGAGCAGGAGGTCAAGCGGGAGGACCGCCACGACATCGAGGGCCGCATCCGCCGCCTGAACGAGCTCGGCTTCGACGTGGCCGAGGTGGCGATGGCCCTGGTGGATGGCGACGGCGGCTACCGCGTGCGCCCGAAAGTGGTGGACGCCGGCTACCACACCCGCCGGCTGCTGCGCCTGACCGGGCTGGACGCGGAGGAAAACCAGGCCCGCCGGCTGCTCAACGACCTCGACACGTACCGGGCGGAGAGCGACCTGTCCGACGAGCAGCAGGCGGCGCACCGCTGGCTGACCGAGGTGTTCGAGCCGGTGGTCCGGGCGGTGCCGGCGCACCTGCGGCGCAAGCTGGAGCCGTCGGAGCTGTTCGTCCAGATCATCGAGCATCGCTGGCGGCTCTCCGAAGAGGCCGGACGCGACGTCGGCCTGGCACCGGCCGTGCAGTCGTTTCTCGCCGACGTGCTGGTGCACCGCCCCGACGAGCAGGCGGTGCTCGGCGTGGAGCTGACGGCCTCGCTCTGACCTACGGCGCTTCCGCGGCCGGCTCGGGCTGCTCCGCCGCGCGCTTGAGCAGCCAGCCGAGGCCGGAGCGCCGCGCGACCACGGTGAGGCGGTCGCCGCCGGTCACCCGGAACCCGTCGGGCGGTGTCCAGATCGGGCGGGGCTCGCCGAACTTCGCCAGCGCGATGACCCGGATCTCGCCGGGGCGGCTGACGTCGCCGACCATGGCGCCGTCGAGCAGCGAGCCCCGGGCGACCACGACCTCGGACACCAGCAGCACGTGGCGGTCGACCGGGATGGTGGCGATCACGTCGCGGTTCATCAGGGCGGCCACGAAGGCGGGCGCGGCCAGGTAGGAGACGCTGCGCGAGGTGCCGATGTTGAACGCTTTCTGGATCCGGTACGCCAGGTCGCCGTCGAAGAGGCGCATCACCACACGGACCTCCGGGTGGATCGCACGGCCGTTGAGCGCGGCCTGCAGGTTGCTCACGTCGTCGGTCGAGACCACGACGAGCGCCTGGCAGGAGCCGACCGAGGCGGCGCGGAGCACCGCCTCCTGCGACGCGTCCCCAATGATCAACGGGATGCTGAGCTGCCGAGCGACCGGCGCGCCCCGGGCGGCCGGGTCCTTGTCGATCGCCACGACCTCGATGCCCAGCTCGTGGAGCTGCCGGATGATCCGGGTGCCCACATTGCCGACGCCGACCACGACCACGTGGTTTTCCCTCGGCATCCGCAGGCGGCCGGCGTTGAGCGCCAGGCGGGCGTTGACGATCGCGTCGACAACGACCGCGGTGATCAGCGGCACCAGCGCCAGCCCGGCCAGCGTCAGCACGATCTGGATCAGCTGCACGCCGAGCGACTTGGTGAGGTCCACATCGGACCCGGTGATGGTGGTCAGCAGCGTGGAGTAGACCGCCTGCCAGGGTGAGAGCCCTTGCGACCGGGCCAACAGCGCGCCGAACGTGGCCGAGATGAGCAGCACCGAGATCGTCGCGATGCCCAGCTTGCGGCTGACCAACCACCGCAGCCCGCGAAAGAGCACCGCGAACGGCCGGCGCCGGCGCCGCTTCTGCACGATGCGGCGAGCCGCGAGGACCGTGCCGGTCTGCTGGCCGCGAACCTCGGCCAGGACCAGGTCGGCGCGGCTCTGGTCAGCCGGCAGCACGCGTGGGTTGTTGCGCTCGCGGGTGTCGGCGAGGCCGCAGACGACGCTGTCCGGGCGCACTTCCGACCGTCGGGCCACGTAGAAGTTACGCCCAGCGTGGTGAAAGTCGGTCGGTGCGGGCTCGCCGAGCGCGGCGGCGACGAAGGCGGGCGCCGCCATCGCCGAGTCGGACATGACCTCGCAGTCGGCGAAGAGCCGCTTTACGCCCTCGGCCAGCCGCGGCGTGAACATGCGGATCACCAGGCGCACACGCGGCTCGACCTCTTGCGCGCACAGGGCGGCGTGGATGTTGCCCACGTCGTTTTGGTGCAGCAGCGCGAGACCGTCGGCACCGGCCAGCCCGACCCGGCGGAACGTGTCTTCGTCGAGCCGGTCCGAGCGGACCAGGTGGATGCCCTTGATGTCGGCGATGTCCGGGCCGTCGGAGCGGCGGCGGGTCGGCACGATCACGGTGATGCGTGCCTCGTACGACTGTGTCAGCTCCATGACCACGCGGTAGGCGAGCGGATCGCTGCCGCAGATGACGTAGTGCGGCGCGTCGCCATTGGTCCGAAGCCCGTCACGCAGGCGGGAGACCACCGCGCGCCGCGCCCGGTTACGCCACGGGTCAAGCGACATGTCCGGGATCGTAGCCAGGCGGTTCACCCGCGCGCAGCCCTCGCGATCATGAACTTTCCGCTGTGACAGGAACGGTTTGGCCGGAAGCTCGTTGGAGGTTTTGGCGTACTTAGCACCAATTGCTCGGTGCTACCGGTAAGCACTGAATGGATGGACATGAACAAGTGGTTCTATCGTGCAGTGGGGACAGTCGGCATCGCCGGCGGCTTCCTGCTGCTCGGCGGCGGCGCCGCGCAAGCCGAGGACGTCGACGCCACTCCGCCCAGCGACCCTTCGCAGCTGCAAGGCGTGCTCGACGGCTTCTTCACCCCTCTTGGTGGTAGCGACTTCTCCCAGGTCAACCTCGGCCCGAACGCCAAGGGCGCCACGTCTGACGTGGTGCTGGGCGGGCAGCTCGGCTCGCTCGGTGGCGACATGGCCCCGACCCGTGACCTCAGCTTCGTAGGCTCGGCGCCGTCGTCACCGACCGCGTCGGTCAGCGCCGACACCCTCGGGCACGGCTCCCTCGACCGCGCGCTCGGCGCGGGTGGCGAGGCACACACCGAAAAGCCCAACCTGGTCTCCGACCTGCCGATCGCCGGCACGTTCACCGACACCGTCGGCGCGACCCGCGCGGTCGACGCGGTCGGCCTGAGCGGTACCACGACCACACTGCTCAACGGCGCGAACGGGATGAGCGCGAACGCCGGCAACATGGACAACCTGGTGCCCGCGGCGTCCGATGTGGACGCTTCGCGCGCGGGTGCCGCCGTGCCCGCCTCGCTCGGCCTCATCCCGGGTGACGCGATCCCGGGCGTGAGCACCCGCAAGGCGGTCCGCGGCAACACAAACGGTGTCGCCCGTTCCACCGGTTCGCAGGCGCAGGACATGGTGCCCGCCCTGATCGGCGAGGCCATGACGGCGCGGAACCCGGAGCTGTTCACCCGCTCGTTCGAGTACGGCCAGCCGGAGGCCCTGCCGCCGGTCGCCACGCTCCCGCTGGTCGGCGACCTGAACCTCAAGGGCGTGCCGGGCGCGGCGGACAACCCGACCGGTGACCTGCCGCTCGTCAGCGCGCTCGGCGACCTCGGCCTGCCCGGCGGTGCCGCGCCGGCCACGACGCTCCCCGCGCCCGCCGCGGCGGACGACACGGACGCCAAGGCGCCGTCGCACCGCCGGCACAGCACGAACGAGCGCCCGGTGGCCGGCGAGGACGCCGACTACACCGAGGCCGCCCAGATCGGGCTGCCGCTGGTGGGCGACATCAACAACGTCACCCGCGTGCTGCCCACCAACGGCAGCCTGGCGGGCACGCCCGGTCTGGCATACATGCCGTTCTGAGCGTTCCACCGCTGAGGGGCGTGGGTCAATCCGACCCGCGCCCCTCAGTCTTTTCTGCCTTGCCCAGCAGGCGTTCGAGCAGCCGCGGGTCGCCGGGCCAGGCGGCGAGGAGGACCTCCCGGGGCACCTGGCGGCCGGCGTACCGCAGAGCGAGCGCCACCACGACGATGTCGTCGAGCGGGCCGATGACCGGCAGGAACTCGGGGATCAGGTCGATCGGGCTGGCCACCCAGATCCCGGCCACGACGATCGCCACCTTGGCCCGCCGCGGCACGCGCGGGTCTTTGCGCAGCCGCCGCACGGTCGTCACGCAGTCCGGGATGAACGCGGCGAGGTCCCGGAGCACTCCCGGCGGCAGCCGGCGGGCCAGCAGCAGGAGCAACGCCCAGCTGGCGACGACACACCCGGCCGCGATGGCCAGTCCGATCAGCCAGCTCCGCACGAGCCGAGGCTAGCGCGCTTTCGCCACGAGCGAGGGCCTCCCGGTGGCCACCCCGCCTGACGAGGGGTGAGGTCAGCGGGCGCCTTGCTTTTCGGCGTACGTGGCAAGCCACGCGACCTGGACCGGGTCCAGCGACGGCCGGATCCGCTCGCGGGCGGTGGTCACGTGGGCGGCCGTCACCGATGACGCCTCCAGCGATTCGCGCATCGCGGCCAGTGCGGCCTCGCGGATCAGCGCGGCGCAGTCGGCGGCGGAAAAGCCCTCCAGCGACCCCGCGAGGGCCTGCAGATCCACGTCTTCGGCCAAGGGGACGCTGCGGGACGACGCGCGCAGGATCTCGCCGCGGGCCTCGGCGTCCGGTGGCGGGACGTACACGAGGCGCTCCAGGCGGCCTGGGCGGAGCAGGGCCGCGTCGACAAGGTCGGGGCGGTTGGTGGCGCCCACCACTACCACGTTGCGGAGCTCTTCCACGCCGTCCAGCTCGGTGAGGAGCGCGGCCACTACGCGATCGGTGGTGCCGCCGTCGGTGGCCTGGCCGCGGATGGGTGCCAGCGCGTCCACCTCGTCCAGGAAGACAAGCGTCGGCGCGGCTTCGCGGGCCCGGCGGAAGAGCTCGCGCACCGCGCGCTCGCTGTCGCCCACCCACTTGGAGAGCAGCTCGGCGCCCTTGACCGAGAGCACGTTCGCCTTGCCGGTGCCCGCGATCGCCTTGACCAGAAAGGTCTTGCCGCAACCGGGCGGCCCGTAGAGCAGGACACCGCGCGGCGGCTGCACGCCCAGCCGGGCGAACGTGTCGGGGTACGTGAGGGGCCACAGCACCGACTCGGTCAGCATCTGCTTGACCTCGACCATGTCGCCCACGTCATCGAGCGTCACGGCGGCAAGCTCTAGTGTGGACTGTGCCATCGAGGTGGGGCGGACGACCTCCAGCGCCGCCTCGAAGTCGGCCATCGACACCGTGTGCGTGGGGGTGTCCTGCGCGTCGGAGGAGCGGATGCGCAGCGCGGCTCGTACACCGGCCTCGCGGGCGAGCGCGGCGAGGTCGGCGGCGACGAAGCCCGGCGTGCGGCCGGCCACGTCGTCGAGGCGCACGTCTTCGGCCAGGGGCATGCCCCGGGTGAGCACGGCCAGCTGCTCGCGGCGCATCGCGGCGTCCGGGAGGGCCACCGCGAGCTGCACCGCCAGCAGGTCGGGCCCGCGCAGCGCGGGATCGACGGACTCGGGGCGGCTGGTGGTGCAGACGACCGCGGCGCCGGCGCGGACCAGCTCGGCGATCAGCTGGCGGAAGACCGTCGACAGTGGACCGGGCTGCTCGCGTGGCGCGAGAGCCTCGACATCGGAGACGAGGAGCACGGCGGGACCGCCCGCCCGCGCTGCCGCCGCGGCCGAGCGCAGTCGCGCCGCCGCGTCGTTGTTGGTGAGCGCGGCGACCTCGGGAGCCCAGACGGTGGTGACGGCGGCGCCCACGGCGGCGGCGACCGCGCGCACGAGCGCCGACTTGCCCGAGCCGGCCGGGCCGGTGATGAGCACGCCGAGCGCGACGGTGGTGCCGAGCCTGGTGAGCACCTCGCGGTGGTGGAAGCCGAGGTCGAGCAGCTCGCGCAGCTCCTGGGCCTGGGTGCGCAGCCCGGGCAGGTCGTCGACGGACGGCGCCTCCTCGGCCGCGGAGGCGGTCGCGGGCGGCTGGACCGCCACCGAGCCGGGCTCGTGCGTGGCGTGCCCGCCCTCCCAGGCGACCACGGTGTCCATTGTGACCAGTGCCGCGTCGGCCGGCTCGACGGCGGTGACCGTGAGCAGGGTGCTCGTCCACGCGTACCCCACCGTGTTGGCGAGGCTGCGCCGCGCGGCCTGGATGAGCGCGCGGACGCCGGACTCGGTCACCACGTCCTGGGGCAGGAGCGAGACGTTGTCACCGGCGGTGACCACCTTGCCGAGCAGCGCGAGGCGAAGCATCTCGGGGAGACGGCGGCGACGATCTCGACGGGCCCGGCCAGCGCGACCCGGCGGGCGCCCACGACCGGCGCGGGCGCGACGGTGATCTGGCCGCCGTCGCGGACACCGAGGTTTCCGAGGATGAGGTCGTCGGCGTAGAGCAGCGCGCGGCTGGCGCCCGGCTCGGCGCGGGCCGCGATGCCCGCCGTCGCGCGCCGCCCGGTCAGCCGCACCGGGTCGCCGGGGTTGAGGTCGAGCGCGCTCAGCACCTCGGGGTGGAGCCGCACCACGCCGCGCCGGGCGTCCAGTGCCGCCGGACGCATGCTTGCGGTCAGCGTGAGATCGCGTTCGGCCACCCGCCGAGAGTAGCCCGCGAGGTCATCCTGAGAGGCTTCTCAGCCAGGCCGGTGCGGCGCGCCGTACCGTTTGCGTCATGCCAGGCATCCGGTCCGTCCGCGTGCGCCGCGCCCTGCCCGTTGCCGCGGTCACGTTCGCCCTGCTCGCGGCCGCCACGGTGTGGGTGGCCTGGCCGGAGTCGAAGGTGTATTCGACCGAGGAGCAGATCGTCACCGTCCGTTCCGGGCCGGGCGGCGACGAGCGGGTCGACCTGGACACGACGCTTTACCTGCCCAGCGACCGGGAAGGTGCGGTGCCGGCGGTGCTGCTGGCACATGGCTTCGGTGGCACCAAGGAGAGCGTGCGCACGGACGCGGAAGATCTCGCGGGGCTCGGCTACGCGGTGCTGGCGTACACGGCGCGCGGCTTCGGGCGCAGCGGCGGCGAGATCCACCTGGACAGCCCCGACTACGAGGTGCGCGACGCCCAGCGGCTGATCGACTGGCTCGCCGCCCGTCCCGAGGTGCGCAAGGACGCCGGCGGTGACCCGAGGGTGGGTGTGGTCGGCGGCTCGTACGGCGGCGGCCTCGCCCTCATGCTCGCCGCCCAGGACCAGCGGGTCGACGCGATCGTCCCGATGATCACGTGGAACGACCTGGCCCGCTCGTTCCTCCCCGAGGCCACCGGCGCAGACCCGGTCGGCGGCGTGTTCAAGAAGGGGTGGGCCGGGCTCTTCTTCGGCGGCAGCGCCGGCATCGGCACCGATCCCACCTGCGGGCGCTTCGCGCGGGACGTCTGCGAGATGTACCAGCGCACCGCCACCACCGGCCGGGCCACCCCCGAAGCAGTCGCGCTGCTGCGCCGCTCCAGCCCTTCGACGGTGCTCGATCGGATCAAGGCGCCCACCCTGCTGATCCAGGGCGAGGCGGACACGCTCTTCCCGCTCTCCGAGGCGGACGCCAACGCGCGTGGCATCGCGGCCAACGGCACGCCGGTGCGCGTCGCCTGGTTCACCGGTGGCCACGACGGCGGCGACGGTCCCCGCACCGACCGCGACAGGGTGCGATTTCTGACCGGGCAGTGGCTCGACCACTACGTCAAGGGCGAGGGCGACGCGCCCGCCAACAGCTTCACCTGGTCGCGCGTCGCCGGCTTCGACGCGATGGACCGCGGCCTCGTCACCAACGGCTACTCGGCCGACGACTACCCCGGCCTCGCCGGCACGGCCACGGAGCGGGTGGCGCTGGCCGGCCCGCCGCAGCCGATCGCCAACCCGCCGGGTGGCAACCCCGCCGCCATCTCCACCGTGCCGGGTGGGGGTGGCCTGGTCAGCGCCGCCTCCGAGGTGGGTGGGCTGATCGGCGACCTGCCCGGGCAGCACGCCATCTTCCAGTCGGAGCCGCTCGCCTCGGCGGTCGACATCGCGGGTGCACCCACCGTCTCCATCCGCGCCGCGTCGCCCACCGGCGAGGCGGTGCTCTTCGTCAAGCTCTACGACGTCGACGAGGGTGGCGCCGCCACGCTTCCCGGCGGCATCGTCGCCCCGGTACGGCTGACCGGCCTGCCCGCCGACCCCGCCCAGGCGCGCGCGGTCACCGTGACGCTGCCGGCGATCGTGCGGCGGGTCGAGGCCGGACACCGGCTGCGGGTCGTCGTGGCCACCTCCGACCAGGGGTACGCCACGCCGGCCGAGCCCGCCCTCTACACGGTCGCCCTCGGCGGGGACGGGATCACCGTGCCGACGGTCACCGGCGAGCCGATCCCCACGACAGCGGTGCTGTGGCGCTGGGTGCTCGCCGGGCTGATCGCCGCCGTGCTGCTGGGGCTCGCGGTGGTCCTCCTGGTCGTGCGGCGCCGGCACCGCCGCGCCGATTCGACAATCCGGGAGGAGTACGCGCAGACGCCGCTCGTGGTCAGCCAACTGCGCAAGGAGTACGCGGACGGCTTCGTAGCGGTATCCAATGTGGACTTCAAGGTCGAGCGGGGCCAGGTCGTCGGCCTGCTCGGTCCGAACGGCGCGGGCAAGACCACCACCCTGCGCGTGCTGATGGGCCTGACCCAGCCCAGCGGTGGCGAGATCTACGTCTTCGGCCACCGGCTCGTGTCCGGCTCGCCGGTGCTGTCCCGCCTCGGCGCGCTGGTCGAGGGGCCGGGCTTCCTGCCGCATCTGAGCGGCCTGGACAACTTGAGGGCGTACTGGCGGGCGACCGGCCGGCCGGAGCGGGACGCGCGGCTCGACGAGGCCGTGGAGATCGCCGGGCTCGGCGACTCGATCCACCGCAAGGTGCGCAAGTACAGCCACGGCATGAAGCAGCGCCTGGCCATCGCGCAGGCCATGCTGGGCCAGCCGGAGCTGCTGGTGCTCGACGAGCCGACCGACGGGCTCGACCCGCCCCAGATCGCCGAGATGCGGCGGGTGCTCAAGCGGTACGCCACCGGCGGTCGGGCGGTGCTCGTCTCCAGCCACCTGCTCGCCGAGGTGGAGCAGACCTGCACGCACGCGGTGGTGGTCAACAAGGGCGAGATCGTGGCGTCCGGCCCGGTCGAGGACATCGTCGGCGACTCGCCGACGGTACGGCTCGACGTCTCCGACGTGGATGCCGCCGAGGCGGTGCTCCAGGGACTGTCCGGCGTGCGCTCGGTCACCGGCGACGGACCCAACGGGCTCGTGGTGGACATCAACGGCACCGCGCGCAGCGAGGTGGTGGCCGAGCTCGTCCGCGCCGGTGTCGGCGTCGACCGGGTGGTGCCCCGGCGGCGGCTCGAAGACGCGTTCCTGGCCCTGGTGGGCGACAACTCGCGGGGGAGTGGCGACCGATGAGCACTGCGACGATCGGCGCGGCCGCGGGCTACCGCCCCGGCCGTACCCTCTCGGTCTGGCAGGAGTGGCGGCGGCAGGCCACCCGTCGGCGCACGCAGCTCGCGCTCGGCTTCATGGTGCTGCTGCCGCTGATCGTGCTGGTCGCCTTCCAGTTCGACAGCGGCGGCGACGACGACAACGGCGGCGGCGAGTTCGCCAGCCTGATCGACCTCGCCACGTCGGGCGGGCTCAACTTCACGCTGTTCACGCTCTTCGTCTCGGCCGGCTTCCTGCTCACCGTCGTGGTGGCGCTCTTCTGCGGCGACACCGTCGCCAGCGAGGCGAGCTGGGGCAGCCTGCGGTACCTGCTAGCCGTGCCGGTGCCGAGGGCCCGGCTGCTCGCGGTCAAGCTCGTCGTCGCGCTCGGCTACTCGGCCGTCGCCCTCGTCGTGCTCGCCGGCACCGCCCTGCTCGTGGGCACCCTGCGGTACGGCTGGTCACCGCTGCGCAGCACCGTGGCGGCCGAGATACCCGCCGGCGAAGGGCTGCTGCGGCTGCTCGGCATCCTCGGCTACCTCGCGGTGGGGCTGCTCGTGGTCGCCGGCCTCGCGTTTCTGCTGTCCGTGCTCACCGACGCCCCGCTCGGCGCGGTCGGCGGCGCGGTGCTGCTCTTCATCCTCTCCAGCATCCTGGACCAGATCACCGCACTGGGGAGCATCCGCTCGTTCCTGCCCACCCACTACAGCGACGCGTGGCTGGGGCTGCTGTCGACCCCTGTGCAGTCCGACGACATCGTCAAGGGGTGCATCTCCGCGGTGGCGTACGCCACGCTCTTCTGGTCGCTCGCGTTCTGGCGCTTCACCCGCAAGGACGTGGTCTCGTGAGGCAGATCACCGGAAAGGCGCGGTAAGGCGTTTCGCCCCGTACACTGTGCCGGAGAACGCACAACTGAATACCTCATCCAGAGGGGCTGAGGGATACGGCCCGATGACGCCCCGGCAACCACCCCGCACTGACTCGACGGTGAGTCCTGCGGGACAGGTGCCAATTCCGTCCCCGCCGCACGGTGCGGCGCAGGGGAAAGATGAGAGGACGCCCTCGATGCCGTCGACACTCGACGCTACGACCACCACCACCTCTGACGCCCCGGTGCTCTCCAGCCCTGCTCGCGCACTCGTCTGTCGCGGCTGCGGCAAGGAGTACCCACTCGCCGCCCAGCACGCCTGTTACGAGTGTTTCGGCCCGCTCGAGGTGGCCTACGACCAGGCCGCGCTCGCGCGGGTAACCCGGGCCCAGATCGAAGCGGGGCCACACAACATCTGGCGCTACGCGGCGCTGCTGCCGACCGGGCAGGACCCGGCCAGCCGGGTGACCCTCGACCCCGGCCTCACCCCACTCGTCTCCGCACCCCGGCTCGCGGCCGAGCTCGGCCTGCGTGGGTCGCTGTGGGTCAAGGACGACAGCGCCAACCCGACACACTCGTTCAAGGACCGGGTGGTCTCGGTGGCACTCACCGCGGCGCGAGGGCTGGGCTTCACCCGGTTTGCCTGCGCCTCCACCGGAAACCTTGCCAACTCGGTCGCCGCGCACGCCGCACAGGCGGGCGTGCCGTCCATCGTCTTCATCCCCGGTGACCTCGAGCCCGGCAAGGTCGTCACCACCGCTGTGTACGGCGGCGATCTCGTCGCGATCGAAGGGTCGTACGACGATGTCAACCGGCTCTGCAGCGAGCTCGTCGAGACGGACGAGTTCGAGGACACCGCGTTCGTCAACGTCAACGTGCGGCCCTTCTACGCGGAGGGCTCCAAGACCCTCGGGTACGAGGTGGCCGAGCAGCTCGGCTGGCGCCTGCCTGAGCAGGTCGTCATCCCGATGGCCAGCGGCGAGCTGCTGACCAAGGTGGACAAGGCGTTCAGCGAGCTTGTCGAGATCGGCCTTGTCGAGGCGCCGGCCAACGGGTGGCGCGTCTTCGGTGCACAGTCGGCCGGCTGCAACCCGATCGCGGTCGCCCTGCACAACGGGGTCAGCGACATCATCCCGGTCAAGCCGGTGGGCATCGCCAAGTCGCTCAACATCGGTGACCCGGCCGCCGGGCTGTACGCGCTGGAGGCCGTGCGGCGCACCGGCGGCTGGATGGACTACGCCAGCGACGACGAGATCCGCGACGCTATCCAGCTGCTCGCCCGGACGACCGGCGTGTTCGCCGAGACGGCCGGCGGGGTGACCGTCGCTGTCCTGAAGAAGCTCGTCGAGTCGGGCAAGCTCGACCCGGACGCCGAGACGGTGGTCTTCAACACCGGCGAGGGCCTCAAGACCATCGATGCGGTCGCTGAGCAGGTCGGCCCGACGTACCGGATCAAGCCCTCGCTCCGGGGTGCCCGCGAGGCCGGCCTCCTGGAGTCCTAGAACGCGATTCCCGGTTACAGCGCGCGGGAGCGCGACCACGGAGGGAAACGCAGGTAGCGCGTCTCGCGGTGGGATGGGAGTTGCATTCCGTAGTCGTGAATTTGCCGTCCGTCGAGAAAACACCGCACCGGGGACTTGACGGCGCCATCCGGACGACGCAGGATGCTCCGTGCGGGAGGGCGGTCGCCGTAGGCTTTGTTCTAACGTCCCAGCGCCGGAGGCGCTGTGCGACCGTCCCTCCCGACCAAACTGTCCAGGTAATTCGGTCGCGATGAGCGTCCCGTCGAGGGACCCTCGGTGACATGGACATCGCCGTCACGCCCATGGATCCGGCCGACGACAAGGCCGTCGAGCAGGCGTATCAGATCGTTGAAGCCGTGCTCGCCGCGGACGTGCCGGACTTCCCGCCCGTGGGTCGGCAGCGCTTCCTCGCCGAGCTGCGCCACCCGTGGCCCGCCACCGCCTTCGAGCGCGCGCTGGCCACGGTCGATGGCGAAGGTGTGGGCTTCGTGGTCATCGAGATGCCGCAGCTGGACAACCTCGACAACGCCGAGGTCGACCTCAGCGTGCACCCCGAGCACCGTCGGCGGGGCGTGGGCCGCGCGCTGTACGAGTACGCACAGGACGTGATCCAGAGCGTGGGCCGCAAGCGGGCGATGGGCATGTCCGTGGAGACGCTTCCCGGCGGCGCCGTACGCGACGAGGCGGGCGCAGGCTTCGCCATCGCCATGGGCGCGAAGGGGGCGCTGACCGACGTGCGCCGCCGTCTCGACGTCACCTCGGTCGACGAGGCGGGGCTCGAGCGGCAGTTGGCCGCCGCATGGGAGCGGGCCGCCGGTTACTCGCTGGTCCAGTGGCGGGGCGCCACGCCCGAGGAGATCATCGACGACATCGCGTACCTCGACGGGCGGCTGCTCACCGACGCGCCGATGGGCGAGCTCGACTGGGAGGCCGAAAAGATCGACGCCGACCGGATCAGGGCGATCGACGCCGTGGTCGCGGCCCGCGGCCGTCGCCGGTACAACACGGCGGTGCGGCACGACGAGAGCGGCCGGGTCGTCGCGTTCACCACGATCGACTTCCCCGGCACCGTCGACTGGCACGCTTTCCAGCAGATCACCATCGTCGATCCCACCCACCGGGGTCACCGCCTCGGCACGGTCGTCAAGCTCGAAAACCTCGGGTACACCCGGGCGCACGAGCCGGGCCTGCGGGCGATCGACACGTGGAACGCGGACGTCAACGACCACATGATCTCGATCAACGAGGCGATGGGCTTCCGGGCGGTCGACGGCTGGCAGAACTGGCAGCACGACCTATCGGGCGTACCGGCCGCCACCTCGGCATAGTCGTTAGCATCACGCCCTGGCTGGGGCATGATGGCGGCATGACGGACACCCCGCGCAACCTGTACGACAAGCACGCCGGCACCCTCGAGCGTGCCCTCGCCGCGATCACCGAGCGCGGCTACTGGTCGGCCTACCCTGAGTCGCCCAGCCCCCGGGTGTACGGAGAGACGGCCGCCGCCGAGGGCGAGGCCGCCTTCCGGGCGTACCTCAACGGTCGCTTCCCCCTCGACCAGCCCGGCACCGACGGCTGGATCGCCACGGAGGCGAGCCCGTTCGGCGTCGAGCTCGCGGTGACGTACCCGCACGCCGAGGCCGGCGCGCTCGTCGAGGCTGCCGTGGCCGCGCTGCCGGCCTGGCGCGACGCCGGCCCCCAGGTGCGTGCCGGCGTGTGCCTGGAGATCCTGGCGCGGCTGCACCAGCACGTCTTCGAGCTTGCCAACGCGGTGCAGTTCACCAGCGGGCAGGCGTTCGTGATGGCGTTCCAGGCGGGCGGCGCGCACGCGCTCGACCGCGCTCTGGAGGCGCTGGCGTACGCGTACGCGGAGATGACCCGCCACCCGGGCGAAGCCGCGTGGGAAAAGCCGGCCGGCAAGGGCGAACCGCTGCGCATGACCAAGCGCTTCCACGTGGTGCCGCGCGGCATCGGTCTGGTCATCGGCTGCAACACGTTCCCGACGTGGAACTCGTACCCGGGCCTGTTCGCCTCCCTCGTCACGGGCAACCCGGTGATCGTCAAGCCGCACCCGCGGGCCGTGCTCCCGCTCGCCGTCACCGTGCGGTACGCCCGGGAGGTGCTCGCCGAAGCCGGCTTCGACCCCAACGTGGTGCTGCTGGCTCCCGAGGCGCCCGGCGAGGCGCTGGCTTCGACGCTGGCGCTGCGCCCCGAGGTGAAGATCATCGACTACACGGGCTCGACGGCGTACGGCGAGTGGCTTGAGGAAAACGCCCGCCAGGCCGTGGTCTACACGGAAAAGGCCGGCGTCAACACGATCCTGGTCGACTCGACCGACGACTTCGCCGGCATGTGCCGCAACATCGGGTTCTCGCTGACCCTCTACAGCGGACAGATGTGCACCACCCCGCAGAACGTTCTCGTGCCGGCCGGCGGGATCGGCACCGATCAGGGCCACAAGTCCTTCGACGAGGTGGCGGCCGGCATCGCGGGTGCGGTGGGCAAGCTGACCGGCGACGCCGCCCGCGCGGTGGAGCTGACCGGCGCGATCGTCAACGACGGCGTGCTCGACCGGCTCGACGAGGTCAAGTCGGTCGGTGAGCCCGTGCTGGAGTCGCGGGTCGTCGAGCATCCGGCGTTCGAGGGCGCGATCGTCCGTACCCCCGCGATTTTGAAACTGCCCGCGGACGCCGCGGCGACCTACGGCAAGGAGTGGTTCGGACCCATCTCCTTCTTGATCGCGACCGACTCGACGGCGGAGAGCCTCGGGATCTTCCGGTCCACCGTGGGAGAGCGGGGTGCGATCACCGCGTCGGTGTACTCGACGGACGAGAAGGTGCTCGACGCCGCCGAGGCCGCCGCGCTCGACGTGGGCGTCCACCTCTCCTGCAACCTGACCGGCGGCGTCTTCGTCAACCAGTCGGCGGCCTTCTCCGACTTCCACGCGAGCGGCGCCAACCCGGCGGCGAACGCGGCCCTGACCGACGGCGCCTACGTGGCGAGCCGCTTCCGGATCGTCCAGTCGCGGCGGCACACGAGCTAGGCCGGCCGCACCATCCGGAGCTCCCGGAGCGTCGGGATGACCGGGTGCGGCACGCGTACGCCGGTGTCGACGAAGCCGAGCCGCTCGTACGCCTTCCGCGCCCGGTCGTTGCCGACCACCACCTCGAGCAGCAGCTCGGGGCGGCCGGCAGTGCGGGACCAGGCGGCCACCTCGTCGATGAGCTGCTTGAGAATGCCCGTGCCGCGGTGGGCCGGCGTGATGTACACGGCGAAGATGATCGTGACCGTCCGGTCGTCGGGTGACATGATCCCGCCGGCGTGACCGACGAAGCGCCCGTCGACCTCGGCGACGAACTGCGCGCAGAGGGGGCCGACCGCGTTGCGGGCGACCCGGTCGGCAAACTCCTTGTGCGGGAGCGCGGCCGCCTCCGCGAGCGTCTCCAGGAAGGCGAGCGGGGTGTCGGCGAGCATCTCCAGGCGCAGCGCCCGCATCCGGGCGGCGTCCTGAAACCGCACCCGGCGGACCGTCACACCCATTTCCATCCAGCAACACTAGACGGCGGTGACGGCCTGCCTCCCGACCTTTTCGCACAGCGTGGCGCCGTAGTCGAAGCCGAGCGCGCCCGGGTACCGGACCAGCACGCCGAGCACCCACTCCTCGGTGATGGCGAGGCAGCTGATGTGCCACAGCCTGTCCTCCTCGCGCAGGAGCCAGCCGTTCTTGATCGCCACGCGGCCCGGGTCGGGGAGGGCCAGCCGCACGCCGAAGTCGCCGACCCCGCGCACCTGCCGCATCTCGTCCAGCAGCCACCCGGTCCACCGCGGGCCCGCCGCCCGCCCGTCCGCGATGCACGCGCCGAGCCGCACCGTGTCGCGGGCCGAGATGGTGGTGTTGCTCCACCAGTCGCGGTACGGGCTGCTGTCCGTGAGCCCGCAGGTGGTGATCAGCCGCTCGATCGAGGCCCGGCGCCCGACCGCCTCGAAGAGCGCCTGGGCGGCCGCGTTGTCGCTGTCCCGGATCATGGTCCTGAGCTGGCGCAGGCGGGCCTCCCCGATCTCGCCGTCCGCCGCCATTCGCAGATAGTCGGCGGCGATCCAGGACTTGATCATCGACATCGTGTCGCTGTGCGCGGCGAGGTTCGCCGAGCCGCTGATCCTGCCGGTGTTGCGGTCGAGCAGCGCCCAGGAGAGGAAGCCGTCGTGATCTATGTGGACGGACGGGAGCGGCGCCGGCGTCGGGCGGGGCGCCGCGCGCTTTTCGCCGGCGACCCAGAGCGGCATCGCACCCTCGCTGCCGCCCACCGTCGCGAGCAGAGCCACGGTGGTCAGCGCGGCGGTGACGTACGCCGTCGCGAGCCAACCTCCGCGGGGCTTCGCCCGGTGCTTTCCGCGTCCGTTTGGTTTGTGTGAAACCACATTTGTTCAACGAGGCAGGAGTGCTGGTAGGGGCGGCAGGATGCCGGGTGACGACCCGGGTGTCCGTTTTGGGGTAGTGCGCGGGCGGGGGTTCTCATGTAGCGTGCGATTTCGGCCGCTGTGTTCGACGGACCACCCCGGACCACGGATCGGCGGCCCCGGCCGGCAGAAAGCGCGGCCGGGGGTTGTCGAACCCAGCACCATCGAAGTGAGGGAAGTGCACCGTGGCACAGGGCACCGTCAAGTGGTTCAACAGCGAAAAGGGCTACGGCTTCATCGCGGTGGACGGCGGTCAGGACGTCTTCGTCCACTTCTCGGCGATCGAGATGGACGGCTACAAGGCGTTGGACGACGGCCAGCGCGTGGAGTTCGAGATCGCTCAGGGCCAGAAGGGGCCGCAGGCCGAGAAGGTTCGGGTCATCGCCTGAGTCGCCCGAGTAACACCCTGAGGCGGGGCACCGGATTTCGGCCCCGCCTCCAAGCTTCTTCAGCCCACTGTCATTCATGACCCTCGCCCCGCACGGGCTACATGTGCCTTTTGGCCACCGCCCGTTCACCGGACGCGCTTGCACTCCCTAGGGGAGAGTGCTAAACAGGTGATTGGCACTCGCGGCATGTGAGTGCCAATGGTCGGGGCGGTGGGGCCACGGCCGTGTTCACCGAGACGGTGGCGCGGCACGAGGCCGGTCGTCGCGGGCTTTCCGGCCCGGCCGGACGAAGGTCGCTGCGCGCTTCGGGCGGACCCGCTCGGAGTGCCGTGGATGTCCAGCTGGAGGACAACGCCGTATGGCCAAGATTATCGCGTTCGACGAGGAGGCGCGCCGCGGCCTTGAGCGGGGCATGAACACCCTCGCCGACGCCGTAAAGGTGACGCTGGGCCCCAAGGGCCGCAACGTCGTGCTCGAGAAGAAGTGGGGCGCCCCCACCATCACCAACGATGGTGTGAGCATCGCCAAGGAGATCGAGCTCGAGGACCCCTACGAGAAGATCGGCGCGGAGCTGGTCAAGGAGGTCGCGAAGAAGACCGACGACGTGGCCGGCGACGGCACGACGACGGCGACCGTCCTGGCCCAGGCGCTGGTCCGCGAGGGCCTGCGCAACGTGGCGGCCGGCGCCAACCCGATGGCCCTCAAGCGGGGCATCGAGGCGGCTGTCGCCAACGTCGCGGAGGAGCTGGCGAAGCTCGCCAAGGACGTCGAGACCAAGGAGCAGATCGCTTCCACCGCGTCGATCTCGGCCGGTGACGCCACCGTCGGTGAGATCATCGCCGAGGCGATGGACAAGGTCGGCAAGGAAGGCGTCATCACCGTCGAGGAGAGCAACACCTTCGGCCTCGAGCTTGAGCTCACCGAGGGCATGCGCTTCGACAAGGGCTACATCTCGCCGTACTTCTGGACCGACGCTGAGCGGATGGAGGCCGTCCTCGACGACCCCTACATCCTGATCGTCAACAGCAAGATCTCGTCGGTCAAGGACCTGCTGCCGATCCTCGAAAAGGTCATGCAGTCGGGCAAGCCGCTCGCGATCATCGCCGAGGACGTCGAGGGCGAGGCGCTTGCCACCCTGGTCGTCAACAAGGTGCGCGGCACGTTCAAGTCCGTCGCGGTGAAGGCGCCCGGCTTCGGCGACCGCCGCAAGGCGATGCTGACCGACATCGGCATCCTCACCGGCGGCCAGGTCATCAGCGAGGAGGTCGGGCTCAAGCTCGACGCCGCTTCGCTCGACCTGCTGGGCCGTGCCCGCAAGGTCGTGGTGACCAAGGACGAGACCACGATCGTCGACGGTGCCGGTGACGCCGACCAGATCCAGGGCCGGGTCAACCAGATCCGCGCTGAGATCGAGAAGAGCGACTCCGACTACGACCGCGAGAAGCTGCAGGAGCGCCTGGCGAAGCTCGCCGGCGGTGTCGCGGTGATCAAGGTTGGCGCGGCCACCGAGGTCGAGCTCAAGGAGCGCAAGCACCGTATCGAGGACGCGGTCCGCAACGCCAAGGCCGCGGTCGAGGAGGGCATCGTCCCGGGTGGTGGCGTCGCGCTGGTGCAGGCCGGCAAGACCGCCTTCGACAAGCTCGACCTGGCTGGCGACGAGGCCACCGGCGCGCAGATCGTCAAGATCGCGCTGGACGCGCCGCTGCGCCAGATCGCTGTCAACGCCGGCCTCGAGGGTGGCGTCGTGGTGGAGCGGGTGCGCAACCTGGAGACCAACCACGGCCTCAACGCGGCCACCGGTGAGTACGTCGACCTGCTGTCGGCGGGCATCATCGACCCGGCCAAGGTGACCCGTTCGGCGCTGCAGAACGCGGCTTCGATCGCGGCCCTGTTCCTCACCACCGAGGCTGTGGTGGCGGACAAGCCGGAGAAGGAGAAGGCCCCGGCGGGTGCGCCCGGCGGCGGAGACATGGACTTCTGATCCACGCAGTCCTAAAGGGAGGGGCGAGCCGGGTTCTCCGGCTCGCCCCTTTCGCTATCTGTTCAGCGCGCTCGTCGCTCCGCGGCGGCCGTGCGCCGCAGCCGGCGTTGGTAGCCGGTATCAGCGACGTGGCTGGTTGCGCTGCTTGTCGGCCCGGGACATGGGCTTCGGCGGCATGTCCTCAGTGGACAACTGAGAACCGTTCGCCTGCGGCTGTCCGGGTCGCGGCTGGTTGCGCTGGTGCTCGTTGTGCTGGTGCTGGTTGGGCTGTGGTGAGCCCATGTCCCCCCTGGGCGCCAGATCCGGTCGCTCCGGGCGTCCCGACCGGTCTGGTCGGGCCGCGCCGGGTGGGAGGCTCTCGTCGAGCCTGCCCCCGGCCGTCTCGGCCGGCATCTGGGCCATGCGGGACTTCGCCACGGTCTGGAGATCGTCCTTCGGTCGTTTTTCCTTGGCCATGATCTCCTCCTTCCAGGGGAAACGTTATGGGCCGATCTTGTGGCTCGCGGCGAAAAGCGAGTACTTATCCATACGCACCTGATGCCTGGTATAGGGCTTCCGGCCACGGCGTGTTCGCAACACGGATAAGGTCAGCCGCGACCGATGAGTCGCGTGGGCTCGGCCCGTCTAAAGAGGACGAGAGCGATTCAGCCACTACCTGGGGGAACGTCATGAAGAAGATCACCGCTGGCCTGTTCATCTCGCTCGATGGGGTCGTCGAGGCGCCGGACCAGTGGCACTTCCCGTACTTCAACGACGAGATGGGTGCGGCGGTCGATGGGCAGCTCGGCACGGCGGACACGCTGCTGCTGGGCCGCGTGACGTACGACAGCTTCGCGGGCGCCTGGCCGGACCGGGAGGCGGCGGGCGAGGAGGACGCGTCGTTCGCCAAGAAGCTCGGCGACATGCGCAAGATTGTGGTTTCCCGCAAGCCGCTGGAGTTCACCTGGCGCAACACCGAGCAGCTCCAGGGCGACGTTGTCGAGGCGGTCACCGCGCTGAAAAACGAGCCGGGCGATGGCTCTATCGGCATCAGCGGTTCGGTCTCGATCGTTCGCCAGCTGCTCGCGGCGGGCCTGCTCGACGAGCTGCACCTGCTCGTGCACCCGATCGCGGTGCGCAAGGGCATGCGGCTCTTCCCGGACGGAAACACGCCGGTGCGGCTCAAGCTGCTGTCGTCCGCGACGTTCCAGACCGGTGTGCTGTACCTGGTCTACGGCCCGGACACCGAGCCGCGTGAGGGTGGGTACGAGGAGGCGCGCACGCACCTCCCGGCCGAGTAGCGCGCGCTACATGTCTTCGAGCTCGCGCCCCTTCGTCTCGCGCACCGACCGGAGTACGAAGATGAGCGCGAGCGCGGCGAAGAGCGTGTAGATGCCGTACGCGAGGAAGAGGCCGACGTCCGCCAGGGCCGGGAAGGTCGTGGAGATCAGCCAGTTGGCTATCCACTGTGCCGCCGCGGCCACGGCGAGCGCGGTCGCGCGGATCTTGTTGTTGAACATCTCGCCGAGCAGGACCCACACCGCCGGGCCCCAGCTCATGCCGAACGAGACGACGTAGAGGTTGGCGGCGACCAGGGCGATCGGGCCGGCCACCGGGCCGAGAGCCAGGTCGTCGCCGCTTCCGTCGGCGGTGCTGAAGCAGACGGCCATCGTGCCGAGCGTGACCACCATGCCGGCCGCGCCGATGATGAGCAGCGGGCGGCGGCCGATCCTGTCGATCAGGGCGATCGCCACGAGCGTGGTGAGGATGTTCGTGACCGAGGTGATGACGCTGGTCAGCATCGCGCTGTCTTCGGAGAAGCCGACGGCCTGCCACAGCGTCGTGGAGTAGTAGAAGATCACGTTGATGCCGACGAACTGCTGGAACACCGACAGCAGGATGCCCACCCACACGATCGGCAGCAGCCCGAGGCGCGGGCCGCGCAGGTCGGACAGGTGCACGGCCTGGTCGCCGCCGGCCAGCGAACGCCGGATCTCCCTGATCCGCAGCTCGGTGTCGCCACCCACGAAGCGCTGCAGCACCTCCCGCGCCTGCGTGAAGTGCTTCTTCTTGACCAGGTAACGCGGCGACTCGGGGATCTGCAGGGCGAGCACGCCGTACACCAGCGCGGGCAGCGCCGCCGACGCGAACATCCACCGCCAGGCCGTACCGCCCCACGGCACCTGCCCGCTCGCGCCGCCGGCGGAGTCGGCAAGTACATAGTCGATGAGCAGGGACACGAAGATGCCGCTCACGATCGCGAGCTGCTGCAGCGATCCGAGCCGGCCGCGGAGGTTGGCCGGCGCCATTTCCGCGATGTACGCGGGCGCGATCACGCTCGCCGCGCCGATCGCGAGGCCGCCGACCACCCGCCACGCGGTGAGGCTGACCGGTCCCACGGCCAGCGCGGAGCCGATCGCGCTGACACCGAAGATGATCGCCGCGGTGAGCATGACCCGCACGCGGCCGACGCGGTCGGCGATCGGGCCGGCGAACCACGCTCCCACCGCGCAGCCGAGCAGCGCCGACGAGACCACGAAGCCGAGCAGCCCGGAGGACATGTTGAACTCGTCCTCGATCGCGTCGACGGTGCCGTTGATGACCGCGGTGTCGTACCCGAAGAGGAAGCCACCGAGCGCCGCGGACGCCGTCACCAGGAGGACGGCGCCGGTGTGTGTCTCGCTGCCGGTCTGTGGGCGGGCGCTGGTCGCCATACCCCATATTGCGCAGATTGCACGGATTTAACCGCGCTTTCGGCGATTACAGCTCCTTGCGGTAGAGGAAGAACACGCGCTCGATCCGCGCGCCGACCGCCGACGCGTAGAACGGCACCGGGCCGACCCACCCGATCTGCGCCTGCGCGAGCCCGGCGTCCCGCAGGTCCCGCAGGCACCGGCGCAGCAGCACGCCACCGATGCCAAGACCCTGCGCCGCGGGCGCGGTGCCCATCGGGCCGAACCAGCTCGGGCGGGACGAGCCGTACGCGGCGAAGCCGAGCACCTCGCCGTCGCGGAGCGCCAGGTGGCAGCCGGCGCCGGGCCGCCCGACCGAGTCGGAGACCTCGCCGGCCCAGCCGTCGCTGAAGTTGGCGCGGGCGAAGCCGACCAGCGCGGGTACGTCGTCCGGCTCGGCCCGCCGCACCTGTACGCCGCTCGCCGCAAGCCGCTCTTCCGCCGCCTCGGTCGGGCGGAGGGCGGTGAGGTCGGCGGTCATGTTCCAGGCGGTGCGGTCCTGCTCGTATCCGAGCGCGGTGGCCGCGCAGACCGCCGGCGTGTAGCGGACGTCGATGCCTGGCCAGGCGTAGTACGGCGGGTTGCCGGCCAGCAGCACCTCGACCGCGCCGCGGCCGGCCAGCGCACCCTCGGCCCGGGTCAGCAGTGCGCGCCCGATGCCCTGCCGGCGCAGGGCCGGCCGCACCGCGACAAGGTCGACGTGCCCGATCGAGTCGTCGCGGTGGGAGAGCGACCCGAGCACCACACCGGCAAGCTCACCTCCGGCGGTGGCGACGAAACCGACGCCCGGCTGCTCGCGCAACCGCGCCACGATCTGGTCCGCCTCCGCCGCGTCGCCGGGCAGGTCCAGCGCCTCGCGGCAGAGGTCAACCACGGCGGGTACGTCGGTGTCCGCCAGCGCGGCGATCGAAAACTCCACGGTCGCCGACACTAACCGGCGGTCACGACGCGGTGCGTGCGGCCTGCACCGCCGCGTACGCGTCGACCATCCCGGCGCCCGTCACGTCGGCCGGCGCGCACTCACCGGTGCTGTCGCCGGGGCTCGCGGGCACCGCCGTGTCGCGCAGGATCTCAGTGGTGCGCGCGAGGTCGCCGATCAGGCGCGGGTTGGCGGACCACATCAGCGCCACCACGCCGGCGACGTGTGGCGTGGCCATCGAGGTGCCGCTCAGCTCGGCGTACCCGCCGCCGGGCATCGCCGACAGCACGTCCTCGCCGGGCGCGACAAGGTCGGGCTTCGTGAGATCGGTGTCGGTCGGGCCGCGGCTGGAAAACTGCGTGACCTCCTTGCGGCGGTCGACCGCGCCGATCGTCTCCACGTCGCCGTACGGCGCGGGCGGGTCGTCGACCGAACCGCAGAACGGGCCGGTGTTTCCGGCGGCGACGGCGAAGAAGATGCCGGCGGCGGCGAACGCGGCGGTGGCCGCGCGCAGGGCGCCCGCATCGCAGCCCTCGATCCGGGGACAACCCCACGAGTTCGTGAGTACGTGCGGTGCCCGCTCGGGGCGCCCATCGGTGAACGCGTCGCCCCGAACGGGAAGGGGGCCAGCATGAACTGCATGCAGTCGAGGTAGCGGGCCGGGTTGCCGAGGTTGCGGTCGAGGTTGACGCAGCCGACCCACCGCGCGCCCGGTGCCACGCCGACGGTACGGCCCACCGCCGAGCCGAGCGTGTGCGTGCCGTGGCCGCCGCGGTCGGTGGGCGTGCGGGTGTGGTTCCACGGGTCGTACCAGGAGTCGTCGCCACCCCGGAAGTTGCTGGAGAGCGCGGGATGCCTGCCGTCCACACCGGAGTCCGAGGTGCCCACGACGACGCCCGAACCGTCGACGCCGAGCTGGGCGGCGGCACGGTCGGCGCCGATCAGCGAGATGTTCCACGGCGGTGCGGTGGGTGCGGGCTCGTCGCCGTGCGTGACGCCCGGGTCGGCGGGCAGCGGGCGCAGGTGCTGGCTGAGCAGCACGCGATCGACGTCGTCGCGCCGGGACAGCCACGCTCGGACGGCCGGGCCGCCATCCACCTCCACGCCGTTGACCAGGTAGTAGGGCGTGTAGTCGAGGTGCCAGCGGTCCAGCGTCTTGCGCAGGTCGGCCTGGCTGCTCCGCGCGTTTTCGACCAGCCGGCGGTAGACCTCGGTGACCCGGGCCTCGCGGCTCGCGGTGGTCACCCCGCTCAGGTCCGCCTGCGACTTGAGGATGACGAACAGGCGCTCGCCGTACAGGCCCGGCTGACCCGGTCCCAGGTATATCGCCCCGCCGGTGATCGCCAAGAGGACCACCGCCCCGGCACCGATCCACCGTCCGGTGAGGCGGGTGCGCGCCAGCCCGTACCCGATGCCGACGATGAGCGCGACGGCGAGTGAGATGGCGGCGGCGATGGCCGCCCACGCGGGCAGGTCCCGCCCTGTGCTGAGCAGCAGCGTGATCTCCTCCGGATCCGCGAAGGCCAGCGGTCCCAGCGCTGCGACCGCGACAAGCGGTCCGGCACTGCGCAGCGCGGCGGCCGCGAAACCCAGCGGCGGCAGCACGAGCATCGCGGCGAGCTGCGCGCCGGCCTGGCCCACCGCGGCGGCGAGGAGCAGGAGTGCGACGCCGGCGACGAGGCCGCCGAGCACGACGCCGTACCGTTCCCAGAAGCCGGCGTTCAGGATGGCGGCGGCGAGCCAGCCGACCGCGGCGGCGGCGAGCACGGCGAGCACGGTCTCCGCCAGGCCGCCCAGCGCGCCGATCCACAGCCAGGGCAGCAGCGTGGCGAGCCCGCCGGCGAAGCCGAGCGCGGGAAGTGCGGGGCGCCCGCGCAGGAGGATCGCGCCGCCGGCGGCGGCCAGGGCGAGGAGGGCGAGGTAGAGCTCGTTGCGCGGCGCGGGCACGGCTCGCAGCAGGCCCAGGCCGGCGAGCGCGACCGCGCCGGTCAGCCACACCCGGCCGGCGGTGCGCACGGCCGGTGAGCGCGGCACGAACGCCAGGATGATCGCGGGCGTACCGGCGAGGACGGCGTTGACGATCGCGACGACCGGCCAGGTCCAGGTCGGTGTATCCAGCCCGGTCACGAGCAGCACCTGGTCGGCCAGCCACCCGATCGACTGGCTGAGCACGGTGACCAGGACGGCCCAGACGCCGATCGATGCGGTGGCGACAATCACCCACGGGCTGGTCTGCCGCTCGGGTGCCGGGTAGGAGGGATACGCCATGCGCGAAACACTACGACCGACCGGCGGCTACGGTGGACGGGTGCGTGACCCTGCCGTATCGCGGTACGCCGCCAGCGAGCTCTCACCCGAGCGCCGCGCCGCTGACCTGCGCCGCCTTCGCAACGAGCGCTTCGACGTCCTCGTCATCGGCGGGGGTGTCACGGGCGCGGGCGCCGCGCTCGACGCCGCCTCCCGCGGGCTCAAGGTCGCGCTGGTCGAGGCGCGTGACCTGGCCTCCGGTACGTCCAGCCGGTCCAGCAAGCTGATTCATGGCGGCCTGCGCTACCTGGAGCAGTTCGAGCTGCACCTTGTGCACGAGGCGCTCACGGAGCGTGGCCTTCTCGCCACCCGCCTGGCACCGCACCTGGTGCGGCCGGTGCCCATCATCGTGCCGCTGCCCGGCGGCCACTCGCCGCGGGAGTTTCCGGCCCGTGCCTGGCGGCGGGTGTACTACGGGGCGGGGGTCGCGGCTTATGACGCGTTCGCCGGGCTGTTCGGCGGCGGGCGGGGCATGCCGCTGCACCGCCACCTGTCCCGCGACGGCGCGCGGCATCTCTTCCCGAGCCTCCGCCCGGACGTCGTGGCCGGGGCGGTCCGCTACTACGACGGGCAGGTCGACGACGCCCGCCTGGTGGTCACCCTCGCGCGCACGGCGGCCAGCCTCGGCGCGGCCGTCGTGACCAGCGCGCGCGCCGTCGGCATGGTGCGGCAGGCGCGGGAGGTGACCGGGGTACGGGTACGGGACCTGGAGTCGTCGACCGGCGAGTTCGAGGTGCGGGCGCGCACGGTGATCGCCGCCACCGGGGTGTGGAGCGACGACATCTCCGCGATGCTCGGCGACGTCGGCGTGCGGCCGGGGCTGCGCGTGCGCGCCTCCAAGGGCGTCCACGTGGTCGTGCCGCGCTCGGCGATCACCGGTGACGCGGGACTGATCCTGCGCACGCCGACCTCGGTGCTCTTCGTGCTGCCGTGGGGCGGCCACTGGATCATCGGTACGACCGACACCGACTGGCAGCTCGACCGCGACCACCCGGCCGCGTCGGCGCGCGACATCGAGTACCTGCTCGACCAGGTCAACGCCGTCCTCGACCGCCCGGTGTCCACATCAGACATCGAGGGTGTCTACGCGGGGCTCCGCCCGCTCCTGTCCGGCGAGGACGAGCCGACCTCGAAGCTCTCCCGCGAGCACGCCGTCGTCGAGCCGATGCTGGGCCTGATGCTGGTGGCCGGCGGCAA
The DNA here is from genome assembly GCF_011764425.1 of Phytohabitans houttuyneae. Lineage (NCBI taxonomy): Bacteria > Bacillati > Actinomycetota > Actinomycetes > Micromonosporales > Micromonosporaceae > Phytohabitans > Phytohabitans houttuyneae. The sequence continues at coordinate 4,689,613 of NZ_BLPF01000001.1, forward strand.
GTACACGACGTACCGCGTGATGGCCGCCGACGTGGTCGACCGCGCGGCGCGGCGGCTGGGTGTGCGCGTGCCGTCCCGCACGGCGGAGCTGCCGCTGCTGGGCGCCGACGGGTACTCGGCGATGTGGCGGGACCGGCTCGACCTCGCCCGCCGGCACGGTGTGCAGGCCGGTGTGCTGGAGCACCTGCTGGAGCGGTACGGCACGCTCGCGCCGCAGCTCATCGCGATGATCCACGCCGAGCCGACGCTTGCCGCGCCGCTCGCCGGAGCGCCGGAGTACCTGGCGGCCGAGGTGGCGTACGCGGCCCGGGCCGAGGGCGCCCTGCACCTGGACGACGTGCTGACGCGGCGCACCCGCATCTCGTTCGAGACGCCGCACCGGGGCACCGAGTCGGCACACCACGCGGCGCAGATCATGGGCTCCGTGCTGGGCTGGGACGCCGACCTGCGGGCCCGCGAGGTGGAGCACTACCTGGCCCGCGTCGAGGCCGAGCGGCAGTCGCAGAAGATGCCCGACGACGCCACCGCCGACGCGGCCCGCCTCGGCGCGCCGGATGTCCGCGGTGCGGGCCCGCTCGCGTTCTGAGGGAACCGGGTGGGCGTAGCGTCCGTCGCATGAAGATGGCGTACGGGCGTCTATGTGTCCTCGCGGTGCTCGTGCTCGCCGGCTGCACCTCGCCGCCGGCGCCCACACCCGGCCCGTCGCCCTCGCCCTCGCACACCTCCGTGCCGGTGCGGGCGACGAGCGCACCGCCGCAGGCGGCCGGCGTCACGATCGAGCGCAGCGGCGGCTTCGTCGGCGTGGACCAGAGCGTCACGGTGGACCCGGACGGGCGGTGGACCTACTACAGAAACAGGGCCGGCGCGGGCGGCGGCACACCGGTGCGGGGCCGGCTCAACGAGATCCAGCTCGCCGACCTGCAGGCGCTGCTGGCCGACCCGAAGCTGGGCACCGAGGCGGCCGACCCGGGCGAGTGCGCGGACGGCTTCGTCTACAAGCTGGTCACCGGCGCGACGAGGGTCGAGTGGGCCGACTGCGGCAGCGGCCAGCCACCCACCGCGGTGCGCGTCGTCGAGCTGCTGTCCATGAGCACCCCCTTCTAGGAGAGCGCCGAGGCGCCCTGCCCGCCACGGTCCACGGCCGCGGCCAGCTGGAGGCGGCCCGGGGCCGCGGGAACGCACCCCGAGAAACGCTCCGCTGCGCTCCACGTTTCCCCGGGGGCCCCGGCGCAACGGTCTGGACCACGACGGATGTCGCGGCAGCTCTAAAGGGTTAGAGGACTTTGCCCGGGTTGAGCAGGCCCTCGGGGTCCAAGGCCGCCTTGATCGCCTGCTGGACGCGCACGCCGACCGGTCCCAGCTCGCGGGCCAGCCATTCGCGCTTGAGGAGGCCGACGCCGTGCTCGCCGGTGCAGGTGCCGCCGAGCGAGAGCGCCAGCTCCACGATGTCGTCGAACGCGCGCTGGCAGCTCGCCACGCTCGCCGGGTCGGTGCGGTCGACCACGATGTTGGGGTGCATGTTGCCGTCGCCGGCGTGGCCGACCACGCCGATCGCGACGCCGGTCTCGGCCGCGATCTTTTCGGTGCCGTCCAGCAGGGCGGCCAGGGCCGAGCGGGGCACCGCGACGTCGTCGATGATCAGGCCGCCGTTGCCCTGTGGGAACATCTCGGCCGCGTACTTCTCCATCGCCGGGTGGGCAAGCCGCCGTGCCTGGAGCAGCTGGGCGGCCTCGATCGCGTCGGTGGCCGCGTACACCTCGTCGGCGCCGGCCTCCTCGCACAGCGCGGCGATCCGCTCCAGGTCGGCGGCGGCGCGGGTGCCGGTGTCGGAGGCGGCCAGCAGCAGCGCCTTCGCCTCCGTGCGCAGCCCCATCGGCTGGTACGCCTCCAGCGCGATCAGGTGCGTCTGGTCGAGCAGCTCCAGCAGGCTGGGCGAAAGGCCCTGTGCGGCGATCGCGGCGACGGCGGCACCGGCCGCGGCCGTGGAGGGGAAGAGCGCCACCAGCGTGAGCGACTCCTCGGCGGCGGGGCGCAGGCCCACCGTGATCTCGGTGATCACGCCGAGCGTGCCCTCGGAGCCGACGAAAAGGCGGGTGAGGTCGTAGCCGGCCACGCCCTTCGCGGTGCGCCGCCCGGTGCGCAGGACCTCGCCGGAGGCGAGCACGACCTCGAGGCCGAACACGTACTCGGTGGTGACGCCGTACTTGACGCAGCACATGCCGCCCGCGTTGGTGGCCACGTTGCCGCCGATCGTCGACGACTCCCACGAGCCGGGGTCGGGCGGGTAGCGCAGGCCGTGCTTGGCCACCTCGGCCGCGAGGGCGGCGTTGACCACGCCGGGCTGGAGCACGGCGATGCGGTTGACCGGGTCGACCTCGAGGATGCGGTCCATGGCCACGGTGGAGAGGACGATCGCGCCGTCCACCGCGTTCGCGGCGCCGGCGAGGCCGGTGCGGGCGCCCTGTGGCACGAGCGGCGCGCGGTGCTCGGCCGCGATCTTCATGACCGCGGCCACCTGCTCGGTCGTGCGCGGGCGCACCACGACCGCCGGCAGGCCGGACTCGACCAGGTCGGCCTCGTCGCGGGAGTGACCCTTGAGTAGGTCGGGGTCGGTCAGGACGGCCTCGGAGGGGAGCGTGGCACGCAGGGCGTCAAGCAGGTCGGCCATGCCTGGCAGGCTAACCGGCGCGCTACGGTGGCTGCCATGAGCGGGAGGGGCGAGGGGTAGCGATGTTGTATGTCGACCCACCCGCCTGGCCGGCCCGCGGTCGGCTGTGGTCACACCTGGTCAGCGACGTGTCGTTCGAGGAGCTGCACGCGTTCGCGGAGATGCTCGGTGTGCCGCGGCGCGGCTTCGACCGCGACCACTACGACGTGCCGGCCGAGCGGGTGCCGGTGGCGGTGTGGCTGGGCGCCCAGCTCGTGTCGAGCCGCGAGATCGTCCGCCTCCTGCGCGGCGCCGGCCTGCGCCGCCCCAAGCACCTCGTCTCACGCCAGGGCGCGTAGCTCCCGCTCCAGGTTGGCCCGGGCCGGGGCCTCCCAGCGCGCGGCCAGCGCCGGGCGGCGATAGAGCGCGGGCAGGTCGAGCAGGCTCCGCAGCACGGCTGACCGCCCGCGCGGAAGAGCTCGTCGGGCACGTGCGCGTACTCGCGGCGGACGGCGGCGGCGTAGTCGTCGTACTCGGCCGGCGGGCGGGCCAGCACCGCCAGGTCGGCGTCGCAGAGCAGCTCACCGTCAATGTCGCCAGGTGCCGCCGCGTGCCCGGCGGTGAGCAGCACCAGGCGTTCCACCTCGACCGCGACCGACTCGGGTACCCCCAGGGCGCCAAGCTCGGCGCGGGCGAGCGCGGCGCTGTCCCGCTCGTTGGCCTCGCCCGGAGAGTGTGGGTCGTAGATCGCGTCGTGAAACCAGGTCGCCAGGCGAACCGCATCCGTGCCACCCTCCGCGTCCACGATCGACAACATCGCGGTCAGGTGGTCGACCGTGTGGTAGTGCCGCTGCGGCTCCCGCCACCGGGCCAGCAGCCCTTCACCGACCGCGACCAGGGCATCCTCGCCGGCGGTCGCGCCGGCACCGCGAGCCGCCGCCAACCAGCGCTGAACGAGCGTCATGAACCGATCATGCCGGTAGTCTCCCGGCATGGTGCTCGCGACCGATGAGCTGGCCCGGCGTACCGGCGCCCAGCTGCGGGACCGCGTGCGCCGAGTCTGGATGAACGTGCTGCTCGCCGTCCAGGCGGGCCTCGCCGCCGGCCTCGCCTGGCTGATCGCGCACGAGGTGGTCGGGCACCGGGCCCCGTTCTTCGCCCCGATCGCCGCGGTGATCACGCTGGCGGTGTCGGTGGGCCAGCGGCTGCGGCGCGCGTTCGAGCTTGTCTTCGGCGTGGCCATCGGTATCGCGGTCGGCGACGTGCTGATCTACCTGATCGGTACGGGTGGCTGGCAGATCGGCCTCGTGGTCACGCTCGCGATCGTGACCGCCATCTTCGTCGGCGGCGGGTCCGCGCTGGTCACCCAGGCGGCCTCATCGGCGGTACTTGTCGCCACGCTCACCCCACCGACGACCGGCATCGCCTTCGACCGCTTCCTGGACGCGCTGGTCGGCGGCCTTGTCGGGCTCGGCGTGATGGCACTCCTACTCCCGCTCAACCCGTTGACCGTGGTGGGGCGTGCGGCCGCTCCGATCCTCGATGTACTCGCCGACGGTTTGACGGAAACCGCCGAGGCGATGGCGGCGCGGCAGTCCGAGCGGTTGGACGCGGCGCTCGCGCGGCTGCGGGCCGCGGAGACCGACCTCCTCACGCTGCACGAGGCGATCGAGGCGGCGAGCGAGACCGCGGCGCTGGCGCCCGTCCGGTGGCGGACGAGGGGAGCGCTCAACCAGTACGTCGACGCGGCCGAGCACATCGCGCGGGCCCTGCGCAACAGCCGCGTGCTGGTGCGGCGGGCGCAGACGCTGCTACGGGACGGCGAGACGCTGCCGCCGGCGCTTGTCGAGGCGGTACAGGCGCTCGGCGAGGCGGTGACCTGGCTGCGGCGCGAGCTCGCCGACGCGGTGGAGCCGGTCGCCTCGCGGGAGCGGGCGCTGCGTGCGGCGAGCGAGGCCGGCGTGGCCTACATGGAGGGTGTCGGCTTCTCCGGCAGCGTCATCGTCGCCCAGGTCCGCTCGACCGCGGTCGACCTGGTCCGCGCGTCAGGCCTGGAGGCTAAGGAGGCCAACCGCCTGGTCCGGCGCGCGGTGGGCCGGCACGTACCGCCCGACCGCCGCTGAGGCTCGTGACCAATCGCTAGGCTGGGCCCCATGAGCGAGCGGAGCGAGCGAGTCACCGGGCTCAGTGCGTTTGGCGCCTCGTGCCCGCCCGCAGCGAAGCGAGGACGGGCATGAGCGAGCTCGCACCGGCACCCGCGCCGGCGCCGGCCCGGCGGTCCGCGGTCCGGCGCGGCCTCCAGATCGGCGGCGTCATCGCCTTCATCGCGCTGTGTGCGATCGCGATGCTCGGCTTCCTGGGCTACAACATCGGCATCACCGCCCTGATCATCGGGCTCGTGGCGGCGATCCTGCCGGTGCCCGCGCTCGTCGCCTGCTTCCTGTGGCTCGACCGGTACGAGCCGGAGCCCGCCAAGTACCTCGTCTTCTGCTTCGCCTGGGGCGCGTTTCCCTCGACGCTCGCCGCGCTGACCGTCAACTCGGGCGCGGCCTACCTCTTCGACCGGGTCGGCATCCCGGACGCGCTGGTCGCGGTGCTTGTCGCCCCGTTCATCGAAGAGCTGGCCAAGGCACTCGGCCCCTTCTTCCTGCTGTGGCGGCGGCGGCGCGAGTGGTCCGGCATCACCGACGGCATCGTCTACTGTGGGCTGTCCGCGATCGGGTTCGCGATGGTGGAAAACATCCTCTACCTCGGCGGCCACGGCTACGCGTCCGGCGCCGACCAGTACGGACCGGCCACCGGAGCGCAGATGGTCTTCGCGCTCTTCATCGGGCGGATCCTGCTCTTCGGCTTCGCTCACCCGCTCTTCACCTCGATGACCGGCGTGGGACTGGGCATCGCGGCGCGCACCGGCGACCGCCACGTCCGGTGGATCGCCCCGCTCGCCGGCCTGCTGCTCGCGATGATCCTGCACGGCTCGTGGAACCTCATCCCCACGCTCGCCCAGGCCACCGGCGAAAACCTCATCCTGCTGTACGGGTTCATCGGCGTGATGGTCCCGGTCTTCTTCGGCATGGTCGGCTTCGCGGTGTGGCTGCGCAGCTGGGAGGGGCGGCTCACCGAGCGCACACTGCCGGAGTACGTGCGGGCCGGCTGGCTCTCCCCGCCCGAGGTCGCCGCGCTCGGCACCCTCGGACGGCGGCACTCGGCGCGGCGGTGGGCCCGCCGGGTGGCGGGCGACGCGGGACTCAAGGCGATGCGGGGGTACCAGTTCGCCGCCACCCGCCTCGCCCTGCTGCGCGACGGGATGCGCCGCGGCCTCTACACCGACCCGAAGGAGGCCGGGCGGGCGCTCGCGGAGGAGCGGCAGCTGCTGGAGGCGATCAACGGGTACCGGCAGGTGTTCGCCGGGCGGGACCCGCAGGCCCCGGTCGCGCGCTGGGACGGCGTCCGCTACCAGGTGACCTTCCCGGACGGGGTGGCTCGCACGATCGAGGCGCCCGACCAGCCGGTGGTGCCGGTGCCCGTGGTGCTCGCTCCGCCACCGCCGCCACCGCCCGCGTACTACGGCTACTACCGGCCCTACAGGTAGAGGCCGGTCGCGTCCGGCTCGACGCGCTGCGCCGCGACGGCGTGCACGTCGCGCTCGCGAAGCAGCACGTACTCCCGGCCTTGCAGCTCGACCTCGGAGCGCTCGTCCGGGTCGAAGAGCACCCGGTCGCCGGCCACGATCGACCGCACGTGCGGCCCGACGCCGACCGCGGTGGCCCAGGACAGCCGCCGCCCCACCGCGGCGGTAGCGGGAATCACGATGCCGGCGCTCGAACGCCGCTCGCCTTCGTTGCCGTCGAGGCGGACGAGGACACGGTCGTGCAGCAGCCGGATCGGCAGCCCGTGGTCGAGGTCGGGGTCGGCGGTCACCTCCGGAACGCTACAGCCTGCGATTGTGGGGGAGAACTCAGGGACGAATGGATCGAGCTGAGAGGTTCATGCCCGATACGGTAGGGAACGTTTGGACGGCAGGTGGGAGGGGGTTTCGTGAGTCGGGTCGAGCGGGTGCGGGCAAACCTGCGCCGGGCGTACGAAGCGGGTCGCGAGACCGTGCGCGCACGCCGTGAGGAGGCCCGCCGTGCCGCGGAGTCGGGCAACGGCAACGGTTCGTACCGCGAGCTGGAGCCGCCGGAGCCCGCGACGCCTCCGGACGTACACCCGTCGACGGCGAGCCGCGACGACGGCGAGGTGCCGCGCGCCCTGCGCATCTCGGCGGCCTGGGCCTGGCGCCTGATCGTCCTCGGCATCCTCGCCTGGGCGCTGATCCAGATCATCGGCGTCGTCCACATCGTGATCATCCCGTTGGTGATCGCGCTGTTGCTCTCCGCGCTGCTCTCGCCGGCCGTGCGGTGGCTGCTGCGGGCCGGCTTGCCCCGCTCGCTGGCCACCGCGGTCGTGCTCATCGGCGGCCTCGCCGCGGTCGCCGGCACGCTGACGCTGGTCATCACCGAGTTCATCGACGGGCTGCCCCAGCTCAGCGACAGCGCCACCCAGGGCATCCGGCAGATCCAGGACTGGCTGCAGACCGGCCCGCTCCACCTCTCCGACAAGCAGATCGACAGCTACGTCGACACCGCCGAAAAGTGGCTGGACGACAACACCGAGTCGCTGACCAGCGCCGGCGTCTCCACGGCCACCACCCTCTTCGAGGTGCTCACCGGGATGTTCCTGGTGCTGTTCGCCACGTTCTTCTTCCTGCGCGACGGCGGGCGCATCTGGCGCTTCATGGTGCGGCTGCTGCCCCTGCGGGCCCGGTGGCAGGTCGACGACGCGGGCCGGGCGGGGTGGCTGACCCTGGTGGCCTACGTGCGGGCGACCGTGCTGGTGGCCTTCATCGACGCGGTGGGCGTGGGCATCGCGGTGTGGATCCTCGGCGTGCCATTTCCGCTGCCACTGGCCGCTCTGGTTTTCCTCGGCGCGTTCATCCCGATCGTCGGCGCCACCCTCTCCGGCGCGGTCGCGGTGCTCATTGCCCTGGTCGACCGCGGCTGGGTGAGCGCGCTGATCCTGCTCGGCGCGGTGATCGCGGTGCAGCAGTTGGAAGGCCACGTCCTCCAGCCGCTCATCATGGGCCGCGCGGTCGCCATCCACCCGCTGGCCGTGATCGTCGCAATCGCCGCCGGCGTGGTGCTGGCCGGCATCGTGGGCGCGCTGGTGGCGGTGCCGCTGGTCGCCGTGCTGAACACGGCCATCCGCCGGCTCGGCAATCCGCGCCGCCCCGAGGTCCCTCCCGACGCCGTCGTGGTCAAGGCGACGCCACCCTGAGCTGCCGCGATGTCCGTCGTGGTCCGGACCGTTGCGCGGGGCCCCCGGGGAAACGTGGAGCGCAGCGGAGCGTTTTTTTGGGGGTGCGTTCCCGCGGCCTCACCGTCCGCGGTCGGCGAGCTCAACCCGAAGAGCAGGCTCCCGCAGACCTCGGGGATCTCGCCCTCACGCCGGCGCCTGATCGACGGTCACGTCCCGGATCGGGCACCGCCGCTGCACACAGCCCTGTGACGGCCCGCCGCTCGGGGTTGCGGGCTGTCAGCTGTCGCGGAGGCGCTGGAGTGCGCCTAGGGCGACCTCGCGCTTTGTCGTGTACCAGAACGGGGGCAGCGAGTTGCGCAGGAACGGTCCGTAGCCGCGGGCCGTCTCCAGCCGCGAGTCGAGCACGGCCACGACGCCCTTGTCGCCGGTGGAGCGGATCAGCCGGCCCACGCCCTGCGCCAGCCGGATCGCCGCGATCGGGACGCTCACCGAAGCGAAGCCGGAACCGCCGGTGGCGTCCACGGCGGCCGCGCGGGCGGCGGCCAACGGCTCGTCCGGGCGGGGGAACGGCAGCCGGTCGATGACCACGAGCTGGCAGGAGTCGCCGGGGACGTCGACGCCCTGCCACAGCGACATCACACCGAAGAGGCAGCTTGCGCGCTCCTCGCGGAAGCGGCGGACGAGCAGCGGCAGCGCCTCCTCGCCCTGCAGGAGCACGGGCAGGTCGGTCCTGGCCCGCAGCAGCTCGGCGGCCTGCTGGGCGGCCCGGCGCGAGGAGAAGAGGCCGAGCGTGCGGCCGCCGAGGGCCTTGACCAGCGTGATCAGCTCCTCGCCGGCGGCGTCCGGCAGGCCGGAGGCGGCAGGGCGGGGCAGGTGGGCGGCGACGTAGAGGATGCCCTGCCGCGGGTAGTCGAACGGCGAGCCGACGTCGAGCGAATGCCAGTCGCCGTCGTCGCCCTCCTTGCCGTCGGCCGCGGCCAGCCCCAGCGCCCGGGCCACCGTGTCGAAGCGGCCGCCGAGGGTGAGCGTGGCGGAGGTGGCGACGACGGTGCGCTCGTCATACAGATGGGTGGCGAGCGTGCCCGCGACGGACAGCGGCGCGACCACGAGGGCCCGGCGGCCGCCGATGTCCGGCTTCTCCACCCAGGCCACGTCGTGGGCGGCCTCCTCCAGCAGGCGTTGGGCGGTCTTGGACATCTCGTCGAGCACCGCCTTGGCCTGCTGCTTGCGCACCGGGTCAGGGTCGTCTGCCTTGATGTCGCCGATCGCCTCCAGCCCGGTGCGGGTCGCGGCGTCGAGCAGCGTGCAGGCCCCGCTGAGCGCCGGCGGCAGCCCGGTCGTGATCCGCCCGGCCGGCGCCTCGGCAAGCCCGACCGTGAGCGCGTCGCCCGCCTCGGCGAGCGCTTCGTAAGCCTCTGGCGAGATGAACGTGCGCGCCCGGCGCGCCGCCCGGTCGACCATGTCGGGCGTCAGCTCTGCCTGGGCGGCAGACGAGACGCGGTCGGCCAGCTCGTGCGCCTCGTCGACCACGAGCAGCTTGTGCGGCGGCACGATGTGTCGCCCGGCCAGCATGTCGACGGCGAGCAGGCTGTGGTTGGTGACCACGATGTCTGCCTCGCGCGCGCGTGCGCGGGAGGCCTCGGCGAAGCAGTCGCCACCATACGGACAGCGGTTGGCCCCGACGCACTCCCGCGCCGGCATCGAGACCTGCCGCCAAGCCGTGTCGTCGACTCCCGGGTCGAGCTCGTCGCGGTCGCCGGTGGCGGTCTTGAGCGCCCACTCGTGCAGGCGCTGGATCTGCTTGCCCAGCCGCCCCGCCTCGCCGAGCCACTTGGTCGTGCCCGGCGATGGCGCGTCGAAGAGGCCGTCGTCCGGCTCCTCCTCTGTGGAGTTTTCGAGGCGGGCGAGGCAGAGGTAGTGGTGCCGCCCCTTCAACACCGCGAACGTGGGGCGCCTGCCAAGGACCGGCTCGACGGCGTCGGCCAGGCGGGGCAGGTCGTGGTCGACCAGCTGGGACTGGAGCGCGAGCGTGGCGGTGGAGACCACGACCGGCCCGTCGACGAGGAGGGAGGGCGTCAGGTAGGCCAGCGACTTGCCGGTGCCGGTGCCGGCCTGGACGAGCAGGTGCTCGCCGCTCTCGATCGACCGCTCGATGGCCAGCGCCATCGCCTCCTGGCCGGGCCGCGCCGCACCGCCGGGCACCGCGCCCACCGCCGCCGCCAGCAGATCCGTCGCGGTCGGCTCCTGCCCGCGAGTCCGAGGCTTTGGCGCCGTGGAGGGTGACGGTGGTGCGTTGGTCGCGGTGGTCACCGTGCGACGGTACCCGCCCCCGCCGACGCATCCGCGCTTATCCACAACCCCCGCGCGTTATCCACAACCCCTTGCCACCAACGGGGTGCGGCCGCGCCGGTCAGGTGTCGAGGCCCAACTGGCGGAGCATTCGCGCCGGGTCCGCGGCGAAAGACATCACGTCGCCCAACTCCGGTGGCAATAGGTCACCAATTCCGGTCAAGGCACGGTCGTGTGCATCCTGGAAAAGCTGGCACACGTGGTGCGCCACTTCGCCGGCGCCGGCTGACGCGATCCAGTGTGCGTCGAATTCGATCTCGCTAACCTGGCCGCCACGCGCGGTAATGGCGCATGCGCCGCCGGAGCTGCGGAGGTGCACCGCATCGGTGAAATGGCGCGCGAGCCGCTGCCCCGCGTCGTCAAGCTGGCGCTCGACCCGCTCCAGCAGCGGCAGGAGCTCGCGGATCAGGTCGGGACCCGACGCGTCCAGCGAGGTGGCCACCGGTGCGCGGTCGAGCAGGGCCGTCGTGGCAGGTACGCCGCCGGTCGCCATGCCCTCCAGCCGCCGGGCCTGTGCGTCGCCGGCCGCGGCGAGCAGCGCCCGGCCGAGGCCCGCGGGGTCGGTCTCTCGCCGCCACTCGCGCATAACCACCACATCGGTGGTACGCCCATGACCGTCCACAGTCACCGATGACAGCCCATTTCGATCCTCGCCGGTGTAGCGCAAACGATGGTCGTGATGTGCGGACAGGCGCAGGGTCAGCGCATTCGCCTGCTCGCGCAATTCGGCGAGCTCGGCGAGGAGTCGGGCACTGTCTTCGGGCATCGGCAATACTGTAGCGACAGATCTCGATCCTATTTCCCCGGGAAGTGAGGAAGACGGACAGAGGATGTGGCATCGCCCGATCAGGCATCGGCTAGGGTGCGGGCATGCCGAGCGACATGGTCCGGGTCGTCTACCGCAAGTACGACGGCACAGCGCACCGTGACTACCCCGCGCGCCGGCTCGCCGAAGACGACCTGGGCACCTGGCTCGGCGTGAGCGCCGGCACCCGCTCGGTCTACCACGGGCGCCCGTCGGTGGAGCAGATCCCGTTCGTGGTGCTCGTGCCGCACGACGCGTGGTGGACCGGCATGTTCAACCCGCCGCCGCGCACCAGCGAGGTCTATTGCGACATCGCCACCCCGGCCGAGTGGGACGGCGACACGGTGCGGATCGTCGACCTCGACCTCGACGTGGTGCGGCGCCGGGCGACCGGTGCGGTGGAGCTGCGCGACGAGGACGAGTTCGCCGAGCACCGCGAGCGCTTCGGCTACCCGGAAGACGTCGCCGACCACGCCCAGCGGGCGGCGCGCTGGCTCCTGGGCGCGCTGGGCGACGGCACCGAGCCGTTCGCCTCGGCGTACCGCAAGTGGTTGGCCCTGGTGGTCTGACGGGCGTCAGAGCGCCGGCGGCCACATGGCGGCTTCGCGCGGCAGTGCCGGCACCGATGCCACCTTGTCGGGGTTGAGCTGGTTGAAGACGCCGGTGATCCGGCCGTCCGCGGCGGCGAACGCGATCACGATCCGCATCGGCCGGCCGTCCTTGTAGTCGCCGTCGACCTGGATGCCGAACCCGCCGTTGACCTCCACCGGCGCGGCCTGGATGTTGCTCATGTCCTTGCTGCTGCGGTTGAAGAGCCCGAGCACGAAACGGGCGACCTCGGTGGCGCCGGACAGCGGGCGCCCGGCGGCCGGGAAGACCCCGCCGGCGTCGCCGATCATCATGGCGTCGGGCGCCAGCACGGCGAGCAGTTCGTCGACGTCGCCGGACTCCACCGCGCTGAAGAAGGCGGCCGCCAGGCGGCGCTGCTCGGGCAGGTCGGCGGTGTGCTTGGGCGGGCCCTCGGCGACCGCGCGGCGGGCCCGCGAGGCCAGCTGGCGGGCCGCCTCCACCGTCGTGCCCAGCGCGCTGGCGATCTCGTCGAACGGCACCGCGAACACGTCGTGCAGCACGAACGCCACCCGCTGCTCGGGCGTGAGGCGCTCGAGCACCACGAGGAGCGCCATGCTCACCTCGTCGGAGCGGGCCGCGGCCTCCGAGGGGTCCAAGCCGCCGTCGGGCAGGCGGTTGACCAGCGGCTCCGGCAGCCACTGGCCTGGGTACGCCTCGCGCCGCACCCGCGCCGACCGCAGCACGTCCAGGCAGATGCGGCCGACCGTGGTGGTGAGCCACCCGCGCAGGTCGCGGATCTGCGCGCGGGCGGCCGGGTCGGCGAGCGCGTCGGCGTAGCGCAGCCAGGTCTCCTGGACCGCGTCCTCGGCCTCCGCGCGGCTGCCCAGCATGCGGTAGGCGACAGCCATCAGGTGGCTCCGCTCGGCCTCGAACTCCGTCGCGAGATCTCGCACGCGTCCAGTGTTACCCACCCTTGAGCGGCACGGACTCACCGGGTAGGCGATGATCGGCGCATGACGTCGCTACGTGAGCTGCTGCGAGTGGGTGCGTCGGTGGACCTAAAGGACATCGACCCCGGCTCGACGCCCGGCCTCCCGGGCCGCAGGGTGACCGGGAAGGACCAGAAGGTTTGGGCCCGTGGGCAGCTCGCGCCGATCGGCGCCCAGCTCGCGCGCTTCCAGGAGATGCTCTTCGCCGGTGCGCAGGCCGCGGGAGACCGCCGCCGCCTGCTGCTGGTGCTACAGGCCATGGACTGCGGCGGCAAGGACGGCACGATCAAGAAGGTCGCCGGCGCGATGAACCCGCTCGGCCTGCACATCGTCGGGTTCGGCCCGCCCACCGAAGAGGAGCGCAAGCACGACTTCCTGTGGCGCATCCGCCGCGCGCTGCCGCCCGCCGGGCTGGTGGGTGTGTTCAACCGCTCGCAGTACGAGGATGTGCTCATCGCCAGGGTCGACTCGCTGGTGCCGGAGCGCGTCTGGCGGTCGCGCTACTGGCAGATCAACGGCTTCGAGCGGGAGCTGGCAAACGACGGATTCACCCTCATCAAGGTCATGCTCCACATCTCGTACGATGAGCAGCGCGAACGGCTGTTGGAACGGCTGACCGACCCGACGAAGCACTGGAAGTACAATCCGGCCGACGTAGACGCCAGGGCCCGCTGGACGGACTATCAGGCGGCCTACAACGATGCGCTGAGCCGGTGCTCGACCGACCATTCCCCGTGGTACGTCGTGCCCGCCGACCGTAAGTGGTACCGCGACTGGGCCGTCGCGAACATCGTGCTGGAGGCTTTCGAGGACATGGACCTGACGTACCCGGACCCCGATTTCGATCTCGACGCGGAGCGTCGGCGGCTGGAAGCGGACCGCGCGCCGGCGATGACGTCGTGAGGTTTTCCTTCCGGCCCACGGAGGGCGCCTTCTACGAGCTCTTCACCAGGGCGGCGCAAAACCACGTCCGCGGCACCGAGCTGCTCAACGAGCTCGCCCTGCCCGGTGTCGACGTGCAGTCGGTGAGCGAGCGGCTCACCGAGGTCGAGCACGACAGCGACCAGATCACCCACGAGCTGTACAAGAAGATCAACTCGTCGTTCATCACACCGTTCGACCGGGAGGACATCTACCGGCTCGGCTCGCAGCTCGACGACGTGATGGACCACCTGGAGGCCGTCGGTAACCTGCTGTACCTGTACGGCCTGACCAAGCTCCCCTCCCTGCCCCGCGAGATGCACGAGCTGATCGCGGTGCTCGACGAGCAGGCCAAGCTCACCGCCGACGCGATGCCCCGGCTGAAGACGATGAAGGCGCTCGAGGACTACTGGATCGAGTGCAACCGGCTGGAAAACAACGGCGACCGGGCATACCGGATGCTGCTCGTGCGGCTCTTCTCAGGTGAGTACGACGCGTTGACCGTGCTGAAGATGAAGGAGGTCGCCGACGAGCTGGAGGCGGCCTGCGACGCGTTCGAGCACGTGGCCAACACGGTCGAGACCATCGCGGTCAAGGAGTCGTAGTCCTTGAGCGGGGAGCTCGTCGCCGTCCTCGCGGTGATCCTCATCGCGCTGGCGTTCGACTACACGAACGGGTTCCACGACGCGGCCAACGCCATCGCGACAAGCGTCTCGACAAGGGCGCTCACGCCGCGCGTGGCGCTGCTGATGGCGGCCGTTGGCAACTTCGTGGGCGCGCACTTCGGCGCCGACGTCGCAAAGACCGTGGGCAGCGGGCTGGTCTCGCTGCCGACCGGGCGGGACAGCCTCAGCATCGTCTTCGCGGGCGTGCTCGGGGCGATCATGTGGAATTTGATCACCTGGTATTTCGGCCTGCCCTCCTCCTCGTCGCACGCGCTGATCGGCGGCCTCGTCGGCGCCACTCTCGCGGCGTCGGGCACGGTGCTGTGGGACGGGATCCTCGAAGACGTGGTCCTGCCGATGATCCTCTCGCCGATGGTCGGCTTTGTCCTGGGCTTCCTGGTCATGCTGGCCGTACTGTGGATCTTCCGGCGGGGTCACCCGGCCAAGCTCAACCGCGGCTTCCGCATCGCGCAGACCTTCTCCGCGGCCGCCATGTCGGTCGGGCACGGCATGCAGGACGCGGCGAAGACGATCGGCATCGTGGTGCTCGCGCTCTACGTCGGCGGGTACCAGGACAGTGCCGAGCACATCCCGGAGTGGACGTTCTGGGCGTCGGCGACGGTGCTGGCCCTCGGCACGTACGCGGGTGGGTGGCGGATCATCCGCACGCTCGGCCGGAAGATCGTCGACCTCCGCCCCCCGGAGGGCTTCGCCGCGGAGACCGTGGCCAGCTCGGTGCTGTACTTCAACGCGCTCGTGCTGGGCGCCCCGATCTCGACCACCCACACCATCACGTCCGCGATCATGGGGGTGGGCGCGACAAAACGCCTCTCCGCGGTGCGCTGGGAGGTGGCCGGCACGATCGTGGGCGGCTGGATACTGACGTTCCCCGCCGCCGGCCTGATGGCCAGCCTTGTGTACCTGGCAGTGCGGCCGCTCTTCTGAGCGGCCGCACCACCCTTCGCTACTTGTACGAGACGCCGATCTGGTCGCGGATCTGGTCGAGCAGGTCCATGACCTGGATCGTCACCGCGTGGGGCACCAGCGGGCTCTCGGTCAGTCCTTCGCGGAGGCAGCGCTGTACCTCGGCCGCCTCGTGCAGGTATCCGAGGCCGGTGCGGGGCACCTCGACGACCTCCGGCTCCGCGCCGTCGCGGTCCAGCGTGAACCGGTCGGGACGGAAGAAGGGCGGCTCCAGGACGATCCGACCCTTGGTGCCGCTCACCGTCGCGCCGAGCGCCGTCTGGCCGAGCATGCCGCTGGTGAGCGCGGCGAGGGCTCCCGAGTCGTACCCGAAAATGATCCCGGTGTTTTCGTCAGTGCCCTCGGGTCCGATCTTGGCCCAGGCGCGCACGTGCTCGGGCATGCCGAGGATCAGGTGCGCGAAGCTGACCGGGTACACGCCGAGGTCCAGCAGCGCCCCGCCGCCCAGCTCCGGCGCCCGCATGCGGTGGCTCGGCTCAAAGGGCCCGCCACGCCGAAGTCGGCGTGCACGCTGGTGACCTCGCCGATCGCGCCGTCGCGGATCAGCTCGACCATGCGCAGCACCGCCGGGTTGCACCGCATCCACATGGCCTCCATGAGGAAGGTGCCACGGTCGCGGGCCATGTCGATCAGCTCGACGGTGGTCGTGAGGTCCAGCGTGAACGGCTTTTCGCACAGCACCGCCCGCCCCGCCTCCAGCAGGATGCGCGTCGCGGCGTAGTGGGCCGAGTGCGGCGTGGCCACGTACACGACGTCGATATCGGGGTCGTCGGCCAGCTCGCGCCAGGACCCGTACGCCCGGGGATCTCGTGCCGCCCGGCGAACGTCTGCGCCGACTCGACCGACCGCGAGCCGACCGCCACCACCTCGGCGTCGGGCAGGAGCTTCAAATCCTGCACGAACGAGGTGGCGATACCACCGGTGGCAAGGATCCCCCAACGCGTGCTTTCGCTCATGATTCGTTCCTGCGCTCGCTCATGACACGCGATCGTACGGGCATACTGGGGCCGATGACCGGGGTGGACGGGTGGCGGTTGCCGGAAGCGTTCGAGGCGCACGCGCGGCGGTATCTGGCCGGCGACAGCGAGCCACCGGCGGTGCCGCGGGTGGCC
This sequence comes from Phytohabitans houttuyneae, assembly GCF_011764425.1. Lineage (NCBI taxonomy): Bacteria > Bacillati > Actinomycetota > Actinomycetes > Micromonosporales > Micromonosporaceae > Phytohabitans > Phytohabitans houttuyneae. Next base: position 4,705,953 of record NZ_BLPF01000001.1, read on the forward strand.
GCGACCGTCGTGCTGTTGCGGCCGGCTGACGCGGGTTTCGAGGCATATGTGCTTCGCCGGGCGGCCTCCATGGCCTTCGCCTCCGGGATGTACGCGTTTCCCGGCGGCGGGGTCGATCCGGCCGACGCCGGAGCTGACCTGGGTTGGTCCGGCCCGTCACCCGAGGAGTGGGCACGCCGCCTCGGGCGCCCGGCGGGCGAGGCGCAGGCGGTCGTGTGCGCGGCCGTGCGCGAGGTCTTCGAAGAAGCCGGCGTGCTGCTCGCCGAGGGGGCCACCGACACCGGCAGCGACGGCTGGGAGGCCGACCGGCAGCGGCTCGTGCGCCGCGAGGAGCCGCTCGCCGCGCTGCTCGCCCGCCGCGGGCTGGTGCTCCGCTCGGACCTGCTGGGCGCGTGGGCACGCTGGATCACGCCGGAGTTCGAGGCGCGGCGCTTCGACACGTACTTCTTCGTGGCCGCCCTCCCCGACAAGCAGCTGACCCGCGACGTCTCCGGCGAGGCCGACCTCACGATGTGGGTGCGCCCCGCCGACGCGGTGGCCGGCTTCGAGCAGGGCCGGATCGCCATGCTGCCGCCCACGGTCGTCATGTTGCGCGAGCTCGCTGGGTACCCGGACATCGCCGCGGTGCTGGCCGCCGTCGCCGGCCGGGACGCCGCCACCGCCGTGACGCCCCGCCCGGAAATCGCCGCCGACGGCTCCGTCCGGCTCCGCATCAGGTAGCGCACACACACGGCAAAAGACGGCCCGGCGGGCTCGAAAGCCGCCGGGCCGTCCAGGGTTGAGCCTCAGCCGAAGCGGCCCGTGATGTAGTCCTCGGTGCGCTTGTCGCTGGGGTTGGTGAAGAGCTTGCCGGTCTCGCTGAACTCGACGAGCCGCCCGTGCCGCACCTGCTTGTCGTCCACCTCCGCCGTGAAGAACGCCGTGTAGTGGCTCACGCGGGCTGCCTGCTGCATGTTGTGCGTGACGATGACGATCGTGTAGGTCTTCGCCAGCTCGTGCATCAGGTCTTCGATCTTGCCGGTGGCGATCGGGTCGAGGGCGGAACAGGGCTCGTCCATCAGGATCACGTCCGGGCGGACCGCGATGGTACGCGCGATGCACAGCCGCTGCTGCTGGCCGCCGGAGAGGGCGAGGCCGCTCGTCTTGAGCTTGTCCTTGACCTCGTCCCACAGCGCGGCACCGGTCAGCGCCTCCTCGACCTGGTCGTGGAGGTTGCCCTTGATGCCGTTGATGCGCAGCCCGTACGCCACGTTGTCGAAGATGGACTTCGGAAACGGGTTGGGCTTCTGGAAGACCATGCCGATCCGGCGCCGCACCTGGATCGGGTCGACGTCCTTCGCGTACAGGTCCTGGCCGTGGTAGGTGACCTTGCCGGCCACCCGCGCGCCCGGGATGAGGTCGTTCATGCGGTTGAGGGAGCGCAGGATCGTCGACTTGCCACAGCCGGACGGGCCGATCATCGCGGTGATCTGGTGCTGCCGGATGGGCATCGAGGTGCCGCGGACGGCCTCGTAGTTGCCGTAGTACACGCTGACGTCACGCAGGTCCATGACGGGAGCGCCGGCAGCCTGCGGGGTGTCCACGCCGACGGAGCCCCACCCGCTGGTGGGGGCGTTGATGCTGACGGAGGGACGGTCGGTGGCGGTCACTGTCTCCACCTTGGGTTCGGGCCTGGTCATGTCAGCGCTCCTTAATGGCGAAGCGGTTTGCGATGATGCGAGCGATGATCGTGAAGACCAGCACGATCACGATGAGGGTCAGCGCCGCACCCCAGGCGCGGTCCTGCGCGACGTCGAACGGCTGGCTCGCGTTGCTGAAGATCTGCGCGGTGAGCGCTGTGTTTTCGCCACTGAAGAGGTTCCAGTTGGTCTCGTTGACCGCGCCCACGACGAAGAGGATCGGCGCGGTCTCGCCGGCGGCCCGGGCGATCGCCAGCAGCGAACCGCTGGTGATGCCGGAGATCGCGGCGGGCAGGACGACCGTGACGGTGGTGCGCCACTTGCGGGCGCCGAGCGCGAGGCTGGCCTGGCGCAGCTCGTCCGGCACGAGCCGGAGCATCTCCTCCGTGCTGCGGATGACCACGGGGAGCATGAGGCAGGCGAGCGCGAGCGCGCCGGCGAAACCGCTGCGCTCCTCGAACGTGAGCACCCAGATCGTGTAGATGAACAGGCCCATCACGATCGAGGGCACGCCGGTCATGATGTCGGCCAGCATGCGGATGAGGCGGGCGAGGGGCCGCTGCTTGCCGTACTCGTTGAGGTAGATGGCGCCCAGGACGCCGAGCGGGATGGCCATGAGGGCGGCCATGCCCGTGATGATCAGCGTGCCGATGATCGCCGGGCCCATGCCGCCACCGGACCGGCGCACCGAGATCGAGATGTCGTCGGTGAGGAACTCGAGGCTCATCACGCCGCCGCCCTTGGCGATGACCGAGTAGATCACCAGGCCGAGCGGGATGACCGCGATGACCAAGGCGAGAACGATGCCGCCCATGGCGACGTTGTTGGTGATCCGGCGGCGGGCGGAGAGGGCACGACGGCTCAGGTCGGGTGCGCCGGCACCCGGCCGGGCGACGCGTTCGGCCGTAGTCGTCATGACACTGCCCCCTTCATCCGGATCTCGGCCCGCCGGACGATGGCCTGTGCCACGGTGTTGATGATCACCGTCATAACGAACAGTACGACGCCGAGGCCGATCAGGGCGGCAGTAAAGGTGCCTGTCGATTCGCCGATCTGGTCGACGATCACGGCCGGCAGCGCGTTGCCGCTCGCGAAGACATTCGCGGTGATCTGCGTCGAGCTGCCGATGATCAGGGCGACCGCGATGGTCTCGCCCATCGCCCGGCCGAGGCCGAGGATGACGGCGCCGACCAGGCCGCCGAAGCTGTGCGGGAAGACCGCGCCGCGGATCATCTCCCACCGGGTGGCGCCGAGGGCCAGCGCCGCGTCCTTGTCCGCGCGCGGCACGGTGGCGAACACCTCACGCGAGATCGAGGTGATGATCGGCGTGATCATGATGGCGAGGATGAGCCCCGCGGTCATGAAGCTCCGGCCGCTGCCGACCGGCTCGCCGAAGAGCCGGCCGAGGATCGGGATGCCACCGAGGACGTCGTTGAACCAGCTGTAGATCGGGACGAGCTTCGGCGCGACGACAAGGACGCCCCACAGGCCGAACACCACCGACGGCACGGCCGCGAGCAGGTCGATCACGGTGATCGCCGGGCCGCGGAGCCGGCGCGGGGCGAGCTCGGTGAGGAAGAGCGCGATGCCGACGGAGACCGGTACCGCGAAGATCAGAGCGATGAGCGACACGACCGCCGTGCCGTAGATGAACGCCAGCGCACCGAAGACCTCGGCGGGCGGGTCCCAGGTGCGGCTCGTGATGAAGTCGAGGCCCATGTGGCTCAGCGCCGGCCACGCTTCTTGAGTCGTCGTGATGAGGATGAGCGCGAGCACGGCGAGCACCAGCAGGCCCGCTGCGATGGTCAACGCCATGAAGGAGCGGTCAGCGCGCGGGCCCCCGCCCCGGCTCGACAGGTTGCTGGGCGGGTCTGATGTCTGAGTCGTCACGGTCCTAACTCCGGTGGCTGAGACGCCGTAGAGATGGCCCGAAGGGGCGGGATCGCGAGATCCCGCCCCTGGGCGCTGTCATCGAATCACTGGATCTTGTCGAGCTGGGCGAGCGCCTTGGTCTTGAGCGTTGCGGGCAGCGGCGCGTAGTCGACCTCGGGAGCCAGGGTCTGGCCCTCGTTCAGGATGTAGGTCACGAAGCCCTTGACCCCATCCTTCTTGGCCGCGTCCGTGTACTGCGTGCGAACGAGGATGTAGGTCGGCGCGGTGATCGGGTAGGTCGCCGCACCGGCCGCGTTCAGCGGGTCGTAGGTGAGGTCGTCCTTGACCGTCGCACCCTCCAGGGCCGCCGTGGCGCCATCGAGGCTGGCCGCGACGAACTGGCCGTCCTTGTTCTTGATCGCGGCGAACTTGAGGCCGCTCTCCTTGGCGTCGCTGAAGTCGACGTAGCCGATCGCGCCGTCGCTCTGCTTGATGATCTGCGCGACACCCGTGTTCTTCTGGGCGCCCTGGGTGCTGGCCGGCCAGTTGACCGTGTCGCCGCTGTCCAGCTTCCACACGTCCGGAGCGGCAGCCTTCAGGTACTTGGTGAAGTTGTTGGTCGTACCGGAGCCGTCAGCGCGGTGCGCGACCGTGATCGCCTTGTCGGGCAGCGTGACGCCCGGGTTGTCGGCGGCGATCGCCGCGTCGTTCCACTTCTTGATGTCCGTCTGGAAGATCTTCGCGAGCGTCTCCGGGCTCAGCTGGAGCTTGTCGACGCCCGAGATGTTGTAGGAGACGGTGATCGGCGCGGCGACGGTCGGGACGTACAGGAACGAACCCGCTGCCGGGCCGTCACTGTCCTTGACCAGGCTGTCGGTGCCGGCAAAGTCGACGAGGTTGGCCCCGAAGTCCTTCTTGCCCTGGCCCGAACCGACCGAGTTGTACGTAACCGTCAGCTTCGAAGCCACGCCCTTGAACTCGGCGATCGCCTCGGTGTAGAACGCGTTCGGGAAGCTGGCGCCACCACCCTTGATGTCGCCGGAAAGGTTGGCGTAGTCGCTGGCGCCGGCGTTGGCGTCAGTCCCGGTGCCGCCGGTGTCCGAGCTGTCGTCACTGCCACCGCAGCCGGCAAGTGCGAGCGCGGCGATCGCGACGCCGACGAGGGCGCGCCGCGAGAGCACGTTGCGGTTCACCTCAGGTAAGCCTCTCTGTTGGGATGCGTCCGGCCGTGGTTGCCGCCGGACACTGGCGACGCTAAGAGCGTGAGGTAGCCGGCTCCCACGGCGTGGGTGAACGAGGAGTGAACACGTCTACCAGCAAAGATTGCGCAATGCTGAGGGAGAGTTGTCCGTTCCGTGAACCCAGGGGCTTGTGACGGAAATATCCGATATTGCCGGCTAGCTGTTACCCCTACGCGATGTCACCTTGATGTTGCCGTGACCGGATGAACAACTCGGCGGAAACTCACATCTGTGGACCAACGGGCGAACCCCAACCGGGTGTAGAGCGCCACCGCGCGTACGTTCGACTCGTCGACGTAGAGCATCGCCTGATCCAGCCCTAGCCCGCGCAGGTAGCGCAGGCCGGCCGTGGTCAGCGCGGAGCCGAGGCCGGTGCCGTGCGCGTCCGGGTCGACGCCGAGCACGTACACCTCGCCGATCGGCTCGTGCTGGTGCTCGTGGTGGTGCCCGCGGTCGCCATGGACCTTGGTCCAGTGAAAGCCGAGCAGCCGCCCGTCCCGCTCGTCCACCGCCAGCAGGAAGCCCTCCGGGTCAAACCACGGCTCCGCCATCCGCAGGCGCAGGTCGCGCAGCGTCCACCGGCCCTGGTCCGGGTGGTCGGCGAAGGCCCGGGCGTTGACCCTCACCCATGCCTCGTCGTCGGCGCCGGGGCGGAACGGGCGCAGCGCCACCCCCTCCGGCAGCCGCGGCTCCAGCAGCGGAGCGAAGAGCGAGCGGCGCATCTGGAGCAGCACGCGGGCGCGCACGAACCCCAGGCCGAGCGCGAGTGCACCGGCCGACGGGTGGTCGCCGTGCGCCCACAACCGCAGGCGTCCGCGCGGGTCGACCTCGTCGGTGACCTCCATCGCCGCCCGCACAAGGGCACGCCCGAGTCCGCGGCGGCGGCGCAGCGGGTGCACCACCAGCTCCGCGGCGGCGCCCTCGACCTCGTCGGTGGTATCCAGGTGCGCGTATCCGGCGAGCGCGCCGTCGTGGTCCCGCGCCAGCAGGTGTACCGCCGGCGCGTCGCCGCCGTGGCGAAGGTGGAGCACCACGTGCTCCGAGAGGGGGTACGCCCCGTCGGTGTCGCCGGCCGCCTGGGCGAGGGCGAGCACCTCTCGCACCTCTTCCGGCGTCAGCTGATCGGTCCGGGCGGCGACTGGATCAACGGAGGTCACCCGCCCACCGTAAGCCGCGGCTTCAGATCTGGCCGAGCTTCAGCGGCCACTCCCGGCCGTGCATGCGGGGTGGGTCGATGCCGGGCGGCAGCGCGCAGAGCTGGAAGCGGCGGGCCAGGTTGGGCAGGATCGAGCGGAGCGCCGCGATCGTGCCGCGCCGGTCGCCGCCGGCGTCGTGGAGCAGGACGATCGCCCCGCGGGTCGTGCCGGAGTTGACAGTGCTCGCGATGCTGCCCGCACCGGGCTTGCGCCAGTCCTGCGGGTCCACCGTCCAGTGCAGCGGCGTCATCCCCAGCTCGCGGGAGACGGCGACGATGGAGGCGGTCCAGGCGCCGCCGGGCTGGCGGTAGTACGAGACCCGGGCGCCGGGTGCGGCGTCGCGGATGGCCTTGTTGGTGCGTGCCAGGTCGGCCCGGATGCTGGCCCGGGAGCGCACGCCCAGCCGCACGTCGTGCTCCCACGAGTGGTTGCACAGCGTGTGCCCGTCGCCGGCGATCTGCCGCACCAGCCCGGGAAACGCCGTCACGTTGATGCCGACAAGGCAGAACGTCGCCTTCACGCCGTGCCGCCGCAGCATCGCGAGCGCCTGCGGAGTCTGCGACGGGTCCGGGCCGTCGTCGAAGGTGAGCGCCACCTCCGGGGTACCCGTCGTGCGCCGGCTGCCGAACGGCCCGCCCCGCTCGGCGGGCAGTGGTGGCCGCCCGGGCCCGGTGATCGGCTGCACGGCCATCACCGGTGGAGGTGGCGCGGCGGCCGGCGGTCGGGGCGCGGCCGCCACCTGGCGGGGCTCGCCCGCTGGCGGCTCGGCGGTCGGTGCCGCGCCCAGCCGGGCGGTATCGGTGCCGAGGTGGTGCCCGACCAGGTACGCGCTCGCCACGATCGCGGCGATCACACCCGCGACGATTGCCACCGTGCGCCCGTTGGACAGGGCAGCACCGCCGCGCTCTTCGGCCTCACCGTTCTCGGTGGCCTCCTGGGTAACAGGCACAACGTTGAGGATAAAGCTCGCGTAAGCCTCTTAAGGTCAAAATCGCCCAAGCTGCGCCCATACGACGAAGCGCCACCCAGCCGGGGCTGGATGGCGCTTCGGGTGCGTGCGGGTGAGCGGCGTCAGACGGGCAGCGGGGCCGGCTCGCTGTCGGGCAGCGGGCGGCTCGGCGGCACCACGAACTTGTACCCCACCTGGCGGACGGTGCCGATCATCGACTCGTACTCCGAGCCGAGCTTGGCCCGCAGCCGCCGGACGTGCACGTCGACGGTGCGGGTGCCGCCGAAGTAGTCGTAGCCCCAGACCTCGCGCAGGAGCTGGTCGCGGGTGAACACCCGGCCAGGGTGCTGCGCCAGGAACTTCAGCAGCTCGAACTCCTTGTACGTCAAGTCGAGCGGGCGGCCCTTGAGCTTTGCCGCGTAGGTGTCCGGGTCGATGCTCAGCTCGCCAGCCCGGATCAGGCCGCCGGCGCCGGAGGTCGCGTTGGTGAGCCGGCCGACCGCGAGACGGAGGCGGGCCTCGACCTCGGCGGGGCCGGCGCTGGCCAGGATCACGTCGTCGACGCCCCAGTCGGCGTTGAGCGCGATGAGGCCGGCCTCGGTGACCACGGCGACCAGCGGGACGCCCAGTCCGGTGGCGTGGAGCATGCGGCAGGTGGCGCGGGCCTCGGCGAGCTCGGAGCGGGCATCCACCATCACGGCGTCCGGGCTCGGGCCGGACACGAGCGTGCGCACGTCGCGCGGCGCGGTGCGCACCGAGTGAGGGAGCAGGTCGAGCGCGGGGAGCACCGCCGAGGGCTCACCGGCGCGGGCTGTCACCAGCAACAGGATTTCCACTCTGACCTCCGTCCTCGCGGCGCTGAGCCGCTCGGTGACCGGCGGTAAAACCGGACGACCGGCTTACCGGTGTGACTCTGCGTCGGTCCCGGCGTCGCTGACGGGCGGGTGCTTTTGACTTCGGATGAGCTTAACTGATGGTCAGTCGGAAACGCTCCTGTGCACCTGTGTTCATCTGTGTGATCGACCATAAAAATCGAACATCTCGATCGACTTCGGCCATCGGACGGGGTGGCGCGGCAGCCTAGTATCGGTGTCGTGTTCCCTCCACCTCCGAAACCGCCCCGCGCGCCTCGGCCACCGCCGCGGCCGATGACGAGGACGAGTTCGAAGAGGTCGAGGTCGTCCCGGTCCGCCCCGTCCTCTCGGTCGCCATCGCCGGGTTCGCCGCGCTGCTGGCCATCGGGCTTGTCTTCGGCGCGCAGACGGCCGGGCCCGGGAGCGCGCGCGTTCCGTACGCCATCGTGATCTTCGGGGTTCAGCTCCTCTTTGTCCTCGCGTGGACGATGGCGATCCGGCCGCCGGCGCTGCCCGCCGTGGCCGGGGTCTGCGCGGTCGCCGCGCTGCTCGCCGACATCGCCGCGGTCTGGCCGCAGAGCGCGACGATCCTCCCCCTGTTCTACGTGTCGGTGGGCGGCTTCGCGGCCGCCATGCTGGCGCAGCTCGTGCGCCCCGACGACCGCGCCAGGGCGAAAGACTCGCTCAGCTCCACGCTGCTGATCGTGCTCGGCGTGGTGTCGTTCGCGTCGCTGATCGTGCTCGGCCGCGAGCCGCTCGGCACGCAGACCATCTTCGTGTGCCTCGCCGCCACGGGCGTATCGCTGATCGTGGCGAGGCTGACCGACGCGGTGCTGGCCTGGCCGAGGCTCGCGCCGCAGGTGCCCCGCGGCGCGGCCGGCGTGGTCTTCGGCGCGATGGCCGGCACGCTGACCGCCGCGGTGATCGGCAGCTTCGTCGTCGGCTTCACGCCCACGAGCGGCGCGATCGCCGGCCTTGTCGCGGCGAGCCTCGGCGCCCTGGCCGACCTCGCGGTCGGCTATGCCGAGGCCGGGCGGCAGATGGCCGGCGAGCCGCCGACCATGTGGATCGCCCGGCACATGCAGGGGCCGCTCGGCGGGTTCGCGCTCGCCGCGGCGGCTGCTTACACCATGTGCGTGTTGTTTCTGACCTGAGCGACGACTCGCATCCTTTCGATCGGGGTATAACGGCCGCCGTGACGACGTACACCTATGAAGAGGCACCCCCGCGCCGCCGCCGGCGCTGGGGCCGGCGACTGCTGGTCGTGTTCATCGTCCTGCTGATCATCATCGGCGGGCTCCTCGTCGTCGCCGACCGGGTCGCCGCGAGCGTCGCCGAGCGCACGATCAGCGACGAGATCTCCAAGGAGCTCGTGGCTCAGGAGATCAAGTCCTCCTCGCCCGAGGTCGCCGTGGGTGGGTTTCCGTTCCTGACCCAGGTGCTCGCCGGCAAGTACGAGTCGATCAAGATCAGCCTTCGCGACCTGGAGGGCAACGTCGAGGGCGAGGGCGTGCGCGTGCCCCGGCTCGACGTCGACGCCCGCGACGTCTCCGCGCCGCTGGAGACCATCCGCAGCGGGCAGGGCGACGTCGTCGCGCAGACCGTCAACGGCACGGCCACGATTTCGTACGCCAGCGTGGTCGCCCTGATGGACCAGCCTGGCCTGCGGCTGTCCGAGCGCAACGGAAAGCTCTTCGTCAATGCCCCGCTCGAGATCGCCGGCCAGCGGATCGACCTGAGCGGCACCGCGCAGATGAGCGTCGCGAATGGGCGCGTGCAGATCAGGTTCGAAGACCTCGAAGCCGAGGGCGTGCCCCAGTTGCCCGGCGCCGAAGCGCTGATCAACGGGTTCGCCCGGCAGATCTCGATCAGCCTGGCGCTGCCCGAGCTGCCGTTCAAGCTGGACGTTCGCGGCGTCCAGGCCCGGCCCGACGGGATCGCCGTCGACGCACAGGCGCTGAACGTCGCACTCAACCAGTGGTAGCTGTCGAGTTTCGGTTGGGTTTCCCGGATGGTGAGTCGGTTCTGTCACCACCCGAAGTACGGCTGGTAAGCTCCCTGCTCATGGGGACGCTCCTCACCAAACGGCGCGCGGTCGACCTGTGCCGCGTGGCCACCTGCCTGTGTCGCCCCGTCATCTGACGGCGGGGCCGGTATTGCGTACCCTCTGATCCATTACGCCCGGCAGTGGCGCCGTCGCACGTACCCGTGATCCTTCCCAACCCATGGGTCGCGCGCTACGGCGAAGATTGAGCGCCCGCGCGCCGACCTCGAATCTTCCTCACAAGGAGTTCATTCGATGAGTCGCGACACTGCACTCGTATCAGCCGACTGGGCCGAAAAGAACCTGGAAGCGCCGGGTGTGGTCTTCGTCGAGGTGGATGAAGACACCTCTGCGTATGACGCCGGCCACATTCCGGGCGCCATCAAGCTCGACTGGAAAAACGACCTGCAGGACCCGGTGCGCCGGGACTTCGTCAACAAGCAGCAGTTCGAAGCCCTGCTCTCCGAGCGCGGCATCGGAAACGACGACACCGTAATCCTGTACGGGGGCAACAACAACTGGTTCGCGGCGTACGCGTACTGGTACTTCAAGCTCTACGGCCACCGCGACGTCAAGCTGCTCGACGGCGGCCGCAAGAAGTGGGAGCTCGACGCGCGCACGCTCACGAAGGACGCGGTGAGCCGCCCCGCCACGCAGTACACGGCGCAGGAGCCCGATCTCTCCATCCGCGCGTTCCGCGACGAGACCGTCGCCGCGATCGGCGTAAAGAACCTCGTCGACGTCCGCTCGCCCGACGAGTACGCCGGCCGCCTCCTCGCCCCGCCCACCTGCCGCAGGAGCAGGCGCAGCGGGCCGGCCACATCCCCACCGCGGTCAGCGTGCCGTGGAGCAAGTCCGCCAACGAAGACGGCACTTTCAAGTCGGACGACGAGCTGCGCAAGATCTACGGCGAGGCCGGCCTCGACGACAGCAAGTCGACCATTGCGTACTGCCGCATCGGCGAGCGCTCCTCGCACACCTGGTTCGTGCTCAAGGAGCTGCTCGGCCACCAGGACGTGAAGAACTACGACGGTTCGTGGACCGAGTACGGCTCGCTCGTGGGCGTGCCCGTGGCGCTCGGCGACGAGCCGGGGAAGGCGTGACGACGATGACTGCCGTGACCTCTGCCAACACCGCCGCCGGCTGCGCGGCGCCCGATCAGGCGGCTCCCATCCCGGCCAGCGTTGACCTGGAGAAGGAGACCGTGATCACGGGCACCGTTCTCGCCGACTCCGGCGAGGCCGTGGCCGGTGCGTACGTACGCCTGCTCGACTCCACGGGCGAGTTCACCGCCGAGGTCGTCACCTCGCCGGAGGGCCTGTTCCGCTTCTTCGCCGCGCCCGGCACCTGGACGCTGCGCGCGCTTTCCCGCCACGGCAACGGCGACGCCACGGTGACCGCCAGCCAGGGCATCAACCAGGTCGGCGTGACCGTCGCCTGACCCACTCACCGGAGCGGCCCGCACGCACGTGCGGGCCGCTTTCGTTTGCCCAGGGCCTGGTCAGCGGCCGCTGGGCGGTGGTGGGCAGGGCTCGGACGGGTCGAGGAGGAAGTCGACCGTCTGCGTGAAGCCGGCCTGGATGCGGACCCGCTGGCTCTCCGGCAGCCAGCCGTCCCGCGCGACCACCACGTCGTACCGGCCCTGCGGCACCCAGTACGCGTACCGGCCGGACGTGTCGGCCAGGGCCGTGTAGCCGACTGACGGGTCGGCGACCCAGTTCACCCGGACCGTGACCGGCACGCCGACCTGGCTGCCGCCGCACGACGTGCCGAGGACCGTGCCCTGGACCTTGCCCCAGCTCACCGGCGGCGTGACCGTCGTGCGGACGTCGATCTGCGGCACCCGGTACGGCGTGTCCGAGCGCAGCCCCAGCCGCGCCGTGAACGTGCCGGGTTGCGCGACGCCCGCTGCCGCAGTGGCCGTGAGCGTCACGCGGACCGTGCGGGACTCGCCCGGCGCGAGCGTGAACGCCACCACGTCGGTGGAGAGCCACGACACGTTGCCGATCTCGTCGCAGAGGTCGAGGCCGCCGAGGTGGTCGGTCTCCGAGGAGCCGACGAACGGTACGGGCGCGCCGCCGATCGCGTACACGCCGCACGCGCCCGCCCCGCGGTACCGGCTGAAGCGGGTGTTGGGCAGGATCTGCCAGGCGTTTGCCGACGGGTCGAAGGCGACCGCCCGGTTGGTGATGGTGGTCAGTCCGTTGACGATGCCGCCGGCGATGACGAGCAGGCCGCTGGCCGTGGAGTACTGCGCGCCCCACAGGTCGAACGGCATGTCGGGCAGGCGGTTCCAGGCGTTTGTGGCCGGGCTGTAGACGTACGCGTCGCGGTGTGACTGTGAGGAGGAGCCGCCCGCGCAGTAGACCTTGCCGCCGATGCCGCCGCAGGACATGTAGGACGACAGGTGCGGGTACGGCTGCCGCCTCGCGAACGTGCCGGTGGCCGGGTCGAAGACCACGAGGTCGGACGAGTCGGTGCAGCCGCCGTCGGTGCAGCCGCCGACGAGGTACACGCGGCCACCCGCCACGGCCACCGCGGCCGCTGCCCGTGGCGCCGGGTTGACGGCGCCGGCCAGGGTGCTCCACGTGCCGGTGGCGGGGTCGAACACGTCGACCGCGGCGACCGGCTCGCCCGGCCCTTCCCAGCCGCCGATGACGTACAGCTTGCCGCCGACCGCCGCGACCGCCGCCTGGCTGCGGGCCACCGGCAGGTCGGGCAGGCGGGTCCAGGTGTTCGCGACCGGGTCGTAGCGGAAGGCGAGGCGCTCGGTACCGGACTCGCCGCCGCCCACCGAATAGACCTTGCCGTCGAGCACGGCCGCGGAGTTGTCGAAGATGTCGACGGGGTAGTCGGCGGCGGGGCCCCACACGTCCTCGACAAGCGGCGCCGCCCGCATGGTGCCGTCACCCAGCGGTACCTTGCCGTCGCTCACCCGCTCCTTGCGGGCGCCGCCGGGCACCTGCCGCTCGGCGAGCTGCGCACCCTGCTTCCCGAAGATCTCAAAGCCCGCGCCACCCATCTCCAACAGGTCCACAGTGGCCGGTGCGTTGCCGGTGTTGGTGATCCGTACGTTGGTGTTGCGCGTGCTGCCGTACCCCTGGGTCGCGTCGATGGAGGTGGTGGAGAGCGCGAGGCGCCCCGCGGCGAGTGCGAAGTCCGCCCGCGTCGCGGCGTCCGCCGTGACCCCCACGCTCTTGGTCTGCGGCTGGTACCCGGACCTGACCGCGGTGAACCGCTGCGCGCCCACGAGCGAGGAGAAGAGCCAGTAGAACCCGTCCGGCGCCGAGGTGCCCGCGTCGGCAGGAGCGTCCACACTGGACACCGTGACGTCCGCGAGCGGCGCACCGGTGTTGCCGTCGGTGGTGTTGCCGACCACCAGGCCACCGGGCACCGGGGTGCAGGCCCGGTTCAGCACCTGGACGTTGTCCACCTCCCACCACCATGCGAACGTGCCGCGGAAGCGGAAGCGGACCAGCGCGTTCGCGGAGCCGCCGGCCTGGTAGAGCGGCACGTCCTCGATCCGCGGTCCGCGGCGGCTGCCGGTCTGGTGCCACACGTTGGTCCACGTGGCGCCGCTGTCGGTGGAGACGTCGATGTCGGCGGAGTCGGTGGTGCTGACCGCCCGCCAGTCGCTGTTGAACCGCAGGAACGGCGAGGCGATGGCGGTGAAGTCGAGCGGTGGCGTGATCAGGTCGGTGTCCTGGGTGTTGCCGCTGCCGAGGGCGTCGCTGTCGACGATCGCGAAGCCGCCCGAGCCGCCGGTCAGGTTGCCGCGGCCGCGTACGTCCTGGAAGACCCAGCCGCCGCTCGGCGTGCGGTTGGCGACCGACCAGCCCGGCGGCGCCGTCGTGCCGTCGAACGGCTCGTTGAGGATCGGCTCCTGGAACACGGGCGCGTACCCGGCGGCCGTGCAGCCGGGCTCCACGATCACCGCGAAGTCGACGGTCTGGTCCGCCTCGCCGACCGCCACGTCCCGCGTCACGACGCGGTACCCGGTGTAGCGGGTGGTGACCGTGAAGCGGTACGTGGCCGCGCCGGCCACCTCGAACGAGTAGCGGCCGGTCACCGGGTCGGTGCGCACCGGGCCACCGGGCTGCCCGGCCACCTCGATGGTCGCGGCGAGTGGCCAGCCGTGTCCCGAACCGTCGGTGACGCGGCCGCTCACCGTGACCATGGGCGCCGCCACCAGCGCGAAGTCCTGCGTCACGGCGCCGCTCGCGGGCACGGTCACGGTCGCCGTCGCGGCACGGAAGCCGTACTTCGACGCGGTTACCTGCTGCTCGCCGGCCGGGACGGTCAGCGCGTACCGCCCGTCCGGGCCGGTGGTGACCGTGCGGCCGGCCGCGCTCACGGTGGCGCCGGCGAGCGGTGCCCCGGCGGCGGTGACCTGCCCCGCGATCCGGCCGGCCTCGCCGCGGGGCGCCGCCGTGACCGCCTGGTAGGCGTTGAGCCGCCCCTCGCCGAAGTTGTTGTTGTTCGCCGCGGTGCCGCCACAGCCGGTCGAGTCCACGTCGATGGCGGCGCGGTCGAGCAGGTCGCGGGTGGCGGCCACGTCGCCGCGCAGGCTCGGCGCGGCCGACCACACAAGCGCCACCGTCCCGGTCACGTGCGGCGTCGCCATGGACGTGCCGCTGAAAGCGCCGTACCGGTCGCCGGGCAGGCTGGAGCGCACGTTCACGGCCGGGGCGCTGATGTCCGGCTTGATGCTGCCGTCCACAGTGGATGCGCCACGGCTGGACGACGTGTAGATCGCGTTGGCGATGTCGTGGCCGCCCACGCCGTACGCCATCGGCTCGTCGCCGGGGGAGCCGGCGGTGCCGCACGCCGGCCCGTCGTTGCCGATCGCGAACGTTCCGAACATGCCGGCCGCGTTCCAGGCGGTGAGGATCTGGTTGTAGAACGGGTCGTCCTGGCCGCCGCCCCACGAGTTGTTGACCACGTCGGCGTGCAGGTCGGGACGCGGGTTGGCGCCGTTCAGGTCGGTCGGCGCGATCACCCATTCGCCGGCGGCCAGCAGCGAGTCGACGGGGCAGCCGCGCGGGTCGCAGCCCTTGGCGGCGATCCACTTCGCGCCCGGGGCCACGCCGATCTGGTTGGCGCCGCCGTCGTCACCGACTGCCGTGCCAGCCACGTGCGTGCCGTGCCCGTCATCGTCGTCGCAGGGCACGCGCGGATCGGCGCACACCTCGCCCGGGTCGAACCAGTTGTAGTTGTGGTCGAAGGAGCCGTTGCCGAGGTTGCCTCGGTACTGGTTGACCAGCGCCGGGTGGTTGAACTGCGCGCCACCGTCGATCGTCGCCACGACGATGCCCTCGCCGCGCACGCCGTACTCGCTCCACACGCGGGGCGCGCCGACCCCGTCGACGTTCCACTCCACGGCCGCCGGCTCGACCGGCTCGGCCGCTCGGGTGGGCGCGAGGAGCGGGAGCACGCGCACCGGCTCGATCCGCTCGACATCTGCCCGTGCGGCGAGAGCGTCCAGTGTGGAGCGATCCGCGGTGACCCGCAGCGCGTTGGCGACCCAGAACGAGCGGTAGTCCGCCCCGCGCGCGCCGAGCAGGGCCCGGATGCCGCTCTGGGTGCGTGCGGCCGTCCCGGTCAGCGTCCCGTACACCTGCGCGGCCTTCGTCGAGCCGCGCTGCTTCGCGATCGCGCCGAGGTCGGCCTTCTCCCGGAGGTAGACCATGAAGCTCGCGGTGCCGCTCGCCTCCAGCGCGGCGAGCACCTCCTTGTCGATCTCCGCACCGGGCGCCGCGGCGGTCGCGACCGCTGGTCCCGACGTCACCGCCAGCACCATGGAAAGCCCCAATGTCACCACGCCGCGCCGCATCCGAGACATGGGCCCATGCTTGGCTGCACAGAGTGAGCGATCAATGGATTGTGTCGGGCAGTTGGTAGGCAGAAAGCGGTCGATCGGCCCGCAAGCTCTGCGGATTGCGACGTTTCGGCGACATCCAGTTGACTTCGTCAATTCCGGGGCGTTGGCTGTCTTTCACGCGACACTGTGCGCCTGGGGAGGGGATCCGGTGGTCAGCGGAGAGGTGCCGTTTGTCGTCTGTGTCTCGTCAGACGTGGCGGTGCGGGAGCGGGTGGTGCGCCGGCTGGACGACTGCGGGGCGGTCGTGCTCTGCGCCGATCTGTCCGAGCTGCGGGCGATGCTCTTCCCAGCGGCCGTGGCGACACCCGTGCCGGTGCCGTCCAGCGGCCCGGTGCGCTTCGGCGAGCTCGTCGTCGACACCGCCGGCCACCTGGTGACCTGGCGGGAAAAGCCGCTGTCGCTCACCCGGCTGGAGCGCGAGCTCCTGGCCCGGCTGGCCAGCCCACCGGTGGGCGTGTGGACGTACGAGCGGCTCTTCGACACGGTGTGGGGCGGCGCCTACCTGGGCGACACCTCGATCCTCCACTCCGCCGTAAAGCGGCTGCGCCGCAAGCTGCGCGCCGCACCCGACGGCCCGTCGGTGGAGACGGTCCGCGGCGTCGGCTACCGCCTGGCAGCGGCCTGACGCCGGACACCGCCTCAGCCCGGCAGGCACCGGCCAGCCGCCGCCTGGCACCATGGCCGGGTGACCGAACCCGGAGGCGCTGCGAGCGTGCCGCCTTTGGCGCCGCACGAGCGAGTTGGCGCGGCGGCGCCGCCCCCGAGCCCACCGAGCCGTCGTGGCCACTGGCTCCTGGTGGTCGCCGTGGCCTGGGCCGTGGCGATCGGTGTCCTGGCGTATGTCTCGGTCCGGAACGACCCACCCACCGTCCGCGACCAGCGCACCACCGGCGAGGCAAGGCCGCTGGTCGACCGCGCGGTGGGCGAGCTGGCCGTCGCCGCCGGCTCCGACGCGGTGCTCTCCATCTCCGGGTACGAGGTGACCGGCGGCTGCCGCATCACCCCGCTGCGCTCGGGGGAGACGCTGGAGCGGGACGTGACGATCTACACGAGCCAGACCGACGGGCCGGCCCTGCTCGATCGGATCGCGGACCGGCTCCCAAGCTCGTACGAGGCGGGTGTCCGGCACGGCCAGGAGCACGACACGCTGCGCGCCGACGCCGGC
This sequence comes from Phytohabitans houttuyneae, assembly GCF_011764425.1. Taxonomy (NCBI): domain Bacteria; kingdom Bacillati; phylum Actinomycetota; class Actinomycetes; order Micromonosporales; family Micromonosporaceae; genus Phytohabitans; species Phytohabitans houttuyneae. The sequence goes on from NZ_BLPF01000001.1 coordinate 4,722,834, forward strand.
GAGTTCGTCTCGGTGCGCGGCGGGGTCACCGCACCCGGCGTCGTGATCCTCACGGTCGGCACCGGCTGCCGCCCGCCCGCCCCGCTCGGCGTCGAGGCGCCCGCGCCCACCGACGAGGACCGCCGGATCGCCGACCGCATGCTGGTGGCGCTGGGCGGCACGCTCGACGGCGTCGCAGTGGCCGAGGCGCCCTGCCCGACCGGCGGCACCGTGCGCACGGTCCGCGCCGAGGGCTCCCGCTCCGGCGCGGGCAAGCCGCTGCGCGAGGTGCTGGTGCCGCTGTTCGGTAGCGCGCAGGCCGGTCCAGCCCTGCTGGACACCACCGACCGGTACGCCTATCGCGCAGACGAGGCCCAGGTCGCCGTCGACGCCGGCGCCGAGGGTGCGCTCGACGCCACGCTGACCACTCCCTGCTAGTAAACGAGTGCCTGTGCGCCCTCGGCCAGTGACTCCTCGACGAACAGCGCCGCGCCCGCGATCCGTACGCCCGAAAGCACGTCCACCTCGGTGATCTCGCGGCGGGCGGCGCACTGGGTGCACAGCGTGACCCGGCCGCCGGCGAGCACCGCGTCCAGCAGGTCCCGCAGAGGTGCCGAGTGCGGCAGCGAAAACTCCGCGGCGCGACCGGGCAGCGCGAACCAGGCCGACTCGCCGGTCAGCCACAGCGAAACGTCGACCCCGGCGGCGACCGCGGTCGCGGCCACGGTGAAGGCTTGCGCGCACCTCTCGGGCGCATCGAGACCGGCGGTTACCTTGACGACCAGAGAACGAGCCACGTCCGCCAGCATAGGATTGCTCCGTCATGGTTACCGAGATCGGGTTTGTCAGCCTGCTGGTTGCGGGCTTCGGCCTGCTCGCCGGTGGCCTGGTCTATCTGGCCGTGCGCATCTCAAGAGGACGCTGGTGACTGACAACCCGCTCGGACCCCCGCCCTGGCTCAACGCACCGCCGGTTGATCCGTACCCGTTCGAGGACACCCACGACCTGCGTGTGGGGCCCGACCTGCACCCCGCGCTGCTGGCCCTGCTGCCGTACATCGGCGAGTGGCGGGGACGCGGCAAGGGCGGCTACCCGACGATCGAAGACTTCGACTACGGGCAGGAGATCCGGATCAGCCACGACGGCCGGCCGTTCCTGCACTACCAGTCGCGCGCGTGGATCCTCGACGAGGAGAGCAAGCCGGTGCGCCCGGCGATGCGCGAGGTCGGGTGGCTGCGCCCGGTGCTGGAAGATGGCCGCGCGACCGACGAGGTCGAGGCTCTGATCACCAACCCGACCGGGATCATGGAGCTGTACCTGGGCCGGGTCAACGGCACCCAGCTGGAGATGGCCACCGACGCGGTGCTGCGCACCTCCACCGCCAAGGAGGTCACCGCCGGCCACCGGCTCTACGGCATCGTCGAGGGCGCGCTGCTCTACGCGCAGGACATGGCCGCGGTCGGCCACGGCCTGACGCCGCACCTCTCGGCGCGCCTCATCCGGGTGGGCGGCTGACCAGCGACCGCAGCCGCTCGGTGTGCAGCGACGGCAGCAGCTCGACGCCGTCCAGCACCCGTATTTCGGCGAGCCCGCGCACGGACGACGCCAGCCATGCGCCGTCCGTGGCGAGCAGGTCCTCCGGGGTGATCATGCGATGTGCCGCCCGCCAGCCCTGGGCCGGTGCCTGACCCAGCAGCCAGGCCGCGGTCACGCCGGGCAGCACTCCGGCCGACGGCGGCACTGTGCAGAGGGTCTCGCCGTCGAGCCAGACGAGGCTGGCCGTCGGCCCCTCCAGCGCGTACCCGTCGGGTGAGACCCACAGCGCGTCGTCCACCCCGCTCGCGGCGACCTGGCGGCGCGCGATGAGGCTCGGCCCGTACGACAGCGACTTGATCGGCAGCCCGGACGAGGCGGGCAGCGTGCGCACGCGCAGCGAGAGCACCCGCGGCGGCACCGGGCTGATCGTGCAGAACGCGGTCATCGGGGTACACACCAGCCGCAGCGCGCCCTCGACCTCGGCCGGCCACTGCGCGCACGCCGCGAGGACGAAGTCGGCCAGGCTCGTGGGCACCGCCATCCCGAGTGCCGGGGCCGAGGCGGTGAGGCGGTCCAGATGTTCGTCGAGCAGCCATGGCCGCCCGTCCCGCACGAGCATGGTCTCGAAAAGTCCTTCGCCGAGGACACCGGGGTCGTCGGCGCGCATGACCGGCGTGCCGGTGGGGACCACGCCCCGGCCCAGCACGGCGACGAGGGAAGCCTGCACCGCACTATTATCGGGCGGTGTCGGAAACGTCCCTCCCGGACATCCTGCGAGCCCGTGGGCTGCGGCTGACCGCCCAGCGTCAGCTGGTGCTGGAGGCCGTGCACGAGCTCGGCCATGCCACGCCCGAGCAGCTGCACACCGCCGTGCGCGAGGTGGCCGCCGGCGTGAACATCACCACGATCTACCGCACCTTGGAATTACTTGAGGACCTCGGGCTGGTTACCCATACGCACCTGTCGCACGGGTCACCGACGTACCACCCGGTGGGCGAGGACCAGCACGCTCACCTCGTCTGCCGGGGCTGCGGTGCGGTGAGCGAGATCGAGCCGGAGGTGCTCGCGCCGCTGGCCCGTGACCTGGCCAGGGAGCGCGGGTTCCAGCTGGACATCGGTCACGTGGCACTGTTCGGCACCTGCGGGGATTGTGGGGACGCGAAATGATCGACACAGCCGGGGCGGTAGCCATCGAGGCGTTGGAGCCGGAGTCGCGGGACGCCGGCGTGGCGGCGCACTACGGCGACCCGATGCGCGAGCAGCGCACGCTCGCCACCGAGGTGGGCCTGGTCGACCGCTCGCACCGGGGCGTCGTCGCCGTGCCGGGGCCGGAGCGGGCCAGCTGGCTGCACAGCATCACCACCCAGCACCTCGCCGACCTCCGCGCCGGCCAGGGCACCGAGCTGCTCGTCCTCTCTCCGCACGGCCACGTCGAGCATCACGCCCAGGTCGCCGAGGACGGCACCACCACCTGGCTGGACACCGAGCCGGGCGCGGCGGGCGAGCTGCTCACGTTCCTGGACAAGATGCGCTTCCTCACCCGGGTCGAGCCGCGCGACGCCACCGCCGAGCTCGTGGTGCTCACGCTCGTCGGCCCCCGCGCCGGCGAAGTCGTCCCCGGCCTCAAGGAGCCCGAGGTCCGCGCGGTGCCGGGCCCGAAGTTCACCGCCGGCTCCGTGCCGGCCACACCCACGACGGTGTACGACGTACGTGTCCTGCCCGAGGGAGGGTTCGCCCGCCGCGGTCACATCGGCATCGACCTGGTGGTGCCCCGCGCGTCCGTCGGTGACGTCATCGAGCGGCTCGGTGTGCCGCTCGCCGGCCTGTGGGCGTACGAGGCGATGCGCGTCGCCGCCCGGGTGCCGAGGCTGGGCCTGGAGACCGACCACCGCACGATCCCAGCCGAGATCGACCTGCTCGCGCCCGCGGTCCACCTCGACAAGGGCTGCTACCGGGGCCAGGAGACCGTCGCCCGGGTGCACAACCTGGGGCGGCCGCCGCGACGGCTCGTACTCCTCCATCTCGATGGCGTGGTCACCGACCAGCCGCCGGCGCCGGGCACGGCCGTGACCAACGACGAGGGGCGCGCGGTGGGCTTTGTCGGCACCGCCCTGCGCCACTTCGAGCTCGGCATGGTCGCGCTCGCGGTGCTGAAGCGAAACGTGCCCGACGACGCGGTCCTGCGGATCGGGGAATCGGTCGCGGCAATCGACTTAGAGTGAGCGGATGACGGGAACCCTGATCACGGTCGCGCCGACCGGCGCGGAGTCGTCAAAGGCGGATGTTCCGGCGCTGCCAGTGACCCTGGATGAGCTGGTGAGCACCGCAAAGGAGTGCGAGGCGCTCGGCGCCGGCGTGGTGCACGTACACATCCGGGACGGCGAGGCGCGGCCCACGCTCGATCCGGGGCGCCTGCGGGAGACGGTGGCGGCGCTGCGCCAGAGCACCGACCTGATCGTGCAGCTCTCCTCCGGCGGTGCCGTGACCGACCCGGAGGCCGACCGGCTCGCCGTGCTCGACGCCGGACCGGACATGGCCTCCTGCACGATGGGCACCGTCAACTTCGGCGACGACGTCTTCATGAACCGCTGGGAGTTCATCGTCGAGCTGCACACCCGCATGCGCGAGCGGGGCATCGTGCCGGAGTACGAGATCTTCGACCTCGGCCACCTCACCACGCTGGCGCGGCTGCTCGACAAGCACGGCCTGCCCGCCGGCGACCACGTGCACGTCGACCTCGTGATGGGCGTGCCCGGCGGGATGCCCGGTACGGCCGAGGCCCTCGTCGCCTGCCGCCAGGCGATGCGCGACCTGCCGGAGGGCACCACGTTTTCCGCCACCGGCATCGGGCGTTCCACGATCCCGGTCATGCTCGCCTCGCTCTCGGCCGGCGGCCACCTGCGGGTGGGGATGGAAGACACGGTCACGTACGCCAAGGGCCGCCCCGTCGAGTCCAACATGCAGCTCGTGGCCCGCGCCGTCGGCTTCGCCCAGCTCGCCCAGCGGCCGCCGCTGACCACCACGCAGGCGCGGGCCTTCCTCGGCGTACCCGTGCGGGGCGTGCCGGCGTGACAGGTGCGGTACCACTCGCCGAGGTCATCCGGTCGGGGTTCGTGGAAGGCGTCCACCGCGGCTCGGTGGTCGTGCTCGACGGGGGCGGCGCGGTGCTCGACTCCGCCGGCGACGTGAAGTCCCCGATCTTCCCGCGCTCCTCCAGCAAGCCCTTGCAGGCCATCGGCATGCTCCGCTCCGGGCTGCGCCTCGTCGACCCGGCCGATCTCGCGCTGATCTGTGCCAGCCACTTCGGCGAGGACCACCACGTGGCACGGGTACGCGCCCTGCTGCGCAGCGCCGGCCTCGACGAGAGCGCGCTGCGATGCCCACCCGACCTGCCGTTGCACCAGCCGACGGCCGAGGCGGTGCTGCGGGCCGGCGGCGGCCGCTCGCGCGTCCAGATGAACTGCTCCGGCAAGCACACCGGCATGCTCCTGACCTGCCTGGCGTCCGGGTGGTCGACGGAGGAGTACTGGCTGGCCGAGCATCCCCTGCAGGTACGGATCCAGGCGACGGTCGAGGAGTTCACCGGCGAGCCGGCCGCCGCGGTGGGCGTCGACGGGTGCGGCGCACCGGTGCTCGCGGCTTCACTGGTCGGGCTCGCCTCGGCGTTCCTGCGGCTGGTCTCCGGCGCGCCCGGCTCGGTCGAGCGCACGGTCGCGGACGCGATGCGGTCCAACCCGGAGGTGGTTGCCGGCTCGGGCGCCGAGGACACCCGGATCATGCAGGCGGTGCCGGGGCTGCTGTCCAAGGGCGGCGCCGAGGGCGTGGCGGCTGTGGCGATCCCCGACGTGGGCGCGGTGGCCCTGAAGATCGAAGACGGCGGCATGCGCGCACGCCCACCGGTGCTCGCCTCCGCCCTCCGCCGGCTCGGTGTGGAGGTCCCCAAGGGCCTGGCCGAGGTACCGGTCCTGGGCGGCGGCGAGGCGGTCGGAGCGGTCCGCGCGAGCTGGTGAGTTAGCCCACAGTTAGCATTCTGCTTGCAAGAGCAAGCGCACCGACGTACGGTCGGGTGCATGGCCACCCCGAAGGATCTGCCCCGCGACATCGGCGGGTTCATCCGTGACCTGCGGCGCAACGCCAAGATCTCGTTGCGGCAGCTCGCCGACCAGGCCGGGGTCAGCAATCCTTACCTGAGCCAGGTCGAGCGCGGCCTGCGCAAGCCGAGCGCCGAGGTGCTCCAGCAGCTGGCCAGCGCGCTGCGCGTCTCCACCCCGGTCATGTACCTGCGCGCCGGGCTGCTCGACGCGCTGGACGCCAAGGAGGGTCAGGGCGTGCTCGGCGCGATAGCGGCCGACCCCGACCTGACGCTCTCCCAGAAGCAGTCGTTGAGCCAGATCTACGAGACGTTCCGCCGGGAAAACGCCCGTACCGCCGCCGAAGCCGCCGAGGCGGACGAGGCGGACGAGGTCGGCGTGCCCGGCGAGCCCGCTGCCGAGCCGGCGGCGGACCAGCAGACCACCACCCCAAGCCCGCGAAGAAGACCGTGCACAAAGCGGTCAAGAAAACGGTCGCACCCGCGGCCGAGGAGGAGAAGTAATGACCGAGCAGAGCAAGGCGACCCGGATCCCTGGCCCGCTCTACGCCGCCGCCGGCGCCGGTGACCTGGCGTACCAGCAGCTGCGCAAGCTGCCCGCCGTGGTCAACGAGCTGAGCGGCAAGGCCGCTGCCGGCACCGTCGACCTGCGTGCCAAGGCCGTCGCCACGCTGCGGGCCGCCAACACCACCGCCACCAGCCTGCGCGACCGGGCCTCGACGACCGACTTCGACGCCGACCGCCTGCGCGCGGCCGCCCGTCGCAACGTCGCAGTCCTCGCCGCTGGCGCGCAGGTGGCCCAGGAGCGGGCCATCGCGTTCTACGGCCAGCTCGTCGCCCACGGCGAGCGCGTTGTCGGCAGCGGCGTCGTCGCCACCGCCGACGTGGTCAACTCGGACATCGAGGCCACCGAGCCGCCGGCCGAGGTGACCGCCACCGCGGCCACCGAGTCCGCCGACGAGACCGAGGACAAGCCCGCCGCTAAGCCGGCCAAGGCCACCAAGCGCACCCGTCCCGTGGCCAAGTAGTCACCGCAGTGTCCAGAGGGCGCCGGCAGGGCATGGCCCGGCCGGCGCCCGCGGCTAAGCTTTGCCTATGGAGCTGACCGCGCCGCTGTTCTACCTCGACGTCCGATACGTCATCGACATGGCGCTGCTTATCTTCGCCCTCGTCATCGAGGGCGTGGCGCTCGTGCACTGCCTCACCCAGCGGTCTGACGCCTTCCCGGCGATCGGCACGATTCCCAAGGGTGCCTGGCTGGCGATCCTCGGCGTGGCCCTCCTGCTGACACTCTTCTTCTTCAGCGCGGTCAACATCTTCGGCCTGATCGGCATCGCGGCCGCCTCTGTCTACCTGCTCGACGTCCGGGTGGGCCTGCGCGACCTGACGGACGGCAAGGGCTTCTGGTGAGAGATTTCCGCTGGCCACCGCCGCCAGACGGCGGCCCGCGGACGTACGGACCGGGGCCTTCGGCGCCACGGACCGGCCGGCCGGCGCTGCCCGAGCCGGCGACCGAGCTCGTCACCACGCCACACGGGCTTCGCCTGGAGCGGCTCGTCTCAGGCTCCGGCGACCCGGTGACCGTCTTCGCGCACGGGTTCGCCACCGGCATCGGCCCCACCCGGCCGCTCGGCAGCGCGGTCAACGGACGCAAGATCTTCTTCCAGTTCCGCGGGCACGGGCGCTCCGACCCGCCGGCCGGTCCCGTGACGTACGGAGATCTGGCGCGCGACCTGCGGGCCATCGCCGACTTGTCCGGCGCCACCCGCGCGGTCGGTGCCAGCCTCGGCGCCGGCGCGCTGTGCCACCTGCTGGCCGAGAGCCCGGGCCGCTTCGAGCGCGTGGTCTTCTTCCTCCCGGCGGTGCTCGACGAGCCACGCACCGGCGCCGCGCGCGACCGGCTGGCGAGCCTTGTGGACGCGGTCCAGTCGGGCGAGGCGTCGATCGTCGCGGACGCCGTCTCCGCCGAGACTCCGCCGGCCGTGCGCAACACCCCCGCCGGCTGGGCGTACCTGAGGCAGCGCATCGACCAGCTGATGCGCGACGGCCTCGCCCCCGAACTGGCCGGCCTCGCAGACCGCGTCGCGCTGGCCGACCGGGCCGACCTCGGTGCGGTCACCGCCCGCGCGCTGGTCATCGGCAGCCAGGGCGACGACCTCCACCCGGTGGCGGTCGCCGAGCGGTTGGCCGAGGCGCTCCCGGGCGCGCAGCTGCACATCTACGACCGGCCGGGCGTGCTCTGGACCGAGCGGGCCGACCTGCGCGATCGGATTTCAACGTTCTTGAACGATTAGGACCGCAAACCATGGGCGTCACGCACCACGGCCGCACGCAGCGGCTCGACCTGGCCGACCCGACCCTGCGCGAGTGGGAGTGCACCGTCCTCGCCGCCGATCCCGAGCAGGGCATCGTGCTGGACCGCTCGGCCTTCTACCCGGGCGGCGGCGGGCAGCCGCCGGACCACGGGGTGCTGCTGTGGCAGGGCGTTCAGACCCGCATCGTCGGCACCCGCAAGGGCGACGACCTCTACCTCCTGCCCGCCGAGGGCGACCCGCTGCCCCCGCCCGGCACGGTGGTCACCGGCGCGCTTGAAGACGAGCGGCGCAGCCTGCTGATGCGCACCCACAGCGGCCTGCATGTGCTGTGCGGCGTGGTGTTTCGCGACTTCGGGGCGCTGGTGACCGGCGGCAACATGGAGCCTGGCGAGGCTCGCATGGACTTCAACCTGCCGCAGGTGCCGCCCGACTTCAAGGCGTCGCTTGAGGACCTCGTCAACGCGGAGGTCGCCGCCGACCGGGCGATCGAGGTGCGGGTGCTGCCGCGCGGGGAGGCGCTCGCGATCCCGGACATCGTGCGCACCCAGACCAACCTGATCCCGCCGGACGAGGAAGAGGTCCGGATCGTCGACATCACCGGCCTCGATGTCCAGGCCGACGGCGGTACCCACGTGGCGGCGACGGCTCAGATCGGCAAGGTCCAGGTCGTCAAGGTCGAGAGCAAGGGCAAGGCCAACCGCCGAGTGAGGATCCGCATCGCTCCGTAACCTTTTACCCGCTTGCGCGGTGAAAAGGCGTGGACAAGACGCCGAAGGTGGTTTTTGCGGCAATCGTGACGCTCGGGATGCCGCTTGCCGTCTGGGTAGGGTGGCACCTCGCCACCGGCACGCCGCCTCCGGCGACCAGGCCCGAAGGTGCGGGCAACCTTGGCACCGCACCGCCCGGCGCCTCGGCTCCCGCCCGTGGCTGGCCCGGTGCCGGACCGGCCTCGCTGCCTGTTGCGGCCAGCCAGTCGGTCACCCCGTCGCCGTCCGTGTCCGCGTCGCCGGTACCGTCCGCGTCCGCCACCGCCGAGCCGTCGTACGCGCCGTCCGCGACCACGGCTCCCGAGGCGACCGCCGAGCCCACCCCGCCCGCGTCCACGCCGCCGCCCAGCCCTGACCCGTCCCCGAGCTCGTAGGTGAGGGTGCCGCCAGCGGGCGGTTCTGGGCCCGGTGTTCTACGCTCCCGGCGTGGTTGGTGAGTTCTTCGCGGGTGTCGGGCTGCTCGGCCGGGGCATCGGCATGTACGCGCGCAGCCCCCGCCTTGTCCTGCTCGGCATCATCCCGGCTCTCATCTCGGGTGCGCTGTTCATCGCCGCGTACGCGACGCTGATCTACTTCGTCTCCGACCTCGCGGAGCTGTTCACCTGGTTTGCCGACGGCTGGTCCGAAGGGCCGCGCGACGTGGTGCAGGTCCTCGCCGCGATCGGCATCCTGGGGCTCGGCGGGCTGATCGGCGTGCTCACCTTCACGGCCGTCACGCTGCTCATCGGCGACCCGTTCTACGAAACGATCTCGGGAAAGATCGAGGAGCGGTTCGGCGGCGTACCGGGCGAGATCGACGTGCCGTGGTGGCGCTCGCTGCGGCGCAGCCTGTGGGACTCGATCCGGCTGATCGCCCTCTCCGTGGCGATCGGCATCCCGCTGTTCTTCCTCGGCCTGATCCCGTTCATCGGCCAGACCGTGGTCCCGGTCATCGGCGCGCTCGTCGGCGGCTGGTTCCTCGCGCTGGAGCTGGTCGGCGTGGCGTTCTACCGGCGCGGCCTGCGCCTGCCCGACCGCCGCCGCCTTCTCGCCGCCAACCGGCCGCTGGCACTGGGCTTTGGCGTGGGCGTGTTCTGCTGTTTTCTGATCCCGCTCGGCGCGGTCCTGGTCATGCCGGCCGCGGTGGCGGGAGGCACACTGCTCGCCCGCAAGGTGCTCGACCTGCCCATCGACGCACCCGCCCCGTCCACGCCCGCCCGCGGCTAGGCGCTTTCGCGGATCACGAACTCGGTCGGGAGAATCAGGGCCTCCTCGACATCCTCGCCCTGGGCGATGCGGAGCAGCTGGCGCACCATCTCGCGGCCGATGTCGATGATCGGCTGGCGCACGGTGGTGAGCGGCGGGTCGGTGTAGCGGGCGATCTCCACGTCGTCGAAGCCGACCACCGCCACGTCGTCGGGCACGCGCCGGCCGGCCTCGCGCAGGGTGCGAAGGGCACCGTGTGCCATCAGGTCGGACGCGACGAAGACCGCGTCGAGTGAGGGGTCGTCGTCCAGGAGCTGGCGCATCGCGACCGCCCCGGACTCGCGGGTGAAGTCGCCGTTGGCCACGATCGAGCGGCGGCGCGGCGAGCCCTTCAGCTCGTTGCGGTACCCGGCCAGCCGGTCGATGCCGGCCACCATGTCCTGCGGGCCGGCGATCGTGGCGATCCGCTGGCGCCCGGCGTCGAGCAGGTGGCGCACGGCCCGCTCCGCTCCGCCCACCGAGTCGACGTCCACGTACGGCACGGGTGGTGTGCCCCGGCCCATCGGGCGGCCGCTGCACACGACCGGGATGCCGATGCGGGCGAGCGTGCCGGGCAGCGGGTCGACGCCGTGCATCGAGGCGAACATGACGCCGTCGACGTGCCGGCCCGTCGTGTACCGCTCGACCCTGTCGTAGCTGGCGTCCGAGCCCGCCATGATGAGCACGAGCTGCTTGTCGGCCGCCTCCAGCTCCTGGCTGACACCGCGCACGATCCCCGGGAAGAACTGGTCGTCGGAGAAGACGCGGGTCGCCGACTCGGGCAGGATCAGGGCGATCGAGTCGGTGCGCTGGGTGACCAGGCTGCGCGCGGCGAGGTTTGGCACGTACCCGAGCTCGCGCACCGCCTGCCGCACGGCCTCCTGGATCGGCTCGGCCACCGTCGTGGAGCCGTTTACCACTCGCGACACCGTGGCGCGGGAAACCCCGGCACGGCGAGCTACCGCTTCGAGGGTGGGGCGTTCCCGCGCGATAGTCATGACGGCAGTCCGTTGCGGGCGATGACGTCGCGGTACCACAGCGCGCTGTCCTTGGGCGTGCGCCGCTGGGTCCGGTAGTCGACGTGGATGATGCCGAACCGCTTGCGGTAGCCCTCGGCCCACTCGAAGTTGTCCATCAGCGACCACACAAGGTAGCCCCGCACGTCGACACCCCGCTCGATCGCGGTGTGCACGGCGCGGAGGTGGCCGTCCAGGTACGCGATCCGGTCGGCGTCCGCCACCTGCCCGTCCGGACCGGCCTTGTCGTCGAAGGCCGCCCCGTTTTCCGTGATGTAGAGCGGGGTGCCGGGGTAGTCGCGGCCGATTCGCTCGAGCAGCGCGGTGAGGCCGGCCGGCTCGATCTGCCAGCCCATCTCGGTGAGCGGGCCGGCCGGCGGGAGGAAGAGGATGCCCTCGGTGCCGGGGTGGGCCGGACCGCCGCCGGGGCGCCAGGACGGCCCGCGACGTAGGTGGGCGAGTAGTAGTTGACGCCGAGCAGGTCGATCGGTGCGGCGATGGCCTTCTCGTCACCGTCCTGGATGAACGCCAGGTCGGTGAAGCGGCGCATGTGCTCCAGCACGTCCGGCGGGTAGCCACCGGCCAGGATCGGGTCGAAGAAGATGCGGTTGGACAGGCCGTCGACTACGCGCACGGCCTCGGCGTCCGCCGCGCTCTCCGGGTCGGCCGGCAGCACCGCGGCCGGGTTGAGCGTGATGCCCACCTTTTCGGCGCCCGCCGCGCGCAGCGCCCGCGCGGCCAGGCCATGCCCGAGGAGCAGGTGGTGGACGGCGGCGAACGCGGCCGCGGGGTCCTGCCGCCCCGGCGCGTGCACGCCCGCGGCGTAGCCGAGGTAGGCCGAGCACCACGGCTCGTTCAGCGTGGTCCAGGTGGAGATCCGGTCGCCCAGCCGGGTGTACGCGGCCACCGCGTACTCCGCGAACCAGGAAGCGGTGTCGCGGCTGGTCCAGCCGCCCCGGTCTTCCAGCGACTGGGGAAGGTCCCAGTGGTAGAGCGTGACGATCGGGTCGATTCCCTGGCCGAGCAGCTCGTCGACGAGGCGGTCGTAGAAGTCGAGGCCTCGCGGGTTGACCGGACCCGTGCCGTCGGGCTGGAGCCGTGGCCACGAGATCGAAAACCTGTACGCCCGGAGGCTGAGGTCGGCCATGAGCCGCACGTCATCCGGGTAGCGGTGGTAGTGGTCGCAGGCCACGTCGCCGGTGTGACCGGCGAAGACCTTGCCCGGTGTACGCGAGAACGTGTCCCAGATCGACGGCCCGCGGCCGTCGTCCCGGGCCGCGCCCTCGATCTGGTACGCCGCGGTGGCCGCACCCCATACGAAGCCGTCTGGAAACAGCAGGCCCACCGTCATCCCCTCACCACTCCCTGGCACGGTCCTTACGATTATGTGCCACGTGGCGCGGTGGTCGGGTCCCGCGTCAGCCCGTGCGAAGGCAGTCGAGCAGCGTGGGGTCGCCGGTGATCTCCAGCACGTCGAAGCCGACCCGGCCGTAGAGGGCCAGCAGCAGGTCGCTCGCCGTGCCCGCCGCGTACACCCGGGCGGGGTGCTCGTCGCTGTCCAGGAGCGTGCCGGTGTCGAGCAGCGCCACTCCCTCGCCGCGCAGCCGCAGGAACCACTCCTGCGCCGCGTCGGTCGCCACGAGGTGCACCATTCCCTGGCGGGAGGTCGGGTTGTGCCGGCGGCCGGCCGGCAGCCAGGTGTCGAGCACCTCGCTCACCCCGTCGACCGCGAGCTTGGCCTCGACCGGCTCGCCCGTGCCGATCGACATCTGCGCGTCCCACCGGTGCACGGCGGTCTCGTGTGCCATGCGGCGGTGCCAGAAGCCGGCCTTTTTGGCCTGCGGTGCCCAGTTCCACGCGGGGAGCTCGGGGTCGAGGGCCTCGAGCGTGTCGAGCAGCGCCGTGTACTCCTCCTGCCACCACTGCGCCGCGGCCGGGCCGGTCGGAAGGCCCTCGGGCACCGCCGCGCGGCGGGGCTCGGGAGGCGTGGTGACACCCCGGGTGGCGTGGCCACGTGCCCAGCGGTAGATCGAGCCGAGGTGGTGGACGAGGTCGGTGACGGTCCAGTCGGGACAGGAGGGTACCGGTGTGTCCGGAGGTGCCTGGGAGATCGCGTCACGGAAGGGCGGGCCCTCGGCCCGCAGCCCGGCGATCCAGAAGTCCTTCGACCCGTGCAATCTGCCGCTCATGCCCGTCCTCGCTTCGCTGCGGGCGGGCACGAGGCTTCAAGCGCACTGAGTCTGATGATTCGCTCGCTACGCCCGCTCATGCCCGTCCTCGCTTCGCTGCGGGCGGGCACGAGGCTTCAAGCGCACTGAGTCTGATGATTCGCTCGCTACGCCCGCTCATGCCCGTCCTCGCTTCGCTGCGGGCGGGCACGAGGCGTCACACGGACTGTGCCTCACGCACCGCTCGCTTTGCTCAGTCATGACACCCTCCCGACGCGGCCGGGCGGCCTTTGGGTTGCCCCCGTGCCATCCAGCCTAGGGTGAATGGCGTGCCCGACGTTAGCGCCGAACTGCCTACTGCCGCCCAACCGACCGTGCCCGATTCCCTTTCGGCCTACACCACATTGGGTCTCGGAGGCCCTGCGCAGCGCGTATTGATTGCCACAAATGCTGACGAGCTGGCGCAAAGCCCCGCGAACTCGTTCATCCTTGCGGGTGGCAGCAACGTGGTGGTCGGCGACGGCGGCTATCCCGGGACGGTGGTCCTGGTCCGCTCCGTCGGCGTGACGGTCCGCGAGGTGGAGGCCGACACCGTGACCGTGACGGTCGAGGCCGGTGAGCCGTGGGACCGCGTGGTGGCCCAAGCCGTGGAGGCCGGTTGGTCGGGCATCGAGTGCCTTTCCGGCGTGCCCGGGTCGGCCGGTGCCACGCCGATCCAGAACGTCGGGGCGTACGGCCAGGAGGTCGCGGAGACAATCACGGCGGTGCGGGCGCTCGACCGGACCACCGGTGAGCGCCTGGTGATGACGCCGGAGGAGTGCCGCTTCGCGTACCGGACCAGCGTCTTCAAGCACAGCGACCGCTGGGTGGTGCTCTCCGTCGACTTCCGTCTCGCCCGCTCGCCCGAGTCGGCGCCGGTGCGCTACGCCGAGCTGGCCCGGGCGCTGGGCGTGGAGATCGGTCACCGGGTGCCCCTGGCGGACGCGCGGGCTGCCGTGCTCGAACTGCGGGCCGGCAAAGGCATGGTGCTGGACCAGGCCGATCCGGACACCCGCTCGGTCGGCTCGTTCTTCACCAACCCGGTGCTGGAGGCCGCGGCGTACACGGCGCTCCGCGAGCGGGCCGCCGGGCTGGGTGAGCCGCCGTCGTGGCCGAGCCCCGAGGGGGTCGTCAAGGTCAGTGCCGCGTGGCTCATCGACAAGGCGGGCTTCACCAAGGGGTACGGCCCCGGCCCGGTCAGCATCTCGACGAAGCACACGCTCGCCCTCACGCACCGCGGCGGTGGCTCCACGGCCGACCTGCTGGGGCTGGCGCGCGAGATCCGGGACGGCGTGAAAAACCGGTTCGGGGTGACGCTCCACCCCGAACCGGTCCTGGTCAACTGCGAGCTGTAGCGCTCGGTCACGCCTCGAAGCGGCGCCGGCGGGTGAACGCCCAGGCGCCCAGCCCCAGGGCCGCGCCGCTGCCGATGAGCACCACGCCGGTCACCGCGACGGCGGTCGTCGCGTCGCCGGTCCGCGGCAGCGGCGGCTGGGTGGTGGCCGGCGACGAGGTGGTCGGCGAGGTGGTGGGCGGTGACGTCGTGGGCGAGGTCGTCGGCGGCGTGGTCGTCGGCGCCGTCGTGGGCGGCGTGGTTGTGGGCGAGGTGGTCGGCGGCGTGGTGGTCGGTGCCGTCGTGGGCGGCGTGGTCGTCGGCGCTGTGGTCGGCGCCGTGGTGGGTGGCTTGGTGGTCGGTGCGGTCGTGGGCGGCGACGTGGTCTGGCAGCCGTAGCCGTAGCACCTGCCGGGCGGCGTGGCGGCCTGCGCGGACGACAGCATCGCGCTGGCACCAAGCATGGTCAACGGAACGGTGACTAGCGCGGCTGCCGCCGCCATACGCAAGCTGGTACGCACCTATATCTCCAGGTTTATCGTCTTAAGGAAGGTTTCCGCCGTTTCCTCAACGATTTAACCGTTAGTGAGGTAACTCGGTGCAATCGTCTGCCATTTGACTGTTACCTCACCAAGCCGCCAACGCGAGGCGCGGTCCAGAATCGGCCAGCCGGCGGCCCGTGTGGCGAATACGGTGCGTAACCACCGCTGCCGGGGCCCGAAGGTCGCGTACGGCGCGGCATCCCGCCAAGCCGCGTCCATCGTGGAGATGAACGTGTGGATCGGCTCACCGGGCACGTTGCGGTGGATGAGCGCCTTGGGCAGCCGCTCCGCGAGCGTGGCGGGTGTGTCCAGAGTGGACAGCTTGGCGGCGAGCGTGAGTGTCCGGGGCCCCGCGGCGTCGAGCACTACCCACGACGCCAGGCGACCCAGCTCGTCGCAGGTGCCCTCGACGACCGCACCGCCCGGCGCGAGTGCCTCGGCCATGGTCTGCCACGCCGCCGGTACGGCTGCCTCCTCGTACTGGCGCAGCACGTTGAAGGCGCGTACGAGCGTGGGGCGCAGCCCGGCCAGCTCGAAGCCGCCGCGCGCGAAGGTGAGGCCGGGCGGGTCGGCGACCGGCGCGGCGGCGGCCACGCGTGCGGGGTCGATCTCCAGTCCCACCACGCGCACGTCGGGACGCACCGCGGCCACCAGGCGGTCGCGCAGCTCCACGGCGGTCACCGGGCTCTCGCCGTACCCGAGGTCGACCACCAGCGGGTCGGCCGATTCTCGCAGCGTGTCGCCGAGCGTGGCCGCGATCCAGTTGTCCACCCGCCGCAGGCGGTTGGGATTGGTCGTCCCGCGGGTGATCTCGCCCTGCGGCCGAGCGGCCATCAGAACACCCGGTGCACCTTGTGCTGGGCGGCCTGGGCGAGCGGGCGCACGACGATGCGGTCGATGTTGACGTAGTGCGGGCGGGTCACCGTCCACGCGACGCAGTCGGCGATGTCGTCCGCGACGAGCGGCTCGGCCACGCCCGCGTACACCGCGTCGGCCTTCTGCGCGTCGCCGCCGAAGCGGGTCAGCCCGAACTCCTCGGTGCGCACCATCCCCGGGTCGATCTCGATCACCCGGATCGGCCGCCCGCTGAGCTCCAGCCGCAGCGTCTCGGCCACCGCCGTCTGTGCGTGCTTGGCGGCCGCGTAGCCACCCCCGCCCTCGTACACGATGAGGCCGGCCGTGGAGCTCAGCACCACGATCGTGCCCGCGCCCGACGCGTCCAGTGCGGGCAGGAACGCCTGGGTCACGCGGATGGTGCCCAGCACGTTCACGTCGTACATCCACTGCCAGTCGGAGATCGACCCGGTCTCCACCGGATCGAGACCGCGGGCGCCGCCGGCGTTGTTGACCAGGACGGTGACCGGCCGGCCGAGCTCGCCCACCGCGGCGGCCAGCGCCGCGACCGACTCGTCCGAGGTGACGTCACAGGGCAGGGCGGTGGCTTCGCCGCCGGCCGCGCCGATCTCCTTGACCAGGGCGTCCAGCCGGTCGACCCGGCGGGCGGCGGCGACGACATGGAAGCCCTCGGCGGCCAGCCTGCGGGCGGTGGCGGCGCCGATCCCACTGGACGCACCGGTCACGATCGCGATCGAGGAGGTCATGGGGCGATTCTTCCCTACTGGGCGGTCCAGGCCACCGCACAGAGAGAGGTGGATCACGTTCACGCCTGCGTTAGATGCGCGTTCAACTGGTCATCGGGAAGATGAGTCCGGCCGCGGGGGTTGCAATGCCGGGGCGTAGAGACATTCGCCGTCGTGGAAGGAGCAACGTGTCGCATTGGCCGACGCCGCGGCGCATCGCCACCCTGTCCGTGCACACGTCACCGCTGGATCAGCCGGGCACCGGCGACGCCGGCGGGCTGAACGTGTACGTGGTGGAGGTGGCCCGCCGCCTCGCCGACGCTGGCGTCGAGGTGGAGATCTTCACCCGAGCCACGTCGAGCGATCGACCGGCGTGTGTCGAAATGTCACCAGGCGTGACGGTTCGGCACATCATGTCCGGACCGCTCGAAGGGTTGGCGAAGGAAGACCTGCCGGGGCAGATGTGCGCGTTCACCAATGGGGTGCTGCGCGCCGAGGCCGCGCACCCGCCGGGCTACTACGACATGATCCACTCCCACTACTGGCTCTCCGGGCAGGTCGGCTGGCTGGCCAAGGAGCGCTGGGGCGTCCCGCTGGTGCACACCGCGCACACGCTCGCCAAGGTCAAGAACGCCCAGCTCGCCGACGGTGACCGGCCCGAGCCGCTCGCCCGTGTCGTCGGCGAGGACCAGGTGGTCGCCGTCGCGGACCGGCTGGTCGCCAACACCCGGTTCGAGGCCCGCGACCTCATCACGAGGTACGGCGCCGACCCTTCCCACGTCTCGGTGGTCGAGCCGGGCGTCGACCTGGAGCGCTTCCGGCCCACCGCCGGTGGCCGGGTCGCCGACCGCCGCCGCCTCGGCCTGCCCGAGCGGGGGCACATCGTCGCGTTTGTCGGCCGCATCCAGCCGCTCAAGGCGCCCGACGTGCTGCTGCGGTCGCTGGCCGCCCTGCGCGACCGGGAGCCCGAGATGGCCGAGCAGGTCACCGTCGTGATCTGTGGTGGCCCGTCCGGCTCCGGCCTCGCCCAGCCGACCGCGCTCATCGACCTCGCCGACTCGCTCGGCGTCGCCGACTCGGTGCGCTTCCTGCCCCCGCTGACCGGCGAGGACCTGCCCGCCCTCTACCGCGCGGCCGACCTCGTGGCGGTGCCGTCGCACAACGAGTCGTTCGGGCTCGTCGCGCTGGAGGCGCAGGCGTGCGGCACGCCGGTCGTGGCGGCCGCGGTCGGCGGCCTGGTGACGGCGGTACGCGACGGGGTCAGCGGCGTCCTCGTCGACGGGCACTGTCCGGTCGACTGGGCGATCGTGCTCGGCAAGCTGCTCGCCTGCCCGGGGCGGCGCGAGGAGCTGGCCGTGGGAGCGGTCGGACACGCGCGCAACTTCTCCTGGACTCGTACGGCGTCGGGCCTGCTCGCGGTCTACCGTGAGGCGGTGACGGAGCATCGCGAGCGCCTCACCTCGTCGATACAGGACGAGGCGGCGGCGCTGAAGGCGCTGGCGTGACGCGGCCGGCCGACGTGGCCACGCTGATCGAGTCGGTCTGCGCGGAGCGGGAGCTGCCGTGCGAGGCGACCGGCGAGATGTCGTACGCGGTGACCCTGCCCGGCACCCACAAGCTCAAGACCGTCTGCAACCTCATCGTGGGCGAGCACGCCCTGCGCGTCGAGGCCTTCGTGATGCGGCAGCCGGACGAGCGGCGCGAGGAGCTGTGGGCGTGGCTGCTGCGGCGCAACGCCCGCATGTACGGGGTGGCCTTCTCCATCGACACCGCCGGCGACGTCTACCTGACCGGTCGGTTGGGATTGTCGGGTCTGGACGAAGACGAGCTCGACCGCTTGCTCGGGTCCGTCCTCACGTACGCGGACGAATCCTTCGACACGATGCTCGAAATCGGCTTTGGCTCGGCGATCCGGCGCGAGTGGGAGTGGCGGGTCAAGCGCGGTGAGTCCCTTGCCAACCTGCGGGCTTTTTCCCACCTGTTCCCCAGCGACAACCATCCAAACGATGTGACGGGCGAGACAACGTAATCGCCTTGTGCCTGGAAAGCGTTGCGCCGTAACGTGATCTGCACGCGCCACACCTGGCAAAACAGTTCGGGGGAACTCTGGTCCGTCGTCGGGACCGCGCCAGGATCGGTGCTGGGGGATGGGTGGCAACAACACGCCGTTGGGGGACGGCGCCACCTAAGACCGGCGGCGAGAGCGGGCGACGCTTACGGGGGTGAGTGTCGCCCGCCGCCGCCGGGCCGAAGCTCCTAGAGTCTGCCCATGGCTGGACCGCTTTCCGGGCTCACCGTCCTAGAGCTGGCGGGGCTCGGACCCGCACCCTTCGCAGGCATGGTCCTGGCCGACCTCGGCGCGAGCGTGGTGCGCGTCGACCGCGTCGGCGTGCACGCCGTGCCGCTGCCACCCCGCGAAGACCTGCAGGGCCGGGGCAAGCGCTCGATCGCCGTCGACCTCAAGCGTCCCGAGGGCGCGGCCCTTGTGCGCGCGCTCGCCGCCCGTGCCGACGTCCTGATCGAGGGCTACCGGCCGGGCGTCGCGGAGCGGCTGGGCATCGGGCCGGCCGAGTGCCACGCGGTCAACCCCCGCCTCGTGTACGGCCGGGTGACCGGGTGGGGCCAGGAAGGGCCGCTGGCCGCCACCGCCGGGCACGACATCACGTACCTGGCGCGCACCGGTCTGCTGCACGCGATCGGTCCCGCCGATGGCCCGCCCGTGCCACCACTCAACCTGCTCGGCGACTACGGGGGCGGCGGGATGCTGCTCGTCGCCGGGGTACTCGCCGCGCTGTGGCAGGCCCAGCGCACCGGCGTGGGCCAGGTGGTCGACGCCGCGATCGTCGACGGCGCCGCGCTGCTGGCGACCCAGCTCTACGGCTTGCTCCACAGTGGAGCGTGGCAGGATCGCCGCGGCGCCAACCTCCTCGACGGCGGCGCACCCTTCTACAGCGTGTACGAGACCGCCGACCGCCGGCACCTCGCCGTCGGTCCGCTGGAACCGAAGTTTTACGCCGAGTTCACCGAGCGGTTGGGCCTGGATCCGAGCGAGTGCCCGGCCCAGCTCGACGTCGCGTCGTGGCCGGACCTTCGCGCGCTCATCGCGGCCCGGATCGCGACCCGCACCCGCGAGGAGTGGACGGAGGTGTTCGCGGGCACCGACGCCTGCGTCGCTCCGGTCCTCTCGCTGGACGAGGCGCCGGCGGACGCGCACCTGGACGCCCGCGGCGTCTTCGTGGAGTCGCACGGCGTACGCCAGCCCGCCCCGGCACCGCGCTTCTCCGCCACGCCCGCTGCCGCGCCCTCGCTGCCGCCACCCCTACCCGGCGAGCACACGCGCGCGGTGCTGCGGGAGTGGTCGGTGCCCGGCGCCGAGGCGCTCCTCGCCAGCGGGATCGCCCATCAGGCCGACGTCAGCTGACCTTGCTCAGGTCGTCGGCCACGGGAGGTGCGTCGTCGGCGGCCGCCGCGCCGAGGGCGGCAGCCGGAGCCGGAACGCCCACGGGTGGGGCTGTTTCTGTCGCTGAAGGGGCCGCGGCGGTGGCGAGCGCGGCCACGCGGCGCTCGCGGGAAGGGCCGGAGACGATCTGGCCGACCGAGACGGCGGCGGCGATGCCCGCGGCGCCGAGCCACAGCGCCGCGTCGCCGGCGTGCTGCATGACGAAGCCGCCCAGCGTCGGCGCGAGGAAGGCGGCCGCCGACCAGGAGAGCCCGAAGACGCCCTGGTAGCGCCCGCGGGTGGCGGCCGGCGACAGCTCGGCGATGAGCGTGGCGTTGGAGGGCGACGTGAGCATCTCGCCCATCGTCCAGATCAGGACCGTCACCGCGTACAGCCAGGGGACGTCCGCGATGGCGGTCAGGCCGAAGCCCAGGCCGGTGATGAGCGAGGCGACGGCGAGCGTGCGGGAGCGGTCGCGGCCGCGGATGAGGCGCGGGACGAAGAGCTGGCCGGAGACGATGAGTACGCCGTTGAGCGCGATCACCCAGCCGAACGTGGACGGGGAGAGGCCGTCCTGGCCCATCGCGATCGGCAGCATCGAGATGTGCTGCAGGAAGACCACGGCGGTGAGCAGGTTCAGCAGCAGGAAGCCGACGAACACCCGGTCGGCGAAGACCGTGTGCAGGCCGACCGCCGGGGTGCCGGTATCGCGGCGGGCGAAGCCCTGCGGGCGCCGGGTCTCCCGCACCTTGACGAAGATGATGGCGGCGGTGACCAGGGTCGTCGTCGCGTCGACCAGGAAGAGCAGCAGGAAGTCGGCTTGGGCGGCGAGGCCGGCGAGCACCGCGGCGAAGGCGAAGCCGAGGTTGATGGCCCAGTAGTTGAGGGAGAACGCGCGCAGCCGGTCGCGCTCGGGCACGACGTCGACCATCATCGCCTGGAACGCGGGCCGGCTGCCGTCCATGAAGAAGCCGAGCACGAGCGCGCCCAGCGTGATCGTCCAGCGGTCGTCGGCGAAGCCCAGCACCAGCAGCATGGTCGCGGCGCCGAGGTGGGCGGTGAAGAGGGTGGGGCGGCGCCCCCACCGGTCGGCCAGCACGCCACCGACCGTCACGCCCATCGCGCTGCCCACGCCGAACAGGCCGATCACCAAACCGGCCTCGGTCTGCGTGAAGTGACGCTCGCTGGTGAGGTAGATCGCCATGAATATCATGACGAACGAGCCGAGGCGGTTTACCAGAGTGCCGGTCCAGAGGTACCAGAAGGTGGAGGGCAGGCCACCAGTGGTCTCCCGTAACCAGCTCCGCACGCCCGCATACCTCCCCGTAACGGTCACAGTGCTCTACGTTCCTTACAAGCTAGTCCGGTGTATGGGAGCCACGCATCCCGATTTCCATGTGGTGGCGGTCACGGTGGCAGGATGAAGCCATGACTCTGGGGACGCTGGTGCTGCTACGGCACGGTGAGAGCGAGTGGAATGCGAAAAACCTCTTCACCGGGTGGGTTGATGTCGACCTGACCGCCAAGGGCGAGGCCGAGGCGAGGCGCGGCGGCGAGCTGTTGCGCGAGCAGGGCCTGCTCCCCGACGTGGTGCACACGAGCGTGCTGCGCCGCGCGATCCGTACCGCTAATCTCGCGCTCGACGCGGCCGACCGGCACTGGATCGCGGTGCACCGGTCGTGGCGGCTCAACGAGCGGCACTACGGCGCTCTCCAGGGCAAAAACAAGAAACAGACGCTGGAGGAGTTCGGCGAGGAGCAGTTCATGCTCTGGCGCCGGTCGTACGACACGCCCCCTCCGGCGATCGACGACAACGACGAGTGGTCGCAGGTCGGCGACCCGCGCTACGCCACGCTCCCGCCGGAGCTGATGCCGCGCACCGAGTGCCTCAAGGACGTGCTCGGCCGCACCCTGCCGTACTGGTACGACGCGATCGTGCCGGACCTGCTCGCCGGCCGCACGGTGCTGGTGGCCGCACACGGCAACTCGCTGCGCGCGGTGGTCAAGCACCTCGACGGCATCTCCGACGAGGCGATCGCCAAGCTCAACATCCCCACCGGCATCCCGCTCCGCTACGACCTGGACGCCTCGCTGCGCCCGGTCACGCCCGGCGGGACGTACCTCGACCCGGAAGCGGCCAAGGAAGCGGCGGCCGCGGTCGCCAACCAGGGGCGCTAGCCCCGACGCCTACGCGACGACGTCGGGCGGCTCGCTCGTCTCACCTGTGACGAGGTAGAAGACCTGCTGCCCGGCGTTGACCGCGTGGTCCGCGTACCTTTCGTAGAAGCGGCCCAGCAGCGCGCCGTCGATCGCGGCCTCCGCGCCGTGCGGCCAGTCCTTGTGCAGCAGGATGCTGAAGAGCTGCCGCTGCAGCTCGTCCATCGCGTCGTCGTCGCTCTCGAGCTCGGCGCCGAGCGTGGCGTTCTGCGTGGTGAGCACGAGGCCCACCTTGCCCGCCATCCGGTCGGCGACGGCAGCCATCGAGGTGATCACCTCACGGAGCTGGGGCGGCAGCGCTGGCGCCGGGTAACGCCGCAGCGCCGTCTTTGCCACGTGCTCGGCGAGATCACCCATCCGCTCCAGGTCGGCGGCGATCCGGATGCCCGTGATCACGAGCCGCAGGTCGGTGGCGACCGGCGCCTGGCGGGCGAGCGTGTCATACACCTGCTGGTCGACGTGCCGGTGCAGCTCGTCCACCTCGGCGTCGCGCGCGATGACCATCTCGCAGATCGCGCGGTCGGCGGTCAGCAGTGCCTCGGTGGCGCGCGCCATGGCTGTGCGGACCGCCTCGGCCATGGAAACCAGGAGGCGACCCACCTCCAGAAGGTCTGCCCGCAGCTCGTCACGCATCGCGTCGATGCTAGGCGATGCTTCACGATCTCTGCCCCAAGGGGGTGAACGACGCTGGGCCGAGCGGTGAACACTCTTGGAAGTGCGTCAGGTTTGTCCTATTCTGCGAAGCGGTTGGGTTAACAATGACCCTACGATCGCCACGTGGAGTGGGCGGTCGGAGTCGGCGTGGTCGGCAGCGTCCTCGGCCTGGTGGCCGGGACAGCTGCCCTGCTCGCCGTGCGCGGCCGCGCGGGGGTCCGTGGTCTGCTCGTCCCGGTAGGCGGTCGGCCCTCCGGGACGAAGGGCGAGTCCGCCGGGGGCTTCGGAGAAGCCACCCGCGACAACGGGAGGCCGGCTATCGCCAAGGAGCCGCAGGGCCAGCCCCCCGGGCTGGGCCGCAAGAGTCTCGACGCGCTGCGGGTCGGCGTCGTCGTGCTCGATCATGATGACGTGCCTGTGCTGGTCAACCCGGCCGCGCGGGCGATGGGCCTCCTGCGCGCCGGACCCCAGCCCGGCACCATCGCCGCCCACCCGATCGTGCGCACCCTCGCCGGCCAGGTCCGGCGTACGGGGGTGCGCCGCGAGGTGGAGCTCGACCTGCCCCGGGGCCGGGAGGGCGGGCCGCAGGCACCGCTCGGCGTGCACCTGCGGGCCGTCGCGCTGGGCGGCAACTTCGTGTCCGTCGAAGCCGCCGACGTGACCGAGTCGCACCGGGTCGACCGCGTGCGGCGTGACTTCGTGGCCAACGTCAGCCACGAGCTGAAGACCCCGATCGGCGCGCTGCAGCTGCTCGCCGAGGCGCTGCTGGACGCCACCGACCCGGACAGCGTCACCACCGACCCGGCCGAGGACGTGGCGGCCGCCCGGCGGTTCGCCGAGCGGATCCAGTCCGAGTCGACCCGGCTCGGCCGCCTGGTCAACGAGCTGCTGGAGCTGACCCGGCTCCAGGGTGCCGAGCCGCTGCCCGCGCCCGAGCCGGTGGCGCTCGACTGGGTCATGGCCGAAGTGATCGACCGCACGCGCACGGCGGCGTCCGCCCGAAACATCGAGGTCGACGTGACCGGTGCGCGAGGTCTGACGGTGTACGGCAGCGACAGCCAGATCGCCACCGCCGTCGCCAACCTGGTGGAAAACGCGATCGCCTACTCGGCGGAAGATACGACGGTGGACGTGGTCACCCGTGGTGACGACGAGTACGTTGAGATCGCCGTGACCGACCAGGGCATCGGGATCGGGCCGAGCGACCTCGACCGGATCTTCGAGCGGTTCTACCGAGCCGACCAGGCCCGTTCCCGCGCGACCGGCGGCACCGGGCTCGGTCTTGCAATTGTCAAGCACATCGCGACAAATCACGGCGGCCGCGTGGAGGTGTCGAGCAGGCTGGGCGGTGGGTCGACGTTCACCATCCGGCTGCCCGCCCGTCCGCCGGACGCCGTGCTGCCGCTACCACCGTCAGTTGAGATCGAGGCCGGTCCGGCCGAGCTTCGACAGGCCTGACGAGCAACAGGAAGGAAAGTCTGTTGGCCCGCGTGCTCGTGGTCGAGGATGAGGAGTCGTTCTCCGACGCCTTGTCCTACATGCTCCGCAAGGAGGGATTCGAGGTCTCGGTCGCCGCGACCGGCACCTCCGCCCTCACCGAGTTTGACCGGACCGGTGCGGACATCGTCCTGCTCGACCTCATGCTGCCCGAGATGTCGGGCACCGAGGTGTGCCGCCAGCTGCGCCAGCGCTCCCACGTCCCGATCATCATGGTGACCGCGCGGGACAGCGAGATCGACAAGGTCGTCGGGCTGGAAATAGGAGCCGACGACTACGTGACGAAGCCGTACTCGCCGCGTGAGCTTGTGGCCCGCATCCGGGCGGTCCTGCGCCGCCAGAGCGTGGACGCGGTCGAGCTCACCGCGCCGACGCTGGCCGCCGGCCCGGTGCGGATGGACGTCGAGCGCCACGTGGTGACCGTCGCCGGTGCCGCCGTGCAGCTGCCACTCAAGGAGTTCGAGCTGCTGGAGCTGCTCCTGCGCAACGCCGGCCGGGTGCTGACCCGCGGCCAACTGATCGACCGTGTGTGGGGCGCCGACTACGTGGGTGACACGAAGACGCTCGACGTCCACGTCAAGCGCCTTCGTTCCAAGGTCGAGCCCGAGCCGAGCACGCCGCGCTACATCGTCACGGTCCGCGGCCTGGGCTACAAGTTCGAGCCCTGAGCCTTTTCGACCAGGGGCAGGCGTCGCCGCCGCACGGGCTTGGGCGGCTGGGCGGCCGTCGTCGCCGGGTGTGGCGCGACAAGGCCGCTCTTGAGCCGTGCCGCGCACAGCTCGGCCAGCTTCGCGTACGCCGACTTGCCGACCAGCGCGGTCAGCTCCGGCTCGTACGACAGGTACATCGCGTCGGTGCCGACGTGTGCCTCGGGCGACGAGGTGCACCACCAGTCGAGGTCGTGGCCACCGGAGCCCCAGCCCCGCCGGTCGAACTCGGTCAGCGTCGTCACCAGCACCTTGCTGCCGTCCGGCCGCTTGGACCACTCCTGCTCGCGCCGCACCGGCAGCTGCCAGCACACGTCCGGCTTGTACTCCAGCGGGTGCACGCCGTCGCGCAGCGCCTGGGCGTGCAGCGCGCAGCCGCCACCCCGGCGAAGTCCGCGTCGTTGAGGAACACGCACGGGCCCTCTTCGCCCTGGGTGGCGGTGCGGCGGGCGGGGCTCTTGCCGTCGATGGAGTCCATCTCCGTGTAGTTCTTGAAGCCGCGGCGGTAGTGCTGCCAGGTCTCCGGCGTCAGCCGCTTGGCCGCCGCCTTGACCCGCTCCTCGTCGTCGGAGTCGGTGAAGAAGGCGCCGTGCGAGCAGCACCCGTCGGATGCGCGGCCGGCGATGATCCCGTGACACGCCTTGCCGAAGACGCAGGTCCATCGGGACAGCAGCCAGGTGAGATCGGCACGTATCACGTGCTTGGGGTCCTCCGGGTCGACAAACTCGATCCACTCCCGGGGAAAGTCGAGCGGAACTTCTTTGCTCCGCGGGTCCTGGGGGTCGTCGACGAGGACGTGCAGGCTTGCCACCCGGTCAGCTTACGCGCGCACAAGGCGGTTCCGACGCTTGTCGCCGTGTCGCGTAAGCGTTACATGACCAGCACCTATCCGCTCCCGCCCTTAAGGTTTGCGTATGCGCCTCGGTGTCCTCGACGTCGGTTCCAACACGGTGCACCTCCTGGTCGTGGATGCCCACCACGGCGCACACCCCTGGCCGGCGCACTCGGAGAAGGCCGTGCTCCGCCTGGCCGAGCAGATCGGCAAGGACGGCGCGCTGACCAAGTCGGGAGCGGACGCGCTGGTCAAGAGCGCCGCTGACGCGATGTCCGCCGCGGCCCGGCTGGTCACCGACGACCTGCTGGCCTTCGCGACCTCCGCGGTACGGGACGCCACCAACTCCGCCGCCGTGCTTGCGCGGGTCCGGGAGGAGACGGGGGTACGGCTGCAGGTGCTCTCCGGCGCCGACGAGGCCAGGGCCACCTTCCTGGCGGTACGGCGGTGGTTCGGCTGGTCGGCGGGTCGCCTGCTGGTGATGGACATCGGCGGTGGCTCGCTGGAGCTCGCGGCCGGTATCGACGAAGACCCCGACCTGGCGATGTCACTTCCGCTCGGCGCCGGCCGGCTGACCCGCGACCGGCTCCACATCGACGGCAACACCGCCGCGCCGCCGCCCGCGCATCGGGTCGACGAGCTGCTCGAGTACGTGGAGGACATGCTCGACCCGGCCGTGCAGAAGCTCTCCGAGGTCGGCTGGGACCGGCCGGTGGCCACGTCGAAGACGTTCCGCACGCTGGCCCGCCTGGCCGGCGCCGCGCCCTCGACGGCCGGGCTGTGGGCGCCCCGGGTCCTGCACCGCGACGGGCTCCGGCAGGTGATCGGGTTCATCCGGCACATCTCGCCGCGCGAACTGTCCGGTTTGGAGGGTGTGAGCGCCCGCCGGGCGCACCAGCTTCTCGCCGGCGCGGTGGTGGCCGAGGCGACCATGCGCCGGCTCGACATCGACGCGGTGGACATCTGCCCCTGGGCTCTGCGCGAAGGGGTCATTCTTCGCCGTCTTGACCAATTGGAGCCGGCGTAGCGCCAAAGCGCATTTACCACCGTGGCGATACCCTGGCAAGCGTGAGTTCCCGCGTCCCCGTACTCCTGTCCAGCTCCTCCGTCTTCCCTGAGCCGACGGCGGCGGCGTTCGAGATGGCTGCCACCCTGGGCTACGACGGCATCGAGGTCATGGTCTGGACCGACGCGGTCAGCCAGGACGCAGGTGCCCTGCGTGGCCTGGCCGCGCACTACGACGTGCCGGTGCTGTCCGTGCACGCGCCCTGCCTGCTGGTCACCCAGCGGGTGTGGAGCTCCGACCCGTGGGAGCGGTTGCGGCGGGCTGCCGTGCTCGCCGAGACGCTGGGCGCGCCCACGGTGGTGGTGCACCCGCCGTTCACGTGGCAGCGCGACTACGCCCGCAGCTTTGACACTGGATTGGCCCGCTTGGCCGCTAAGCACCCGGATGTGACGTTCGCGGTGGAAAACATGTACCCGGTGCGTATGGCCGGTCGCGAGTTCGTGCCGTACGTGCCGGGGTGGGATCCCACCGAGACCGGCTACGACGCGTACACCCTGGATCTGTCGCACTGCGCGGCCTCGCGCACCGACCCGCTGGTCATGGCCGACACGATGGGCGCCCAGCTCGCCCACGTCCACCTCGGCGACGGCACGGGCGAGGGGCGCGACGAGCACCTGGTGCCCGGGCGGGGCAGCCAGCCCTGCGGCGAGCTGCTCGCGTCGCTGGCAGGGCGGGGTTTCACCGGGTCTGTGGCGGTCGAGGTGGCCACGCGCAAGGCGAGCAGCCGCGCGGTCCGCGAGGCTGACCTGAGCGAGTCACTGGCGTACGCACGGCAGCACCTTGCTACCGGCCCTCGCTCCGCGAGGGCGGGCTCGCCCGCCTGAGTGCCGTCCTGTGGACCGCCGGTCACACCGAGGTGAGCAGCTTTTCCTTCTTGCGGGCGCGGTGGGCGGCCACGTGGGAGCGGGTGGCGCACCGCTCCGAGCAGAACCGCCGGCAGTTGTTGGACGAGGTGTCCAGGTAGACGTTGCCGCAGCGCTCGTCGGCGCAGACGCCGAATCGGGCACTGCCGTACTCGCACAGCCACACGGCCAGGCCCCAGACGGCGCCCGCAAGGTACTCCGAGCTGACCGAGGCGCCCCGGCTGGTGACGTGCATGTGCCAGTCACTTGCGTCGTGACCGGAGATCCGCGGCTGGACCGGAAAGGCCTCCAGCAGCGCGTTGAGCTCGGCGACAGCCTCGGTGTCACGACCGGACGTGCCGAACTCGAAGACATCTCGCAGGCGCTTCTGTGCCCGGCGGAAGATGGCCAGGTCGCGCTCCACGACCTCGGTGCCCATCCAGGAGTTCTCTTCGCCGAAGAGGCCCCGGAGGCCATCGAGCTCGTCCAGCGACGCGTTGACAAGGTCAACGGCGGTCCTGGCGTACGCGTCGAAGTTCACCCGACAACCGTAGACGACCGGGGCCCATCGTGGCGCGTCGCTGTAGCTCCGGCCCTCGCTCTGCGGGCGGCGGCGCGCTCGCGCGGACGGTAACCGGGCCACTCCGGGAGGCGGGCGTTACGCTCGCCTCATGCTGCGATCGGTCATCCTCGCCGCCTCCCGGTCGTCCCGGATGGAGCGGCTCGTCGAGACTGCGCCGCTCACGCGTGGTGTGGTGCGGCGGTTCGTCGCCGGCACGTCGCCGGACGACGCGCTGCGGGCGACCGGTGAGCTGGTCGCCGAGGGACTGTCGGTGAGCCTGGACGTGCTCGGTGAGGACACCGAGACGCCTGAGCAGGCGGTGGCCACCCGGGATGCCTATGTGGCGCTGCTCGAGGCGCTCCGGGACGCCGCGCTCACCCCGGCCGCGGAGGTGAGCGTCAAGCTCTCCGCGCTGGGGCAGAAGTTCGACGAGCAGCTGGCGTACGACGGGGCGCGGGCGATCTGCGTGGCGGCGTCGGAGGCGGGCACCACTGTCACGCTCGACGCCGAGGACCACACGACCACCGACTCCACGCTGGACATCCTGACCAAGCTGCGCACCGACTTTCCGACCACGGGCGCGGTGCTCCAGGCGTACCTGCGGCGCACCGAGGCCGACTGCCGGGAGCTGGCGACGGCCGGTTCGCGGGTGCGGCTGTGCAAGGGGGCGTACAAGGAGCCCGAGTCGGTCGCCTACCAGTCCACTCTGGACGTCGACAAGTCGTACGTGCGCTGCCTCAACATCCTCATGTCCGGCGACGGCTACCCGATGCTCGCCACCCACGACCCGCGCCTGATCGCCATCGGCGAAGACCGGGCGCGTTGGTTCGACCGGTCGCCGGACGAGTTCGAGTTCCAGCTGCTGTACGGCGTGCGCCCGGAGGAGCAGGCCCGCCTGGCCGCCGAGGGATACACGGTGCGTGTCTACGTGCCATACGGGACGCAGTGGTACCCGTACCTGATGCGCCGACTGGCCGAACGGCCGGCGAATGTCGGTTTCTTCCTCAAGGCGGTCAGCCGCAAGGGGTGACCCCGCACGGGTAGTCTCCGCGTGTGATCGAGCCCTCCACGCCGCCGCGCCGCAGCCGGTGGCCCATGTGGGTGGCGCTCGGTGTCGTGGGCACGGTGCTGTCCTGCGCGGTACCGATTGTCGCGATCGTCAGCCTTCGCGACCGCGCCCCGGAAGCGGCGGCGGCCAGCGCCAGCCCGGTCGCCGTCGAGAGCCCCGAGCCCGGCGATCCCGAGCAGGTGACACAGCTCTGGCTGCGCGAGCGGATCGCGGAGGCGCTCACCCAGCAGGCGGGCGCGCTGCTCC
Organism: Phytohabitans houttuyneae; assembly: GCF_011764425.1. Taxonomy (NCBI): domain Bacteria; kingdom Bacillati; phylum Actinomycetota; class Actinomycetes; order Micromonosporales; family Micromonosporaceae; genus Phytohabitans; species Phytohabitans houttuyneae. The sequence continues at coordinate 4,752,554 of NZ_BLPF01000001.1, forward strand.
GCGGCGACGAGCGGGGCTTCCTCGCGGTGGCAGAGCCGAAGTCGACGGCGGTGTCCGCGCTGCGCCGGCAGTTCCGGTCCCTGCGCGCGCTCAAGGTCACCACGTGGCGGGTGCGGATCACCGACATCCCCGATCGGGTCGGTTCCCGGTGGCAGGTCGCCGTGACCTACGAGCATTGCTTCGTCGAGCCCGGCTGCCTCACCGGGCCGGTGTCGATCGAGACCACGTGGGTCGACCGGGCCGGTGTGCCCCGGATGGTGGCGGTGGAGTCATCGCCCAAGGCCCAGGACGGGCCGCGGCCGTGGGAGACCAGCGATCTTGTGGTGGCCGTGGGCAAGCGGGCGGTGGTCGCCACGACCGCCGTCCAGAAGGCCCGCCTGGCCGAGGTGCTGCGCGAGGCGGAGCGGGCGGCCGAGGTCGCCGACAGGTACGCGGTGGACGGCACGCCGCCCAGGCACTACCAGATCTTCTACGCGGGCGAGGCGGAGTGGCGCCGGTGGTACGGCGGCGACCGCCCCGAGTGGACCGCCGGATACGCGGTACCGGTCGGCGGCGGCCACTTCGACGTCGTGCTCAACGGCAAGGACCTGCACAGCAGCGTGCTCGACGACCTGCTGCGGCACGAGATGACGCACGCCGCCTCGCTGCCCGGCGGCGGCTACCGCACCGGCGAAAACTGGTGGCTTGTCGAGGGCGTCGCCGACCTCGCCGCGGCGGGCGGGCGGCCGGTCAGCCGGTACGAGAGCCTGGGCGACGTGCGGCGGCTCGTGTCCGGCGGGTGGCACGGCCCGTTGAGCACCGCCGAGCCTGGCGAGCGCGCGACGGACTGGCAGGTCAGCGCCGCCTACGGGGTCGGCTACCTCGCCGTGCGCCACCTTGTCGACCGCTTCGGTGAGCAGGCGATGCTCGACTTCTTCAAGGCGGTCGTACACGAGCGGAAGTCGCCCGAAGAGGCGTCCGAAGGCGCCTTCGGCGAGCCGTGGCAGTCCCTTCAGGACGACTGCGTGTCGTACGTACGGAGCGCGGCCTCGTAGCATAGGCCCCGTGTCTGGCGTCCCCCCGCCACGAAAATTGATTCTGCTCGCCGGCGCTGCCCTCCTCGCGCTCGGCGCGACAGCCGCGTCCTGTGGCGACGAAGAGTCCGCCGTGGCCCTTGGCAACGCGTCCCGCGGCGAGGTCGCCGAGGTGGTCGACGCCCCGGCGTCGGTCACCGCGAAGGCTGCCGCCACTCTCACCTCACCGGCCGACGGCACGCTCGCCGCGATGCGCGTGCGACCGGGCGAGACGGTGCGGCGCGGGCAGGTGCTCGCGGTCATCGACTCCCCGGGCGCCCGGCAGCGGCTCGCGCAGGCGAAGGCGGCGCTCGACGCGGCCAAGCGGGCCGGTGGCGGCTTCGGTGGCGGGGTCAACCTGACGACGGTGCAGCGCAACACCGACAAGGCCGCGGCCGCCGCGTTCGACGCCGCCCGCACCGCCGCCGGCAAGATCGCCGACCCGCAGGTGCGGGGCGCGCTGCTCGCGCACGTCGACGCCGCTGAGAAGCAGTACGACGCCGCTGCCCGCGCCGCCGGGCAGGCGGTCCGCGCGGTGCAGCGAGGCGTGGCGGGGCTGAGTTCCGCCGTCAGCGCGCTCTCCGCCGCACAGCGACTCCAGGCGCAGCAGGCGTACGACCTGGCGAAGTCCACTGTGGATGCCCTCACGCTGCGGGCGCCGATACCCGGTGTGGTGCAGCTCGGCGGTGCGGCGTCACCGGCCGGCGGTGCCTCCGCCGAGGCGCTGGCCGGCCTGCTCGGCGGCGCGAACGCGCAGCTGCCGGCCGGCGTGCTCACCCCGCCCTCGGCGGCCTCGGGCCCGGCGGCCGGCGTCGACGTCGCCGTGCCGGTCGGCGGTGTGGTCACCGCCGGTGCGGCGATCCTGACCGTGGTCGACGTCTCCGCGCTGGGGCTGGTGGCCGAGGTCGACGAGACCGACGTGCTGCTGGTCAGCCCGGGGCTCTCGGCGACGGTGGAGCTGGACGCGGCGACCGGCGCCACGTACACCGGCGAGGTTCGCTCGGTCGACGTGCTGCCGACCGCCTCGGCGCGCGGCGGCGTCGCCTACCGGGTGCGGCTCTCCCTCGGGGACGGGCAGTTCGGCGACGGCCGGGACGCGCCGGCGCCCCGGCCGGGGATGAGCGCGGTCGTGCACCTCCAGGTGCGCGAGGCGGCCGACGCGGTCACCGTGCCCGCCGCCGCGGTCTTCTCCGCCGACGGGCGGGACGCGGTGTGGGTGGTGCGCGACGGGCGCGCCGAGCGGGTCGACGTGACCGTCGGGGTGCAGGGGCAGGATCTGGTGCAGATCGTCTCCGGAGTGGCGGATGGCGACAGCGTGGTCGTCCGCGGCACCGACCAGGTCACCGCCGGTCAAGAGGTGCCGTGAGCGAGCGAGTTGGCGCGGCGGCGTCTGGACGGAGCCGGCCCGCCGACGTAGTCGGGGTTTCGGGGTGGTGGAGGAAGACGTCGCCTTTGGCGCCGCACGAGCGAGCGAACCCGGAGGTACAGTGACCGCGGCCGGGCAGGCCGTGGAGGCCACCGACGTCACGCGAACGTACGAGCTGGACGGGGTGTCCGTGCCCGCGCTCCGCGGCGTCTCGCTGGTCATCGAGCCGGGCGACTACGTGGCGATCGTCGGGCCGTCCGGCTCCGGCAAGTCCACGCTGATGCACCTTCTCGGCGGCTTGGACCGGCCGACCGGCGGCCGGCTCGTCATCGGGGGCGGGACGTCTCGACGCTGTCGCCGCCGGAGATGGCGCGGCTGCGCAACGAGACGATCGGCTTCGTCTTCCAGGCTTTCCACCTGCTGCCCCGCACCTCCGCCGTGGACAATGTGGCGCTGCCGCTCGTGTACCGCGGCGTGGGCGCGCGCCAGCGGCGGGCGAAGGCGAGCGAGATGCTGGAGCGGGTGGGGCTGGGGCATCGCCTGCACCACCGCCCCAACCAGCTCTCCGGCGGCGAGCAGCAGCGGGTCGCCATCGCGCGGGCGCTGGTCACCGACCCGGCCGTGCTGCTCGCCGACGAGCCGACCGGCAACCTCGACACCGCGACGGGTGACGCCGTGCTGGCCCTGCTCGAAGAGCTGAACACGACATCCGCCGTGGCCCTGGTGCTGGTCACCCACGACCGTGACGTCGCGGCTCGGGCCAGCCGCCAGATCGTGATGCGGGACGGCGTCGTCGTGCCGCCGCCGGGACCCGTCGTACCGTCACCGCGCCGCCCGACCGAGGACGAGTCGTGAGGCTTGTCGAGGCATGGCGGGTCGCGCTCGACGCCCTGCGGGCCAACCGGCTGCGCAGCGGCCTGACCATGCTCGGCGTGGTGATCGGTGTCGCCGCGGTGGTGGTGCTCGTGGCGATCGGCACCGGAGCCAAGCGCGAGGTCGAGCAGCAGGTCGAAGGGCTCGGCTCCAACCTGCTGATCGTGGTGCCGGGACGGCTGGAGTTCAACTCGGCGCCCTCGGTTTCCCGCCTTTCGCTGTCCGATGTGGAAGCTGTGGGCCGGGTGGTCGGCGATCCCTCGCGGGTGGCGGTCACCGTCACGTCGGGGGAGACGGTCCGCGCCGGCAACCTGTCGACGTTCACCACCGTGCAGGGCGTACTGGAGACCACGCCGCAGGTCTTCGTCCGGAACGTCGCGCGCGGCAGCTACCTAACATCGTCCGATGTGGACACCGCCCGTCGCGTGGCGGTGCTCGGCGCGACCGTCGCCCGTTCCCTCTTCGGCGACCGCGACGCGGTGGGGCAGCAGGTGTCCGTGGCGGGCGTACGGTTTCGCGTCATCGGCGTCTTCGCACCACTCGGCCAAAGCCTCGGCGTCGACCGGGACGACGAGGTGCACATCCCGGTGACGACGGCGCACCGCCTGTACGGGACGAACCGTATCGACGGCATCGCGGTCAAGGCGCCGGACCGGGAGCGGATCGACGCGCTCGGCGAGCGGATCGTGGCCGAGCTCAGCGAGCGCCACCCGGACACCGAGTTCAGCGCGGTGACCCAGGAGCAGATTCTCGGTGTACTCGGAGACATCCTCGGCGTGCTGACCGGTGTGCTGGCCGCCATCGCGGGCATCTCGCTGCTCGTGGGTGGGGTGGGTGTCTCCAACATCATGCTGGTCTCGGTGCGTGAGCGGACCAAGGAGATCGGCCTGCGCAAGGCGGTCGGCGCGCGGCCGCGCGACATCGGTGTGCAGTTCCTGCTGGAGGCGGTGCTGCTGACGACCATCGGCGGGGTCACCGGCATGGCACTCGGTGTGGGCGCCGCGCTGCTGGTGGGCGAGCTTTCCCCGGTGCCCGCCGCGATCACCTGGTGGTCGCTGGCGCTGGCGTTCGGGGTGTCGGCGGCGGTGGGCATCGTCTTCGGCGTGGTGCCCGCCCAGCGCGCGGGCCGCCTCGATCCGGTGGTGGCGCTCCGCACGGAGTAGGTTGCCGGGCGGAGTTGCTGAAGGTCCGGTATGCCCCTTGGGGTGAATTATGCTGATCGCCCGGAGTGGCGACTTGACTGATCATGATCATCTGGCTGAAGGGATCGCGTGGGTCACAGCCGTCCCGGTACCGTACTAGTTACACGCGCGTAGCCCGCCGCGGCGCATCCCGTCCGGCGGCGCGCGCCGGGGATGGGATGGGTTGGTGAGCCATGGCAGGATCACCACAGTCCGAGAGCAGACTGTCGGAGGTCAAGTTCCTGACCGTCGCTGAGGTGGCGACACTGATGCGCGTCTCGAAGATGACCGTCTATCGGCTGGTGCACTCTGGCGAGTTAACGGCGGTCCGGGTCGGCCGGTCCTTCCGGGTCCCGGAGCACGCGGTGCACGAATACCTTCGGGGGCATTCCAAGAGTCGGCGTAGCAGGGGCTACCCTGGTGGGCGACCGTGAGTCCGACGGGCGTCGGCGCCCACCAGGCAGCTCCGGTCCGCTGTCCAGATTGGTCGCCGGAGGGTGACCGGCTGTAGCCGAGGAATCGCAACGGGAAGGCTTTCGTATGGGCTCGGTCGTCAAGAAGCGCCGCAAGCGCATGGCTAAGAAGAAGCACCGCAAGCTGCTGCGCAAGACCCGCGTCCAGCGTCGTCGTCTCGGCAAGTAGCCACGTCCGGGTTTCCACGCCGGACGAGCATCGAAACGTGAGGTGGCGGTGACTGCCGCCTTGGGCGTCGTCGTGGTAACCGGCATTAGCCGGTACCTCGGCGCGCACGTCGCCGCCCGCCTCGCTGCCGATGATCGCGTCGGCCGCGTGGTCGGTCTCGACCCCAATGAGCCCGCCGCTGAGATCCAGGAGATGCTCAGCGGCGTCGAGCACGTGCGCGCCGACGCGGGCTCGGCCCCCACGGTGGTGGCCGAGCTCGACGCCGAGGTCGTGGTGCACCTCTCGCTGGTCACGTCGCCCGAGCCGGGCGGCCGCGCCGCGATGAAGGAGCAAAACGTCATCGGCACGATGCAGCTCCTCGCCGCCTGCCAGCAGGCACCCCACCTGCGCAAGCTGGTGGTGCGCTCATCCACGGCGGCGTATGGCGCCTCGTTCCGCGACCCCGCCGTCTTCACCGAGGACACCGAGCCGCGCCAGGTGCCGCGAGGTGGCTTCGCGCGCGACATCCTCGACGTCGAGGGCTACCTGCGCGGCTTCCGCCGCCGGCGGCCCGACGTCAGCGCGACGGTGCTCCGGTTCGCGCCGTTCATCGGCTCCCGGGCCGACACCACCCTCACCCGGTACTTCGCGCAGCCCTTCGTGCCCACCGTGCTCGGCCGTGACCCGCGACTGCAGTTCCTGCACGTCGACGACGCGCTCGAAGTGCTGCACCGCTCGGTGGTGGAAGACCACCCCGGTACCTACAACGTGGCCGGCGCCGGCGTGCTCGCGCTCTCCCAGGCGATCCGGCGGGCGGGGCGGCTCGCTGTGCCGGTCTTCGAGCCCGGCCTGTCCGCCGCGGCCACGCTCGCCGGCGGGCTGCGGCTCGGCCGCTACGGGCTGGACCAGCTCGACCTCTTCGTGCACGGCCGGGTGGTCGACACCACCCGCCTCATCGAGGAGTACGGGTTCGAGCCGCGCACCACCGCGTCAGCCTTCGACGACTTCATCCGCGGGCACGCCGACCGCGCGCTGGTGACCGCCGAACAGATGGCGGCCGCCGAGCGGACGATCCTGGACGGCATCCGGCGGGTCCGCGCCGCCGCAAGTGAGAGCTCATGAGTGACCCGTCTGTCGAGGACTGGCCGGGCGACCCGTGGGATCAGCGGGTCGCGTCGGCACTGTCCTTCCTGCGCCGCCGCCTCTCCGGGCAGTACGAGGTGGACGAGTTCGGCTTCGATCCGGAGCTGACCGACCACGTCTTCTATCCGATCCTGCGCCGGCTCTACCGCGACTGGTTCCGCACCGAGGTCTTCGGCCTGGAGCACCTGCCCGACGACGGCGCCGGCTTGGTGGTCGGCAACCACTCCGGCACGGTCGCGATGGACGCGCTGATGCTCTCGATCGCCGTGCACGACGAGCACCCCAAGGCCCGCCACCTCCGGCTGCTCGGCGCCGACCTCGTCTTCCGCGTGCCGGTGCTCTCCGAGCTGACCCGCAAGTCGGGCGGCACGGTCGCCTGCAACCCGGACGCCGAGCGCCTCCTGCGCGGGGGCGAGCTTGTCGGCGTCTTCCCGGAGGGTTTCAAGGGCGTCGGCAAGCACTACCGCGACAGGTACAAGCTGCAGCGCTTCGGCCGCGGCGGCTTCGTCTCGGCGGCGCTGCGCACCGGCACCCCGATCGTCCCGGTGGCGATCGTCGGCGCCGAGGAGATCTACCCGATCCTGGGCGACCTCAAGCCGCTGGCCCGCCTGCTCAAGCTGCCGTACTTTCCGGTCACGCCCACGTTCCCCTGGCTCGGCCCGCTGGGGCTGGTGCCGCTGCCGAGCAAGTGGCTGATCGAGTTCTGCCCGCCGATACCCACCGCGGACCTCGTCGACCACGCCGACGACCCGATGGTCATCTTCAACCTGGCCGACCAGGTGCGCGAGACGATCCAGCAGACGCTGCACCGCCTGCTCGAAAAGCGCCCCGACCCCTTCGGCCGCTAGATGGCCCGCGAGAGTCGGACATGGCACCAAATCACCACATGGCCAGGCGCCCCGACCGTCTAGCCATAACCTGACGTGTCGTCAACCCCGGCGAACTCGAAATGGAGCAGCAACTCCCCAAAGGCATCCAGGATGACGTCTGGGCTCGCAACGTCCAGATGGACGTCTGCCGCCTGTGCGGCGTCGGTTGGATCCCAATGTGTGACCCGTACAACTTGCTCCCAAAGATCCGGATCCCGCTCGGCGCCGTAACGCGCCCAAGCCGCCAGCATTCCCGCATGCTTGGCCATCGTTATGTCCTTTTTGAGGTTGTCGCCGACATAGAGGCAACGATGCGGGGGGACACCGACCTCGCGCGCGATGCCGAGCACGACGTCCGGGTCGGGTTTCCGCTTGTGCGACGGCACCTCACGAATCTCCACCACGCTTAACGGAGTGTGCGGCGCGTCGCCGAGCGGGTGTGGCGGGCCGCTAAAGGAGGGCGCGTACACCGCCTCCAGCATCGACTGGAGGCCCAGCGTCCGTATCCGGCTTCTGATGTTTACGTCGGTGGCCTCGGTGTGACCGAAGATTCGACAACCACTCGCCTTGATTGAGGTCAGAGTCGGCACGACATCCGAGAACAGCCGGAGGCGCTCGCTTCGGATCCGGTTGAACTCGGCGAAGGCAGGCCTCAGGAACTCGTGGCGTTCGACCTGCGGCTTGGTCGGCAGCCGTTCCTGGACGATGTCCGTCTCCAGCAGCGCAAACGGCTGCTCGGTGTTGCCTCGACGTCTGTGAACGATCTTCAAATCTTCTCGGATGCGGTCTTCGTCAACTCCTAGAAGCTCGGCTGCCTTGGCCACCATCGCGCCCAAAGCTGGGGCGAAGAAGTCCACCCATCGGTAGAGGGTGTCGTCCATGTCGAGAATGAGCACCTGGATCGATCGTCGGGGGGTTGTCATCGATTGTCTGTCCGCTGCCAGGGCTCGATCGTGAGCGCGCCGTCCCGGTTCACCGTCAGCGGCGCCGTCCAGGTCATGAAGCGGCTGAAGGATCCGTTGGGGTCACTTCGATACATTTCTAGCTCCACGATCGAGCCTCTCACCCGGAGAAGGTTGAAGAAGTTCCGGTGTCCGTCCGTGGAGCTGGAGCCGGAGCTGCCTCCACCAACGATGTTGAAGCTACCCAGCTCCCACTGCTCGTTCGTGTACTCGGGAAGGTGGTATGCACCAGCGCGCCACACGAACGCACGGTGCTTGTGACCGTGTACCGCGAGATGCACCCCGTCCTGCGCTGCCATCCGCTGCACCCGTGGAGCGTCGATCGCGATCCCAAAGCCCTTGTGGAACTCATCCGGCGACTCAAGATCGTCCGTTAGTGCCAAGTGATGGTGCAGCGCGAGGATCCTGAGGCCCAGCCCGGTCCGCCTCGCCCAGGCCAGCGAGGCGGCCGCCTCGCGGTAACCCGCTTCCTGCACGCGTCCCATCCCGGCGAGGAACGAGCTGCCTTGCTCGAGCGAGCTCGAGTTGACTCCCACTACGTCGACCAAGGAGCCCCCGGGGAAGACGAATCGTCGCGCCATCGACAACTGGTCAGACGCCTGAAACCCGTAGAACGCCCTGAAGAACTCTCGGTAGTTGGCGGTGGCCTCGGCCGGTGCGACCTCAACTGGCGCGCCGTAGTCGTAGGCGTCGGCGCGGGTCCACACGATGTCGTGATTGCCGGGCACGACCACGATGTGGTCCATACTCAGTCCAAGCAGGCCGTTGGTCAGCTTGAAGAGGCCTGTTCGGGCAGCCTTGAACTCCGCGGTCGACGCCACGTAAGTCAGATCACCGGTCACAAGCACCACGCCCACGTTTCGATCGGCGCGCGTCAGGGCTTCATTGATCGCGTCGGCCATCGTAGGGGTCGTCCCTGCTTCACCTTCCAACCGCCATTGGTGCTCGGCGCGGAACCTGCCCGTCGCGTAGTGCGGGTCGGTGATGTGAAGTAGCCAATCACCAGTGCAGGACACCGGTTGGGCCGACAGCGGTCCCTCCTGCCGTTGAGTGGCGGTAAGGAAGCGTTCGGCTGCATCGTTCGAGAGACTCGGCCGTACTTCCCAGATGGTCGTGTCCATCGCCCGCAACTCGTCCGCGTCGAGGATTCGCTTGCCGGCGAGGCGATCGAGTTGGGAGCCCTGGATATGCGGCAGTGGTGGCGGCGCCGCGTAGGAAAACCGGCCGAAGAACTCGATGGGATGCTCGCTGACAGAGAGAATCCGGAGCCACCCACGGCTGTGCCGACTGTTGCGGTAGTACGAGGGGATTCCGTCACGCTCTTCCGGCGGCGGGCTCAATGAGGTGAACTGTCCGAAGTCGTCGGCAGCGGGGGAGAGGACCCGGTCGACGATCGCGGAGTGGACCTCGCCGGAGCCGGAGTGAAACAGAGCGATCGGCACCCGCCGTCCCTGACTCGTCTCGTCGTGGATGGCCTGCCAGACGGCATCGTGACCCGGCTCGTTCGGCCTCTTCCACCAACCCCACCAGCACCAACCCCTCCTCTCGATTACGCGTCGGTGCTCCGGCAGAGTGTCGGCCACGAGATCTCGGTACCGGAACAGGAAGCGAGGGCTGGCCGGGGGAACCCGATCCTTCCCATCGGCCATGCCGGTGCACCTCCGTACGCCTGCGAAATGGTGGACAGGCACCAACGAGCGGACTCGTACGGCAGTATCACTCGGACCTGTGGCGAACACCAGGTCCACAAGGGACGCTTTCAGGTCCGGTTCAGCGCAGCGTTCGAAGGTCGAGCGTGTGCCAGGCGGTCGTCTCGTTGTCGCCGGTCGACCACCACAGCAGGGCGCCGCGGCTCTGCACGATGCCGACGCCGTCGGCCACCACCACGACCTGCTTGCTCTTCAGGTCGTAGAGCAGCAGCTGCTGGGAGCTGATCGGCGCGCTCTGGTCGCCGCTGCTCTGTGACAGCACCTCAAACCTGTCGAGCAGCGCCACGTCGATCACCGAGGCGGTGGCCGCGCCGCCCGCAACCCGGCGGCGGTCGGTGCCGTCCGGCCGCATCAGGTCGATGCGCGACGGGCCGTCGCCGGCCAGCACGAGCACGCGGCACCAGGCCGGGCTGCAGGTGGCCAGCTCGGTCGCGGACGCCGGGACGTTGGTGACCTGCCCGGTGTCGAGGCTGCGGAGCTGGACCGGGCCGGTCTGCCCGCTGCCGGCGCTCACCAGCCACGGCCAGGCCGAGAGTGCCCACGCGCCGGGCTCGGTGCGTTTGGAGACTGTGCCGCCGGCTAGCGGTATCGAACGGATCTCGGTCGCGGTGTCGCCCCGCGGGGAGACCGACACCCAGTGCAGCCGGCCGCCGGCGAGCACCATGTCGTACTGCGAGTTGAAGAGGACCACGTCGCCGGTGTCCTCCGTGAGGAGCCGGGGTGGCGTGCCGCTGGCCACGTTTGCGACCCACATCGTGGTGCGGGCGGTGCCATCGGCGTCGCTCACCGACTCCGCCCAGGCCACCTCGTCGCCCGCGCGGACGAAGCCGCCGAACTGCGGGGTCGACCCCGCCGGCAGGCGGCGCAGCTCGCGCGGTGTGCCGCCGGCGGCGCTCAGCTGCAGGACCTGGTCGGTGCCGTCCGGCGCCGTGCCCAGCGAGGTCTTCGCGTCGAGGAAGTAGAGCGGGGTGTACCGCAGGCCGCCGGCGATGTCGGCGCGCTCAGCGTCCGGCCACACCTGGGCGACCGTGCGGGGCGGCTCGGGTCCGGTGGGCCGCTTGTGGTCGGGCGAGAGGGCGAGCAGGGTGCCGGCGGCCGCCAGCGCGACCCCGAGGCCGGCCAGGCCGACCGTCCGCCGGGGGAGGGGCGCCGGCCGGGGCGCGGCGCGGGCACCACCGGTCGCCCGGCGGTGAGCGTCACCGGCGAGACCTGCGGCGGCGGAACGCCATGCCCGCGGCGACCGCGCCGACGAGGATCGCGGTGGCGGCGGTCGTGGGTACCGCGATCTTGGCGGCCTTGCGCCCGGTGCGGAAGTCGCGCACCTCCCAGCCTCGCTCGCGGGCCTCGGCGAGCAGCGCGCTGTCCGGGTTGACCGCGACCGCGTTGCCGACGATCGAGAGCATCGGGATGTCGTTGGACGAGTCGCTGTAGGCGGTGCAGCGGGACAGGTCGAGCCCTTCGACGGTGGCGAGCTGGCGGATCGCGTCAGCCTTTGCCGGGCCGTGCATGAGGTCGCCGACCAGGCGTCCGGTGTACGCACCCTCCTTGACCTCGGCGACCGTGCCGACCGCGCCGGTGAGGCCGAGGCGCCCGGCGATCACCCGGCCGAGCTCGACCGGTGCCGCGCTGACCAGCCAGACCCGCTGGCCGGCGTCGAGGTGGAGCTGGGCGAGCGCCCGGGTGCCGGCCCAGATCCGCTCGGCCATCAGCTCGTCGAAGATCTCCTCGCTGAGCCGCTCCATGTCTTCGACCCGCCAGCCCTCGACGAACGCGAGCGCGGTGGCCTTGGCCCGGGACATGTCACCGGCGTGCTCCCGGGCGAGCAGCCGGAAGCGGGCCTGCTGCCAGGCAAAACGGGCCAGGTCGCCGGTCGTGAGGTACTTGCGGGCGGCCAGGCCGCGGGCGAACCAGTAGATCGAGGCGCCCTGCATCATCGTGTTGTCGACGTCGAAGAACGCCGCTGCCTCGCTGTCCGGCGGGCCGGACAGGGCCACTTCGAGATCGGTGGCGGCCCAGCCTGCGGTGTGGCCGTAGGCGTCGGTGCTGACAGTCACCTTCTTGGACTTTCCGCCGACCCTGCGGGTGCGCGCCACGCGTGGACCTCCCTCTGGCTCCCTCCTAGGGAGGGTAGCCAACGAGGCCCTGAATCTCCTTTAAAGCGAAAGCCCCTCCGGGCGGTGGGCCGAGGCCCTGTTTGGAAAATCCCTGCCAGGCTGCGCCGGGCCCAGACGCTGCCTGGACTCCGGCTCGCCACGACAATTCTGTTCAAACAGGGCCTAGCCGAGCAGGTCACCGAGGATGCGTCCCAGACCGTCGAGGATTCCGTCGTCCGTGCTGGACGGCGTGGGCTCGGGCTGGTCGGCCGGACCGGAGCCATCCGGTGCCGGGCTGCCCGAAGGCGTGGTGGCCCCGGTGCTGCCGGCCGGCTTCGGGTCGGTGCCCTCCGTGCGCTCGGGGCTGGGCTTGGTGCCCTCCCGCTGCGAGCTGTCCGTGCCGGTGGCCGGGCCCGAGCGGCCCTGGCTCGGCGCCGACCAGCAGACGCCCGGCTTCGGGCCGAGCACGTCCGCGCCGACCGTGGCGGCGTCGCCGCAGTCGAGCGTCGCGCGCAGGCCCTTGGAGCGCTGGCTCACCTCGTCGAGCACGGCGAGGGACGTCACGGCCCGGTCGCGGCTCCCGGCGGGCAGCCGGTCGAGCATCTTGGTGATCTGCTGGCGCTGGCCGCTCACGAACGTGTCGACCGCGTCCAGCGGGGTCGCGTCGTGGCGTGCCACAGCAGCACTGTGCAGCAGCTTCGCGCCCTCGCGGGTGTCGCTGTCCATGTCGTCGAGCACGCCGGAGAATCCAGCGGTGTCGCCCACCGCGCCGGCCTCGGCGAGGCGGGTGCGGGCGAAGTCGAGGAAGAGCTGTCCGCGGGTGACGTCCGAGCTGGCGAGTGCGAGCTGGGCCCGCTCGGTGGAGCGCTTGACTCCGTACAGAGCGTCGCCGGGCATCGCGTTTTCGCTGGCCGCGGACATGCCGGAGACGGCGATCGCGCCGACCGCCACACCGACGATCACGGCGCCACGGGCGCGGATCCGCCGGCCGGTGAACCGGGGACGCGACTCGGTCGCGAAATCAGGCTCGGGCGCATCCACCGCGGTCACGCCGATCCCGTCCCGCTCCGCCTTGGCCACGAGCATCGCCCGCAGGCCGGTGCGGAAGTCCGGGTCGATCTCGACGTGCGGCTTTACGGCGACCAAGTGGTCACTGACCGCGATGAGCTCGGCAAGGCCCTCGTCGGCACGGTCGCGTACGTGGTGCCGGCGACCGCCGCTGGCCTCGTCGAGAAGCTGCGCGAAGCGCTCGGCGCGCCGGCGGTAGAAGACGTTCGTTGTCACCGCGGGCACCTCCCTTCGCTGGTCACGACTGCTCGATCGACGTCGTCGCCGATCGGTGCGACGGCAGCGGAAACCGCGGGATGGGCCAGGGGGATGTCAGCGCCACCGCCGGTCGCACCCATACAAACGCCGCGTGGGCACGACGGGTTACGGGTACGCGGAAAGCGCCATTACGAAGAGTGAGGAGAGTCACGGTTGGAACCCGTCCGGCAGGAGCCGGGCGAGTGCTCGTACCGCCCGGTACTGGAGGGCCTTGATGGCCCCTTCGTTCTTACCCATCGCCTGGGCGGTTTCGGCGACGGAGAAGCCTTGCAGGAAGCGGAGGACGATGCACTCCTGCTGCTCGGGGTTGAGCTGCTTGACGGCGGTCAGGAGGGCGACGTTGGTGATGTGGTCGACGACGGCGGCCTCGGGGCTGCCCTCGGGCCCGCGGTCCTCACGGTCGGCGTCCAGGACGTCGCCGGTGGTGACCTCGAGGCGGTAGCGCCCGGACTTGAAGTGGTCGGCGACAAGGTTGCGGGCGATCGTGACAAGCCAGGCGCCGAGGTCGCGGCCCTGCCAGGTGAAGCTGCCGATCCGCTTGAGGGCGCGCAGGAAGGTGTCGGAGGTGAGGTCTTCGGCGAGCTGGCGGTTGCCGACCCGGAAGTACACGAAGCGGAACACCGTGTCGACGTACCGGTCGTAGATCAGGCCGAACGCCTCCGACTCACCGGCCTGGGCCCGCTCGACCAGCGCCCACACCTCGGCGGCCGCGTCGGTGGGGTCGGGCCGGTCCGGAAACCTGGTCGGCGGTGCACTGCCCCCGCCGGGTGGCCCGGTCTCGACGGCCGGGAGCACCGCGGTGTCGGTGTCGCCCCCGAGCGGACGCCGGGATCCGCCGGGTTGTGCCCCGGCGCCGGCTGGGCCGGCATCGAGGGGCGCCCCGGCGCGGCGACACGGCCGCCCACCGGCTTGGCGTTGGAGCCCGGCACGTGGCGTCCGGGTGACTCGTTGACATGGGGTGTGCGGTTGCGTGTGTGCCTGGTGCCCATGTCGTTCATGGCCAGGCGGAGCGTCCGCAGCCCGTCGGCGAGTGCCATCTGGGCGTACAGCTCCTGGTAGGTGTAGGCCGTCACTGCCCCTCCTCCGTGACCCCGCGCAGCGCCATCATCGGGCATGTGCCGGGTCCGGCGCGGTCCCCTGGCAGCGGGACAGGATGCGCCATCGGGCGACACACACCCGTGAGGTGCTGGTGCGGTGCGTTAACGGGCACGGCGGCCTCCTCGGGGTGAGGGGTGTCGACTCACGGCAAAAGGGGTGAGCCGACCCAGAGATAATAGGGCCAACATCACCCACGTGTGCGGAGTCCGTTACACAGAGCCGAATTATTTACCGATCGTGGTCCAATCTGTCGCACACCGTGTGCGGCGTCGGACACCCGACAGGGGTAAAGACGGCCCCCGTTCGGGTGACGGGAGGCGCGACACGCCGCGGGGAGGTCGCTTCCGCCTCCGGCGCCCGAACAGCCTCTGAGCCGCAGAGATGGGCACGAACTGAACATCAGCCGACACCCAAGTAAGGCGCGTCACATTAACCTGTGAGCGTGCCCGAACCAGTCGCCGTCGACGAAGCCGCCCGCAACCTGGCCGACTATGTGCGCCGCGCGGCGGGGGTGGGCGCCGACCGGCCGGCTCTGGTCCGTGGGGACGAGACCGTGACCTGGGGCGAGCTCGACGCCCGGGTGGACGCGGCGGCGCGCGGCCTGGGCGCGATCGCCGAGGCCGGCGCCAAGACGGCCTCGGCGACGGCGGGACACCCGGCTCGCGTGGCGATCGCGCTGGGCAATACGCCCGATTTCGCGGTCGCGTTCTTCGGTGCGCTGCGCGCGGGGCTGTCGGTGGTGCCGATCAACCCGGACTTCACGGCACGCGAGCTGCGCCACGTGCTCTCCGACTCGGCGGCCGCCGCGCTTGTCTGCACGGCGCAGGTGCGCGACGCCGTCGAGGAGGTCCGGGTGAGCTGCCCGCGCTGTCGGCGGTACACGTGAATCTGCCGGATCTCGACGGCCCGCCGCCGGCCCGCGAGACCGGCGGTGACGATACCGCTCCCCTAAGAGCGGGGGGCTCCGACTTAGCCGTGCTGCTCTACACCTCGGGCACCGAGGGCAGCCCGAAGGGCGCGATGCTCTCCCACCGCGCGTTGATCGCCAACCATGCGCAGGTCGCCCGCGTGCCCTCGGTGATCGGGCCCGACGACGTTCTCCTGCTGACGGTGCCGCTTTTCCACGCCTACGGGCTGAATTCGGGGCTCGGCGCGGTGGCCTATCACGCCGCCTGCGGCGTGCTGGTGGAGCGGTTCGACCCGGCGTCCACGCTGGAGGCCATCGCCCGGCACGCGGTCACGGCCGTGGTCGGCGTCCCGTCGATGTATGTGGGGTGGGCCGCACGACCCGAGCTGAGCGGCGCGTTCGGCACGGTGCGGCTCGCCGTGTGCGGCGCGGCGCCGTTGGAGCCGGCCACCGCGGCGCGCATCAGCGACGCGACCGGGCGGCAGGTCTTCGTCGGGTACGGGTTGACCGAGGCCGCACCGGTCCTCACCACCACGTTGCTCAGCAGCGTGCCGAAGGTTGGCTCAATCGGGCAGCCCATTCCCGGCGTCGAGCTGCGACTCGTGGCGGCCGACGGCGGCGACATCTGGCGCGACGGCGTCGTCGACCCCGACGCGGAAGACGAGCTGCTGGTCGAGCTTGAGTCGCCGGGCACCGATCCCGGCGAGATCGTGGTGCGCGGCGACAACCTCTTCTCCGGATACTGGCCGGACGGGCGGGACGGGCCGAGCGCGGAGGGGTGGTGGGCCACCGGCGACGTGGCGTACGCGGACGCCGATGGCGACCTCTTCCTGGTCGACCGGCTGGGTGAGCTGATCCTGGTCTCCGGCTTCAACGTCTACCCTCACGAGGTGGAGTTGGTGATCGAGGCCTGCCGCGGCGTGGCCGAGGCGGCGGTGCTCGGCGCGCCGCACCCGCAGACCGGGCAGACCGTGAAGGCGTTCGTGGTGCGCGAGCCGGACAGCGACCTGACCGTGGCCGAGCTGCGGCGGCACTGCGAGCGCAACCTGGCCCGGTTCAAATGCCCGACCACGATCCAGTTCGTGCCGTCGCTGCCGCACTCGCCCACCGGCAAGGTGCGCAAGACGTTGCTGCGCTCGGAGGCGGTCCATGACTGAGGCCCGGCTGACCCTGATCACCCGCCCCGGCTGCCACCTCTGCGACGTCGCCAAGGAGGCGATCGAGCGGGTCACGGCGGCCACCGGCGAGCGGTGGGTCGAGGTCGACGTGGAGTCCGACCGCGAGCTTGAGGCGGAGTACGGCGACCGGGTGCCGGTGACCCTGCTCGACGGCAAGGAGCACGGCTACTGGCGGGTCGAGGAGGAACGCCTTCTTCGTGACCTGAAGGCCGCCCATTAGAGTCGTCGGGTGGCGAGTACGCACCTGGTTTGGGACTGGAACGGTACCCTCCTCGACGACCTGCCGCTGGTCGTCTCCTCGACAAACGCGGCCTTCGCCAGCGTCTCGGCACCCGAGCTGAGCGCCGACGCGCACCGGGCCGCGTTTCGCCGGCCGGTGGCCGACTTCTACGCCGAGGTGCTGGGGCGGGCGCTGGAAGAGGGCGAGTTCGGCCGGCTCGACAAGATCTTCCACGATGCGTACCGGCTGGGCCTGACCAGCTGCGGGCTGGCGCAGGACGCCACGACCGCCATGTCCAGCTGGACCGGCACCCAGTCGCTGCTGTCCATGTGGTTTCACCACGAGCTCGTGCCCGAGGTCGAGCGGCGCGGCCTCACCGCCCTGCTGGCCCGGATCGACGGGCTGCCCGGCACGCTCGGCGGTGACCTCAAGGCCGAGCACCTCGCCCGCCACCTCTACGCGCTCGGCGTCGACGGCTCGTCCGCGGTCCTGATCGGCGACTCGGTCGACGACGCCGACGCTGCCGCCTCGGTCGGTGCCCGCTGCGTGCTCTACACGGGCGGGTTCACCGATCCGGCACGGCTGCGCGCGGTGGGCGTACCCGTCGCGGACTCCCTGGTCGAGGCCGTGCGCCTCGCCGCGGAGGCGTAGCGGGCGCCGCCCGGGTCGCTGGTCGGCAACAGTGAGGAGCGAGTTGGCGCGGCGGCGTCCGGACGGAGCCGCTCCGCCGACGAAGTCTGGGTTTCGGAGTGGCGGAGGAAGACGTCGCCTTCAGCGCCGCACGAGCGATCGAACCGGAAAGGTTGATAGTAGGGAAAGCCCTACCGCCAAGAGGCCAGCCGACGGGATGGGAGCCAGCCGGCCCGATGCCTAGCGTCGATGACATGACCACGACCACCGCACTCACGGGCGTCGGCGCCGAGCCGCGCGCCCGCCGTCCCATGCTCCGCCAGCTGGCGGTCGACTCCGGCTACGTCCTGCTGGGCTTCCCGATCGCGGTGGCCTCGTTCGTCGTGCTCATCACCGGCCTGGCCCTCGGCGTGGGCCTCGGCATCACCGTCATCGGCCTGCCGATCCTGGCCGGCGCGCTCTACGCGGCACGCGCGTTCGCCGACATGGAGCGGCTGCGCATGCCGCTTGTGCTGCGCCAGGACCGGGTCCGGCCGTACTACCGGACCGCTGAGGAGGGCGCCAGCGTCTGGCGCCGGGTGATCACGCCGATCATCGACACCCAGTCCTGGCTCGACCTGGCACACGGCATCATCAAGTTTCCGATCGCGCTCTTCTCGTTCATCGTCACGTTCACCTGGTGGGCCGGCGCGATAGGCGGCTGCCTCTACTGGTCGTACGCCTGGGCGATTCCCAACGGCCCCGACGACCAGGACCTCGCCGAGCTGCTCGGGCTCGGCGACTCGATCGGCGCCCGCATCGCGATGTACAGCGCGTTCGGCCTCTTCTTCCTGATCACGCTCCCGGTCGTCGTGCGCGGTTGCGCGCTGCTGGAGGTGAGCTTCGGAAAGGCACTGCTCACCGGCGTGGCCGAGATGCGCAACCGGATCACGGTGCTGGAGGAGCAGAAGGCCGCGGCCGTCTCCGCCGAGGCCAACGCGCTGCGCCGGCTGGAGCGGGACATCCACGACGGTCCGCAGCAGCGGCTCGTGCGGCTGGCGATGGACCTGGGCCGGGCGCAGCAGCAGATGGAGACGGATCCCGAGGCGGCACGCCGCACGCTCGACGAGGCGCTCACCCAGACCCGGGACACGCTCGCCGAGCTGCGGGCGCTCTCCCGGGGCATCGCGCCGCCGATCCTGGTCGACCGTGGGCTGCCGAGCGCGCTCGCCGCCCTGGCCGCCCGTGGTGTGATCCCGGTCGACCTCACCATCGACCCGAAGCTCGGGCGGCTCGAGCCGTCGGTGGAGACCACGGCGTACTTCGTGGTGGCCGAGGCGCTGACCAACGTGGCCAAGCACAGCCGCGCCACCGAGTGCTGGGTGGTGGTCTCCCGGGTGGGTGACCACCTGAAGATCGACATCATCGACGACGGCGACGGCGGGGCGCACGTCTCCAAGGGGCACGGCCTGGCCGGCATCGGCGACCGCCTGCGGGCCAACGGCGGCACGCTCGACGTGGTGAGCCCTGCCGGCGGCCCGACCGAGGTGCGCGCCGAGTTGCCATGCTGAGCGACGCCGAGCTACAAAGCCCCATGCGCGTCGTGATCGCCGACGACGCGGTCCTCCTCCGGGAGGGCCTCGTCCGGCTGCTGACCGAAAACGGCCACGATGTGGTCGCCGCCGTGGGTGACGGGGACAGCCTCGTCGAGGCCATCGAGGAGCACCGGCCGGACATCTCGATCGTGGACGTGCGCATGCCGCCCAGCCACACGGACGAGGGACTTCGCGCGGCGGTGACCGCGCGCGAGCGGGTGCCGCGCACGCCGATCCTGGTGCTGTCCCAGTACGTCGAGGTGTCGTACGCGGACGACCTGCTCGCCGACCGGGCCGGCGCGGTGGGCTACCTGCTCAAGGACCGGGTCGCGGCGATCGCCGAGTTTCTCGACGCGGTCGCCCGGGTGGCCTCCGGGGGACGGTGCTCGACCCGGAGGTCGTGAGCCAGCTGCTGGTGCGCCGGCGGCGTGACGACCCGCTGCGGGAGCTGACCCCGCGCGAGCGGGAGGTGCTGTCGTTGATGGCCGAGGGGCGTTCGAATACCGCGATCGCGCGCATTCTCGTGGTGAGCGACGGCGCTGTGGAAAAGCACGTGCGCAACATCTTCACCAAGCTTCAACTCCCTCCCGACGAGGAGCAGCACCGACGCGTATTGGCGGTGCTCGCGTACCTCGGCTCATGAGCGGCTTGATCAAGATCGCGATTTGTGCACGACTTCACAAGCGCCTAGTCTGTAAAGCCGTAGCGCCCCGCTAGCACAGCCCTCGGGAGCTGTCGACGGTGGGTTCCCCACGGAGCACGGAGTCTCATGAGTCAGCAGCGCCCCGGCGGTCAGTCCGGGCAGCCCGGTGCGGTCCCGGCCCTTCCGGATCTGCCGGAGGCCACAGTGGCCCGCCTTCCGGAATACCTGCGTGCGCTGCACAACCAGGCCGAGGCCGGCCACGACACCGTCTCCAGCGAAGGGCTGGCCAGCGCCGCCGGGGTCAACTCGGCGAAGCTGCGCAAGGACCTGTCGCACCTTGGGTCGTATGGGACTCGTGGGGTCGGCTACGACGTCGCGCTGCTCATCGAGCAGATCGAATATGTGTTGGGCCTCACCCAGCGCCGGGCCGTCGCTCTCGTCGGCGTGGGTAATCTCGGTCACGCCCTGGCGGGCTACGCGGGCTTCGCGACCCGCGGTTTCCGGATCGCCGCCCTTTTCGACGCTGATCCATCTCGGGTGGGCGAGCGGATAAACGGGCTGGTCGTGCGCCACATTGAAGACCTCACGGAGATCGCCGCCGCCGAGTCGATCGCGATCGGCGTGATCGCGACTCCGGCGGGCGCCGCGCAGAGTGTCGCCGATCAGTTGGTCGCCGCGGGTGTTACGAGCATTCTCAACTTCGCTCCTTGCGTACTCTCGGTACCCGAGGGGGTCGACGTCCGCAAGGTCGACCTCGCGATCGAGCTGCAGATCCTTTCGTTCCACGAGCACCGAAAGGCATCGCTCACCTCGTTGCCGGCCACCGGTCCCGCTGGTGGCCTCACGGCACTGCCGGGTGGGCTTTCCGCTACCGGCACCGAGGAGGCGGTCGGCACGTGAACCTCATCGTCGTAGGCGCGTCCTACCGCACGGCGCCGGTCTCGATCCTCGAGCACATCGCCGTCGCACCGGCCGACCTCGCCACGGCGCACGACCGGCTCCTCGCCCAGTCGTACGTGAGCGAGGCCGTCGTGCTCTCCACGTGCAACCGCGTAGAGGTGTACGCGGCGGTCAGCGGGTTCCACGGCGGCCTCGGCGAGATCTGCGGCGTGCTCGGCGAGCGGGCCGGGCGCACGTCCGCCGACCTGGCCGACCACCTGTACGTGCACTACGGCGCCGCCGCCGTCCAGCACGCCTTCCGGGTCGCCAGCGGGCTCGACTCGATGGTCGTCGGCGAGGCGCAGATCCTGGGGCAGCTCCGCGAGGCGTACCAGGCGGCCATCGACCACGAGAGCACCGGGCGGCTGCTGCACGAGCTGATGCAGCAGGCCCTGCGGGTGGGCAAGCGGGCGCACACCGAGACCGGCATCGACCGCGCCGGCCAGAGCGTGGTGACCGCCGCGCTCGGCGTGGCCGCGTCCGCGCTCGCCGGCGACCACGAGTGCCTGCTCGGCGTCGACTGTGAGCACCCGGTCGCCGACCTGGCCGGCCGCCCGGCGCTGGTGATCGGCGCGGGCGCGATGGGTTCGCTTTCATTGGCCACGCTCGCGCGTTCCGGCGCCGGCCCGCTGACCGTGACCAACCGCGGCGCGGGGCGGGCCGAGCGGCTCGCCGCGGCGTATGGCGCCACCCCGGTGCCCTTCGCCGACCTGCCCGCCGCGATGGCCGGCGTCGACGTGGTGGTCACCGCCACCGCGTCGACCGAGCACGTGCTGAGCCGCGAGGCGGTGGCCCGCGCGGTCGAAGGGCGCGATCGGCCGCTGGTCATCCTCGACCTGGCCGTCCCGCGCGACGTCGAGCCGGCCGCTGCCGACGTGCCGGGCGTCGTCGTGATCGACATCGACCGGCTCGCCGCCAGCCTGCGCACGGGTCCGGCCGCCGCCGACGAGGCCGCGGTCGAGGCGATCGTGGCCGCCGAGGTGGAGGCCTTCCTCGCCTGGATGCGGGGGCCGAGGTCGCGCCCACCGTCGCCGCGCTGCGCACCCGCGCCGACGACGTGGTGGCCGCCGAGCTGCGCCGGCTGACGCAGCGCCGTCCAGACCTGACCGACGAGCAGCGCGCCGACGTGGCACACACCGTGCACCGCGTCGTGCAGCGCCTGCTCCACTCGCCGACCGTCCGGGTGCGGCAGCTTGCCGCTGAGCCCGGTGGTGACCAGTACACCGCGCTGCTGCGCGAGCTGTTCGACCTTGAGGTGCCGCAGAGCGCCCAGGCCGGCGAGGTGCCCGATCTGGAGGACAAGCAGTGACGTTGCGGCTCGGCACCCGGGGCAGCGCGCTTGCCCTGGCACAGTCCCAGCTTGTCGCCGACAGCCTGCGCGCGGCGACCGGCCGCGACGTGGAGCTGGTGGAGATCGTCACGGCCGGCGACCGGTCGAGTGCGCCGGTGCAGCAGCTCGGCGTGGGAGTTTTCGTCTCCGCCCTGCGCGACGCACTTGTCGCCAAGGAGATCGACTTCGCCGTCCACTCGTACAAGGACCTGCCCACCGCACAGGCCGAAGGGCTGCACATCGCGGCCGTACCGCCGCGGGAAGACCCGCGCGACGCGCTCGTGGCCAGCGATGGCCGCACGCTCGCGGAGCTGCCGCCCGGAGCCCGCGTGGGCACCGGCGCGCTGCGGCGGATGGCCCAGCTGCGCGCGCTCGGCCTCCAGCTTGAGGTCGTGCCGATCCGGGGCAACGTCGACACCCGGCTGCGCAAGGTCAGCGAGGGCGAGCTGGACGCCGTCGTGCTGGCCCGCGCCGGCATCGCACGACTCGGCCGCGCCGCCGAGATCACCGAGACTCTCGATCCGATGCTCATGCTGCCCGCCCCGGCTCAGGGTGCGCTTGCGGTGGAGTGCCGGATCGACGACGAAGACCTGGTCGAGCTGCTGGGGAGGCTCGACCACGCACCGACCCGTGCCGCGGTGACCGCGGAACGGGCGATGCTGGCCGCACTGGAGGCCGGGTGCAGCGCTCCAGTGGCCGCCTTCGCCGAGGTCGCCGAGGGCGACAACGGAGAAGAGATCTACCTGCGCGGTGCGGTGATCAGTCCGGATGGCACCCAAGACATCCGGCTGTCCCGCACCGGTACGCCCGCCGCCGCGGCGGAGATCGGACGGGCTCTCGCCGCCGATCTCGTCGAGAGTGGCGCCGAGACCCTAATTGGGAGCACAGAAAATGAGCCGCACCCGTAAGCCCGCAGGCCGGATTGCCTTCGTCGGGGCCGGTCCCGGCGACCCTGGCCTGCTGACCCGCCGGGCGCACGCCGCGCTTACAGACGCCGACCAGGTCATCTACGACCGGGGCGTCTCCGAGCCGCTGCTCGACGCGATCCGGGCGGAAGCCAAGAGCGACACCCAGTTCAGCCCGGCCGAGGGGGCGCCGGGCGACGTGGCCAAGGTCCTGATCTCCGCGGCGCGCTCCGGCCTGCAGGCGGTGCACCTGGTCGCCGGCGACCCGTTCGGCCACGACTCGGTCATCAAGGAGGTGCAGGCGGTCGCGCGCACCGCCGTGCACTTCGAGGTGGTGCCCGGAGTCGGCCAGGCCGAGGGCGTCGCCACCTACGCCGGCGTGCCACTGCCCGGCGTCCGCACCGCCGCCGACGTCGACGACGTGTCCACCTTGGACTTCGAGGCGCTCGCCGCGGCCATCGCCCGCGGCTCCCTCGCGCTCGCGATCGACGCGGGTGACCTCGCCGCCGTCCGCGACGGCCTGCTCGCCGCCGGGGTGGACGGCGAGACGGCGGTCGGCGTCACCGGCGACGGCACCGGCGAGACGCAGTACACGACTTCGTCCAGTGTGGACAGCTTCGTGGCCGCCGCGCTCGGCTTCACCGGCCGCGTCGTGCTCACGCTGGGGCAGGGCGTCACCCACCGCGACAAGCTGAGCTGGTGGGAAAACCGCCCGCTGTACGGGTGGAAGGTGCTCGTGCCGCGCACCAAGGAGCAGGCCGGCGTGATGAGCGAGGCGCTCCGGGCGTACGGCGCGATCCCGTGCGAGGTGCCGACCATCGCGGTCGAGCCGCCGCGCACGCCGGCTCAGATGGAGCGGGCGGTCAAGGGCCTTGTCGACGGCCGGTACGCCTGGGTCGTCTTCACCTCCGTCAACGCGGTGCGCGCCGTGTGGGAAAAGTTTGCCGAGCACGGCCTCGACGCGCGCCACTTCGGCGGCGTGAAGATCGCCTGCATCGGCGAGGCGACGGCCGAGGCGGTGCGTGCGTTCGGCATCCAGCCGGAGCTCGTGCCGGCCGGTGAGCAGTCGAGCGAGGGCCTGCTGGCCGAGTTCTCGCCGCACGACGAGGTGCTCGACCCGGTGGGCCGGGTGCTGCTGCCGCGCGCCGACATCGCCACCGAGACGCTCGCCGCCGGTCTTGTCGAGCGCGGGTGGGAGGTCGACGACGTCACCGCGTACCGCACGGTCCGCGCGGCGCCGCCGCCCGCCGAGATCCGGGACGCGATTAAATCGGGCGGCTTCGATGCGGTTCTCTTCACGTCGTCCTCGACCGTGCGTAACCTGGTGGGTATCGCCGGCAAGCCGCACACCCGCACAGTGGTCGCCGTGATCGGTCCGAAGACGGCCGAGACGGCGACGGAGTTCGGCCTCCGGGTCGATGTCCAGCCCGCACACGCGTCCGTGCCAGACCTGGTCGAGGCCCTCGCCGGGTACGCCGTGGAGCTTCGTGAAAAGCTTGCCGCCATGCCGGCCAAGCAGCGCCGCGGCTCGAAGGTGCAGGGGCCCACTGCGCTGAGGTTCCGCTGATGCCTTTTCCCGACGTTCGGCCGCGGCGCCTGCGCCGCACGCCCGCGATTCGCCGGCTGGTCGAGGAGACCAAGCTGGCTCCGTCCGAGCTGATCCTCCCGATGTTCGTCAAGGAGGGTCTGACCGAGCCGCGCCCGATCGCCTCGATGCCCGGGGTCGTGCAGCACACGCGCGACTCGCTGCGCAAGGCCGTGGTCGAGGCGGCCCAGGCCGGCATCGGCGGCGTCATGCTCTTCGGGGTGCCGGCGACCGAGTCCAAGGACGAGACCGGCTCGGCCGGCATCGACCCCGGCGGCATCCTCAACGCCGCCCTGCGCGACGTGGCCGCCGAGGTCGGTGACGCCACCGTGGTCATGAGCGACCTCTGCCTCGACGAGTTCACCTCGCACGGTCACTGCGGCGTGCTCGCCGCGGACGGCACCGTCGACAACGACGCCACGCTGGCCATCTACGCCGAGATGGCGGTGGCACAGGCCGCCGCCGGCGCGGCCGTGGTCGGCCCGTCCGGCATGATGGACGGCCAGGTCGGCGTGGCGCGCAAGGCACTTGACGCCGCGGGCTACCAGGACGTGGCGATCCTTGCCTACGCGGCCAAGTACGCGTCCGCCTTCTACGGCCCCTTCCGCGAGGCGGTGGAGTCCTCACTCGTCGGCGACCGCCGCACGTACCAGCAGGACCCGCCCAACCTCCGCGAGGCGCTGCGCGAGGTCGCACTGGACGTCGACGAGGGCGCCGACATCGTGATGGTCAAGCCGGCGCTGCCGTACCTCGACGTGATCTCCGCCGTCCACGCGTCCTTCGACGTCCCGGTCGCCGCCTACCAGATCTCCGGCGAGTTCGCGATGGTCGAGGCCGCCGCCGCCAACGGCTGGATCGACCGCGACCGCGCGATGCTGGAGACGCTGACGTCCATCCGCCGGGCTGGCGCCCAGATCATCCTGACCTACTGGGCCATGGACGCCGCCGCCGCTCTCCGCGCCCGCTACTAGGGCGACCTCGGCGGCCCGGGAAGATCAAAGCCGAAGACGATCCGAGCTACCGCGATGCCCGTCGTGGTCCGGACCGTTGCTCCCGCGGCCTCACCGCCCGCGGTCGCCGAGCTCACCCCCAAAAGCTCGCAAGCGCTACGTCCTGGTGATCCGGGCCGCGCTGCTTCCGCGGCCTCACCGCCCGCGGCCGCGCAGTCATCTCCGGGTGCGGCTGGTGGTGGCCCGCGCTTGCTCAGCGCTGGTTGTCCCAGGGGCGCTCGCCACAAGGGCTGGCCATCCGTAGCTCAAGAAACTGGTAGCGGTTCCCTGGGCGCATTCGTGCGCCCAGGTTGAGAGCCCACCCGCGGCGCGCCCCTTCCAGCCAGACCGGTGGACCGGATGCCCAGCAGCGACGGAGCCAGGTGCCGAGCCCCGTAGCATTTCCGCTGTCTTCCCAGCTCACGGTGTCCGCGCCGTAAGTAGCCAGCTCTTTCCTACCCGTGCTTCTGCAGATGTGCGCGAGTCTGCCCGCAGTTCGGCACCGTCGTCGCGGTCTGTGATTGTCGATCAATTGGGGTCGGGTGTGAGCATCGAAATCTTGGTGAGTAAGCGCGCGATTTCGACGCTAACTTGCCATGATCTGCTGGAGCAGGGCTTCTGGGTTGAGCTGGGCGACTGCGGAGGGTGAGGCGGCAACCGCGGGCACAGTGGCAGCTCACAGCTAACTCGGAGTCAGCGTCAAGAAGGCTCGCCCTGACCGCGAAAGCTTAGAGAGCCTCGGGGTCGAGGTAGGCGGATCCGTCCACAACCGAGCGGGTGGTCGCCTCTGCCGACGCCGATCTGGGTGACCGCAGGGGTGAACAAACGGTCTGGACCACGCTGGGTCCTTGATCGGTGTCAACAAAGGCCCCGCAGAGGAGATCGTGGTCGTTTGGTGCCCCTGTAGGGGCAGCAGGCGTCCACGATCTCGACGGGACTCGGGGTTGGGCTTGCCCAGCGCGGAGGGGTGAGGCCGCGGGAGCGACGGTCTGGACCACGGCGGGCGTCGCGGTAGCCCGGATCTGTTTCGAGTCGGATCTTCTGAACCGGGCTACCACGATCGTACCGTCGCTGGTGCGGTGGCCACCAAACCTTGGCCGGCCTCGCCGGCACGGGTGACCAGCGGTCGAAGGCCGCCGGTCACCCGGTGAAGGTTAGTGGCCAGCGCGTTAGTCGTCGTTGACGATCGTGCCGTAGGCGATCGGGTCGCCGGTCCACTGGCCGGGCAGTGAGCCGACCAGCAGCGCCAGCTTTTCGTCGGGCTCGCGCTTGCGGTCGCCGTTGACCGACACCGTAAACGTGGCCGTCGTGCTGCCGGCCGCCATCACCGTGCAGCGGATCAGCGTGTCGAAGTCCGAGCCGGGCAGTGCCGTGACGCCCAGCGTGGCGGCGCACAGCACGATCGGCGTCGGCACCGGGCGGGAGGCCGTCACCGTGAAGGTCATCGGCGTCTCGCCTCGGTTGCCCTCGACCACCGATACGTCGCCGATGGAGAGCGTCGGCTTGGAGCGGAAGCGGGCCACCTGCGGGTCGTGGTCGCTGGAGCCGCGCGAGCCGTCACCGTCGTAGTTTGCCGCCCAGTCCGCGTTGACGTGGGCCGCCCGCATCTGCACCAGGTCCGCGCGGAGCGCGGGGCTGACGAAGAGGTGGTCGAGCGTCTGCGCCTGACCCTCGAAGACGTACGAGTACGCCGACTCGGGCTTGTCCGCGGCGAGGTCCTCCCACAGGTTGTGCAGCCCGGCGCCGTACAGCGGGCCGAGCTGGTCGGAGACCGGCTGCACCGGGTCGTCGGGGCGGGGGAAGACGTTCAGGTCGCCGCCGTACACCACGCGCGCGCCGGCACCGATGGCCGTCACGATCGCGGCGCCGTACGCGGCCTGCTCGCGGCGCTGGCCGATGCGAGCGTCCGGAGTGGACGAGTAGTGGTTGCTGACCGCCCACACCGTGAACGTGTCCGACGATCCCGGCGCCGCCGCGACCGTGAACTTGCCCACCTGCGGCGCCCGCGTGAAGACGTCCGAGCCGTCCACGCCCGTGGAGGTGTCCACGTCGGCGGGGAGGTCGGCGTTGAGCACCTTCGGGTTCTGCACGTCCGTGTTGTACGCAAGCCCAGGTGCCCGGTACGACACCGTGGGCGCCGAGCCCAGCACCGGGTCGTCCGCGGTGGCCGGGGCGAGCGAGACCCGGTCGGTGCGGTAGAGGAACGCCGCCGTGATGCCTCGGTCGTCGGCACCGTCCCGGTCGTACGCCGCCGCGTAGGCGGGGCCGCCGGCCGCACGGATGCGCAGCGCCAGCTCCTGGAGCGTGTCGGGCGCACCGTCGGCGTTGTCCACCGCGCCGCAGACCAGCGAGCTACCCGACACCGAGCAGATGTCCTGGTCCTCGGCCTCCTGCACCAGGATCAGGTCAGGCCCGTGGAGGTCCTTGATGATCTGGTCGGCGAGGTTGCCGAGCTGCGCCTGGTATTCCTCGTCGGAGGCCGGCACGTAGTCGAACGGCGGGCTCACCCCGGGACAGCCGGAGTTGCCCAGGAAGTCGCAGCCGTCGAACGGGTCGTCGCGGAAGTCGTACAGGTTTTCCACGTTGTACGTCGCCACAGCGAACTCGCGGTCCCGCGCGGCCGGCGACGGCGGCGCGTTGCCGGCCGGCGAGGTCCCGGAAGCAACAACGGCGGACGCCGCCTGCACGCCGTACTTCTCGAAGGAGAAGTAGAGGCCACCCACCGCGTCGTCGGTCAGCGTGTCGAACGTGTGCGCCGGCGGCAGCAGCGTCGTGTTGTCCCGCGCGGCCCACTTCACGCCCATGCTGCCGAGCATGATGCGCTCGCCGTTGCCGTCGTCGAAGAGCTGGCCGGGCACGTTGTCGCTCGGGTGCGCGTCGCGGAAGACCCGCCGGCCGAACGGGTTGCTCCGGTCGAGCAGCGCCGAGTCCTTGTCGACCAGCCACACCTCGGAGTCGGCGGTCGAGGCGAAGACGTCGCGCCCGCTGACGACGCCACTGCCGGCGCGTACCCGGATCTGCTGGCCCTCGTGCCGCTCCCAGAAGCGGTCGGCGGCGGCCAGGTCCAGCGGCGGCCGCGCGTCGGTGACCTCGACGTCCGTGACACCGGTGGCGAGCACACGCACCAGGGAGGCGCTGGAGAGCTGGGTCAGGTTGAAGAACTCCGAGACCCGCGCCCGCAGCACGACCTCGTCACCGACCACCGGCTCGTACCCGCCGATCAGCGAGGTGAACGAGCCCATGAACACGAAGATGCCGTCCGACGTGAGGGGGTCACCGTCGTCAGCGCCGGCGCGGCTCTGCAGGAAGAAGCCGTACTGGTTGGCGCCCGCCGAGGTGCGGGCGAGCGTGCGCTGGGTGATCACGCCGCGGACGTCGTACAGCGTGCTGCTCGTCCCGTTGCCGGAAGCCGGCGCGAGCGGGGAGCGGTCCAGCTTGCCGTCCTCGGCGTCGGTGGTCTGCCCCTGCACCTCGCCGATCGAGAGCACGGTCGTTACCTGCACGGTGAAGCCGCAGGTGGCGGTGGTGCCGTCGGCGTCGGTGGAGGTGACCGTCACCGGGTACGAGCCGGCGGGCAGGTCCGCACCCGCGGTCACCACCGCGGTGGCGGTGCCGCCGGGCTCGGTGGCCGGCGTGAACGAGGTACGGGTGATCGACGCGTGCGGCGCGGCCACGGCCAGGTCGACGATCGTGTCGTCCGGGTCGGTCGCGGTCACCTCCCGGGTGGCGGCGACCCCCTGCGAGGTGGTCAGGGTGGCGCCGCAGGAGAGGGTGGCGGAGGCGCCGTACGCACCCAGGCCGTCGAAGGTGTCGATCGCGAAGCCCTCCCACTGCGCGGCAGGGTCGAAGGCGCCGCTCGGGTCGGTGTCCGGTGCCGTGACGCGGCGCAGCGTGTTGTCCGCCGTGCTGGTCAGGCCGGTGCCCCACTCGGTGCCCGGGTCGGAGCCGACCTGCCCGATCGCGTCGACGACCTCGGCGGCCGCGCCCTTGACAAGGACAACCGCGTCGTCACCGTTGAAGAGCCCGGAGCCCGTCGTCTGGTCGGCCTGGGCGAGGATCGCGGCCGAGGCGGAGGAGTGGGCGAAGACGAACACGTCGCCGGCCGCCACCGTGCCGGCCAGCGCGAAGTTTGTCGAGGTGGTGGCGCCGTTGAAGTACATGCGGAGCTGGTAGCCACCGGCGGCGAGGTCGACCGCGGCCCCCGTGCCGTTGTAGATCTCGATCGCCTTGTTGTTTGACGATCCTTCGATGTATTCGGATATGAACAGGTCGCTCGGCGCGGCCGATGCCGGGGTCGGGGCGAGCCCGACCGAGGCAAGGGCTATCGCGGCCAGAGCGCACAAGCGGCGGCGCATGCATCCTCCAGGCGTGACGGGAGATCAACGCACGTTAAGGCGTTGATCCGTCGCCCGTCTATCGCCTGGGTGTCATGTAGATGTCACGTTTTCGGATCGAGTCGGTGCAGGAGCTCCGGAACGTCCGCCCCGTACTCGTACCACTCCCGATCGGCCATGAATCCGAGCTCCGCGTTTACTTTCAGCATCGGCTCATTGTCCGGCGCATTCCACGTCTGGACCTCGGTCAGGCGGGGCTCGGCCGAGCGGAGCTCGACGAGCATGCGCGCCTTGAGGGCCCGGTCGATGCCGTACCCCCGGTGGTCGGGCACGACGATCGTGTCGTATTGATCGGCGCGGGTCGGGTGCTGCGCGGGCACGACCACCTCGGTCAGTCCCGCCACCGCACCGGTGCGCTCGTGGATCGCCAGCACGATGTACGGCTTCATGCCGCGGCGGTGCAGGCAGGCGAGGCTGTCGCGGAGCCGCTGCGGGTCATACGAGCTCGGGCGCAGGTCGAGGTCGCCGTCGTCGACGTCGCGCATGGCCGCCTTGGCCACCGCATACCCCTCGATCAGCTCATCCGGCGGCCCGCCCGGGAAATACTCCAGCCGGTAGCCATTGCTGACGTTTCCGGCCGTCTCGCCCACCGCCAGCCAGTCCACCGTGGACAGCTTGAGCACGCTGCGCGTCTCCACGTACTCCCGGGCGAAGCCGAGCGACTCGTAGAACGTCACGGCGGGCGTGCCACCGACCACCTCGACACCGATCGCGGAAAAACCTTCGTCATAGACCCGGCGGACGACCTTGGTGAGCAGCGTGCGGGCCAGGCCGGTGCGGCGCTGCGACGGGTGGACGAAAAGCTCCACCACGCCGATGTCGCCGAGCAAAAGCACATTGGCATGGCCAGGAAGGTGGCCGGACTCGTCTTCGGCCACCCAGGAGATCCGCCGCTCGCCGGGCATGGTCTCCACCTGGTACTCCCGCAGGAACGAGTCCTGCCATGGGGGATCTTCGGGGAGGTCGGCCGCGAGCACGGCGTTGAGAGTGTCCAGCAGGGACTCGAACTCAGCCGGTGTCGCGGTCCGCGGATCCCACTCGCGCACCATCACCCGTACAGCTTGCCGCCAACCGAAGGTGAGGGGAAGGGCCTTGTTCTTCAAAGTGCCTGAGAGGTGACGCTACGTGCGGCTGCGACTCCCGTAGTCGTTTGCGGCGTCAAATACCGCTTGAGCGTAACGGCGCACGTCGTTATAGGAGAGGATCGCGTTCCACCAGTCAGTGGCGAGGTCCATGTTGCGACCGCCCTGGCACAGGTAGTTACCGGCGGCGAGGGCGGCGTCGTCGATGTCGTTGACGTCTTTGAGCCCGTCGTTGTCCGCGTCAATCTCGTGTTGCTTCCACGTCGACGGGATGAACTGCATCGCTCCGACCGCCCGGTCGTACGTGATGTCACCATCCAGCACACCGTCGTCGGTGTCGAGGATCCGCTGGGTGTCGCCGGTGCCGTCGAGCACCGGTCCGAGGATGCGCGGCGAGGACTCGCCGTCGTTGCCGAGCGTGGCGTTGTGCCGGCCGTGGTTTGACTCGATCTTGGCAATCGCCGCGAGGGTGGTCCACTTGAGGTTGCACTCGGGCCGGGTCGTGTCGAGGACGAGCTCCGCGTAGCCGTACGCCTGGATGGCCACGTACGGGATGTCCAGCTTGGTGCCGGTCTGGTTGGCCCAGGCGGCGAGCACGTCGGCCGGGCGCGCGCCGGCCGGCGGCGCGGTGGTCACTGTCGCGCCGGGCGAGGGCGTGGCGCCCCCGATGATCGGCGCGCCGGTCGAGGGCAGCGGCGCCAGGCCGTCGGACAGCGTCGGCCCGGGCGTCACGTCGCCGCTCAGCGCCGCGCTCGGCTCCGCCTGCCGCGAGCCGGCGGTCATCGGGATCGCGATCGCTCCGGCACCCACCACCACGACCACCAGCACGAGCAGCAGCACCGCGGGCAGCGTCAGCCGCCCGCTCGGCCGCCCGGACCAGGCCCGCACGTCGCGGGCCACGTCGCGCGCCCGCGGCGCGCGCCGAAGACCATGAGCGAAACGCACCCGCCGCCGAGGTCCAGCAGGATTTTCCGGTACGACCGCCGCGGCCGCTGCCACGGTGACCGTGGGCCGGTCGTCGGCCGGTGGTGCGGTGCCCGCCGCGGGGGCGGAAGGGGGCGCGGCGGGGGACGCCTCACCCTTTTCCTCACCCGGTCGGGAGCTTGTCTCATCCGCCGCAGGGCCGCTCGTGTCGGCCGGCTTGGGGCGGGCCCAATCGGACTCCGGCTCCCGCTGCTCGGGCGCGGGCTTGTCCACGGTGGTCGCCGGCTCGTCCACCGCCGTCGCGGGCATGGGCTCCTCGGGTGCCGCACCGGAACTGCCCAGCGGCCCGGCCCACTCAGGTGCCGCCGAACGCAGGGGCCGCGCGGATCCCGTGTCGCCGCTCCTTGCCTCCCCGTCCACCACGCGTCGAGTATGGCGCATCGCGCCGGGTACCGGCTCGGTCGTACGCTGTCTTGCATGCCCCGGTACGAGTTCCGCTGCCGCGCCTGTGGTGACACTTTCGAGGTCAACCGCCCGATGACCGAGTCCGGCCAGCCCGCGACCTGCCCGCAGGGCCACGCCGACACCGTCAAGCTGCTGTCCACCGTCGCCTTCACAGGGCGTGGTGGCGGCTTCACTCCCAGTCCCGGTCCGGCCGCCTCCGGTGGCGGCGGATGCTGCGGCGGTGGCTGCGGCTGCGGGTAGGTCCGGAAGTTGGGTCAGAACTGACCCCTCGTGCCACAACCCCTTCCGCTTGTCGTCGTTACGCCAGCCGTAACACCCCCGACACACCCCTCTCGTTGGCTGCTGCTTGGTTGTGATCACCCCCCGGCTACGGCCGTGGGGGCAGGTCTGTACCGGCCGTTCCTACGATGTGCCAGGTTGCGGGGGTACGGGAGCATAAACCGCGACTTCCAGGGGGGCGGAGGTTCCACGCGTGCAGGCACACAACTTGCCGAGTGGCCTGGTGACATTCATGTTCACCGACATCGAGGGCTCGACCAGACTGGCCCGGATGCTCGGTGCGGGCTACCGTCCGGTGTTGAGTGAGCACAGACGGTTGCTGCGCCGTACCTTGTCGGACAGCGACGGTACGGAGCTGTTCACCGAAGGCGACTCCTTCTTCGTGGCGTTTTCCGATGCGGGAGCGGCGATCGAGGCTTGTGCGACGGCGCAGCGCGCGCTGGCTTCGCATGAGTGGCCCTCGCCGGAGTCCACGCCCAAGGTCCGCATGGGTTTGCACACCGGCGAGGCCGAGGCGGTCAACGGAGAGTACGCGAGCCCGGAGGTGCACCGCGCGGCCCGGATCGCCGCCGCGGCGCACGGTGGGCAGGTGCTCTGTTCCGAGGCCACGGCTCGGTACGCGGCGTCGCTGCCGCCCGAGGCGTCGCTGCTGGACCTGGGGCTGCACAGGCTGCGCGGCTTCGATGACCGTGAGCGGCTGTACCAGCTCGTCGCGCCGGGGCTGGAGCGGCAGTTCCCGCGCCCGCGCACGGCGGACGCGCTCGCGCACAACCTGCCGACTCAGGTGACCTCGTTCGTGGGACGGCACGCCGAGCGGGCGGAGCTTTCCACCCTGATGGCCGACCACCGTCTGGTGACAGCGGTCGGTGCGGGTGGTGCGGGCAAGACGCGGCTGGCGGTGGAGATGGCCGGCGGACTCGTCGACACGTACCAGGATGGGGTCTGGTTTGTCGATCTTGCTTCGGTGACCGACCCGGGCCTGGTGGCGTTCGCGATCGCCGCGGTGTTGGGGCTGCGGCCCGAGCCGGGCCGCCCGGTGGTCGACACGCTGGTGGAGTTCGCCGCGAGCCGGCGGATGCTGCTGGTGCTGGACACCTGCGACGCGCAGCTGTCGGCGGCGGCCGAGGTGATCTCGCGGCTGCTGACAGGCGGCGGTGGGATCCGGGTGCTGGCGACCAGCCGCGAGCCGTTCAACCTGCCGGGCGAGACGGTGTGGCGGATCCCGCCGCTATCGGTGACGCCGGGCCCGAGCGGTGGGCCGAGTGAGGCCGTGTCGCTGTTGCTGGACCGCACGGCGGCGGCGCGTGGCGGTCGGCGTGCTGAGCCGTCCGAGGCTGATGACCTGCAGCGGGTGGTGTCCCGGTTGGACGGCCTGCCGCTGGCGATCGAGCTGGCCGCGGCCCGGCTGCGGGTGCTGTCCGCCAGTCAGCTGGCCGAGCGGCTCGACGACGTGCTGGGCGCGCTGGACGCCGGCCGTGAGGACCCCGAGGGGACGTACGCCGGCGAGGGCCGGTGGGTGGCCAGCCAGCTCGCCACCGTCGACCTCGCCCAGGCGGGCGCGGCCCGGCGGGCGGCGGCGGCCATCCGTTCGGCGACACAGCGGCACGCGACGATCCAGGCCACGGTGACGTGGTCGTACCGGACGTTGGGTCCGCGGGCGGCGCGGCTGCTGCGGTGGCTGTCGGTCTTCTCCGGGCCGGTCGACCTGCCCACGGTGGAGTGGCTGCTGGACGACGATCCGCTGGATCCGCTGTCGGTGCTGGTGGACAAGTCGATGATCCAGGCCGAGCCGCACGCCTCCGGCACCACGTACCGGATGCTCGACCCGATCCGGGCGTACGCGGCCCGGCGGCTGGCCGAGGCGGGCGAGGAGCGCGGTGCCCGGGACCGGCACGTCGCATGGTCGCTGCACGCGCTGGAGAAGGCGCACCTGGGTCCGGACCACCGGCCGGTGACGCTCTCGCTGTACGCGCTGGACACGCTCGCCGACGAGATGCGCGCCGCGTTGCGCTGGTCGGCGACGGGTGGCAGTGCGCGCGGTGGGCTGCGGCTGGCCAGCGGGCTGGACCAGTGGTGGCGTGAGCGTGGCCTGGCGCGGGAGGGCCGGCTGTGGCTGTTCCGGCTGTACGGGCGGATCGCCGAGACCGGTGAGCCGATCCCGGAGGCCGAGCTCGCGGCGGCGTACCACATGCACTCGCTGCACGCCGGCGCCGACGGTGAGGTCGCCGAGGAGCTGCGCTTCTCGCAGCGGGCCGAGGCCGCGGCGCGGCAGGCCGGCGACGCGGGTCTGCTGGCCCGGGTGTTGACCGGGCGGGGTGGCTCGCTTGTCGACATGGGGCAGTACGACGACGCCGAGCGGGTGTCCCGTGAGGTGATCGCGTGGGCGGAGTCCAGCGGGGTGGCCAGCGACGCGCTGCTGGCCGTCTACACGCTCGCCGAGCTGCTGTGGCGCCGCGGTGCCCTCGACGAGGCCGCCGACGTGCTGGCCGGGGCGCGTGCGTTGGAGGCGGCCCGTCCGGCCGAGCGGGGGCGGCGCAGCGTCGACTTCCTGCTGGGCATGGTCGCGCTCGGCCGTCGTGACCTGGTGGCCGCGCACGACCACCTGGTGGTGGCGTTGCGGTCCCGGATGACGTACGGCTATCACAGCCGGGCCTGCGACGCGATCTGCGCGATCGCGGTCCGTTGCGCGCTGGGCGGTGACGCGGTGACCGCGGCCCGCCTGTTCGGTGCGGCTCAGGCGACCCGTTCGGCGCTGCGCAGCACGCCCGGCCGGTTCGGCGCCTACTGGGCCGAGCGTCAGGCCGCGGTGCGCACCGCGCTCGGCGACTCCACGTTCGACGCGGCGTACGCCGAGGGTGGCGCGCTCACCGTCGACGAGGCCGCCGCACTCGCGCTCGGAGTCGACCACCCGGACATGGCCCTCGGCTCCCGCCGCTTCGCTGCCTGATCCACACGTGCGATCGGGGCTCTCCTCCAGCCGGAGGGGAGCCCCGATCGCGTGGTGGCTAGCGGACTGTCGCGCCCGCGGGCAGCAGCTTCGCCGCCTCGTTGATCTGCGCGGGGCTCACCGAGCCGCCACCGAAGATCGACACAGCCTGGTAGTACGTCCAGGCCAGCGCCAGGCAGGCGGGCCGCACCACCGAGTTGTACGTGGCGCACCGGCGCTTGAGGTCCTCGTAGAAGGCGCTGTCCAGCCGCGACTTGTTGGCCGGGAACTGGCCGATCGCCTTGTAGTTGCGGTAGCCGAAGTCGTGGCGCCAGCAGGACATGGTGAAGTTGAAGCCGAGGGGGTTGTCCGGGCTCGACGAGCAGTAGTCGGTCGACCAGTCGAACCCGTACGCCGCCCAGGCACCCTGGTTCTGGCGGGCCGAGTTCCAGGCGTTGTAGCTGGACGCGCTGGTCTGCGTCCAGCTGGACAGCACTTGCGGCTTGTCGGCTGGTGCTGCCATCGCCGGGCCCGCCAGCCCCAGCAGTGTGAGCAGGGCGGCGGGCACGGCGATGAGTAGGGTTGCGACCCGACGGGACACGTCTCCTCCAGGGGATGGCAGGGGAATCGAGCCCTGGTTACTGGTGAGTCAACCAAGGTGTCCACAGTGTCGGGGCATCGGCTTGCGTAAATCAATAACTATTTATGGACGCTGGTAAAACGCTTAGTGCAGGACCGGCCACGGCAGGCTGGGAGGGCTCTCGTTCCAGAGCCGGTCGAGCGCCGTGACGAAGTACGTGTACCGGGCGCCGGGCACCGCCGAGCCGTCCACATAGGAGGTGCCGCGGGTCGTGCCGACAAGGTGCGCCGCGTCCGCGAAGCCGCACCGTCCGGGGAGCGTGAGCCCGTCGAAGCGGTACACGGCGTATGACGTGGCCCGGCCCAGCGGCTGCTTCCAGCGCAGCGTGACCGCGCCATCGGCGGCCCGGGACGCGCCGGTCACCAGCGGAAACAGCAGTGGCTTGGCAGGCAGGTGCGGCATCTGCGGCACCAGCGCGGGCCGGGAGTAGTGCTCGGCGGCGTAGATGTCGGTGGCGCCGATCTTGTTCGCCCGTACCTGTACCGCGCTGAAGTGCACGTTGCCGTCCACTTCGGGGTAGTCGCGGTTGAAGGTCAGGTGGCGGGACATCTCGGCCGGGTCCTGCCATGGCGCCGGCTGCGCCGGGTCAGCGATCTTGTAGTCCGCCTGCCCGATGTAGAGGTGGACCCGCGTGCCCGCGACCACGTCCGACCACCACGGCACCAGCTTGGCGTAGTCGGCGACGGCCAGCCCGATGTGCCAGTAGATCTGCGGGAGGATGTAGTCGATCCACTCCTCCTTGACCCATTTGCGGGTGTCCGCGTAGATGGCGTCGTACGACTGGAGCCCATTGGTGTCGGAGCCGAGCGGATCGGTCGCCTTGTTGCGCCAGATGCCGAACGGGCTGATGCCGAACTTCACCCACGGCTTGGCCGCCTTGACCTTCGCGCCGAACTCCTGGACCAGCAGGTCGATGTTGTGCCGCCGCCAGTCCGCCTTGCTCGCGAAGTCGCCGCCGTACTGCGCGAACGTCGCGTCGTCCGCGAAGTCCTGCCCCGCCGCCGGATACGGGTAGAAGTAGTCGTCGAAGTGCACACCGTCGATGTCGTACCGCACCACCGCGTCGAGCATCGCCCGCTGTACGAAGTCGCGTACCGCGGGGATGCCCGGGTTGTAGTAGAGCCGCGAGCCGGCCGCGTTGACCGGGTAGGGCACCGCCCAGTCCGGGTGCTGCCGGGCGGGGTGGTTGGGCGCGAGCTTGGTGACGTCCGGCCCGGCACCCTGCGGCATCGAGATCCGGTACGGGTTGAACCAGGCGTGGAACTCGAGGTTGCGCGCGTGTGCCTCGCCGACCAGGAACTCCAGTGGGTCCCAGCCGGGCGAGACGCCGTCCCGGGCGCCGGTGAGCCACTCCGACCACGGCTCGTACGGCGACGGCCAGAACGCGTCGGCGGTGGGTCGCACCTGCACGATCACCGCGTTGTGGTTCAGTCGCTGGGCGAGGTCGAGCCAGGCGCGGTACTCCGCCTTGAGCTTCTCCTCGCTATGCCCGGGTGCGCTGGGCCAGTCGATGTTGGTGACGCTCGCGATCCACATCGCCCGGAACTGCCGCGTGGGCGTGGCCGGGTTGGTCGCGCAGGTGGTGGTGGTTGTCGTGGCGGCGCTCGCGGGTGCCGCCGGCGCCACGAGCCCGCCGGCGATGACCAGCGCCGCTATCAGCGCGGCCGAGGTTTTCCTCATGGTCCGGTCCCTTCGACAACATTCGCCGTCATGGCGGATGGAGTAGAAGGAAATTTTCACAATGGCCGCGCTGAGCGCAAGAGCGAAGCGGGGGTTTTCCCCGATGCGGCGGTTGCGGGCGAGGGGGACCCTGGGTCTATGGGACGTTTCTTGGCCTGGACCGCGGTGGGTGTCGTCGCCGTTGTGGCAGTGGGCTGGCTCGCGATCGCGCTGCTCAAGGCGCTGCTGGGCGTAGCCGTTTAC
Source organism: Phytohabitans houttuyneae (assembly GCF_011764425.1). Classification (NCBI taxonomy): domain Bacteria; kingdom Bacillati; phylum Actinomycetota; class Actinomycetes; order Micromonosporales; family Micromonosporaceae; genus Phytohabitans; species Phytohabitans houttuyneae. The sequence continues at coordinate 4,790,380 of NZ_BLPF01000001.1, forward strand.
CTGATCGTGGGCGCGGCCGTGGTCGGCGGCGGTGTCTACCTGTACCAGAAGGGCAAGCGGGCCATCTCCCGCGACCAGCGGATGCGTAACCGCATCGAGGCGGCGACGATCACGTACCGCCAGCGCAACCGCTGAAAACGAAAGGCTCCGCTCCCTGGGGGTGGGAGCGGAGCCTTCGACATGAGCCTTAGATGATCGTCCAGGTGTCGCCGCTGGTCAGGAGGCTGGCGAGCTGCTCCTCGGGCGTGCCGGTGGCCTTTGCCTTGGCCGCCTCGAGCTGGCTCTGCACCAGGTTGTCGTAGGACGGCCGGGAGACGTTGCGGAAGACCCCGATCGGGGTGTTGCGCAGATCCAGGCCGGGCAGGCGGGAGAGGGCGAAGGCGTAGGCCGGCTCGGCCACGGTGGCGTCGTGCACGACGATCTCGCCGGGCGCGACCGTCGCCGTCTCCCGCACCTCCAGGCCGAAGCCGCCGGGCGGGTGCACGACGCAGAACTGCCCGTCCTTGCCGAACGTGATCGGCTGCCCGTGCTCCAGGTGGATCAGGTAGTCGTCGCGGGTGCCGGCGTCCTTGAGCTCGTCGAACGCCCCGTCGTTGAAGATGTTGCAGTTTTGGTAGATCTCGACGAACGCGGAGCCGTTGTGCTCGGCGGCCGCGCGCAGCACCGACTGGAGGTGCTTGCGGTCGGAGTCGATCGTCCGCGCCACGAATGTCGCCTCCGCGCCCAGCGCCAGCGACAGCGGGTTGAACGGCGAGTCCGCCGAACCGGCCGGCGTCGACTTCGTGACCTTTCCGAGCTCCGACGTCGGCGAGTACTGCCCCTTGGTCAGGCCGTAGATCCGGTTGTTGAAGAGCAGGATCTTGAGGTTGACGTTGCGCCGGAGGGCGTGGATGAGGTGGTTGCCGCCGATCGAGAGCGCGTCGCCGTCGCCGGTCACCACCCACACCGAGAGGTCGGGCCGGGTGGCCGAGAGGCCGGTGGCGATGGCCGGAGCGCGGCCGTGGATCGAGTGCATCCCGTACGTGTTCATGTAGTACGGGAAGCGGGACGAGCAGCCGATCCCGGAGACGAAGACGATCCGCTCGCGCGGGATGTTGAGCTCCGGCATGAACGACTGCACGGCCGCGAGGATCGCGTAGTCACCGCAGCCGGGGCACCAGCGCACCTCCTGGTCGGACTTGAAGTCCTTCATGGTGAGCTTGAGTGCGACTGGCTCAGGCATTCTTAACCACTTCTTCCAGCATGGTCTCCAGCTCGGCGGCGGTGAAGGGCAGGCCGCGGACCTGGTTGTACGGGATGGCGTCGACGAGGTAGCGGGCCCGGATGACGTGGGCGAGCTGGCCCAGGTTCATCTCCGGGATGACCACGCGGTCGTACCGGCGGAGCACCTCGCCGACGTTGCGCGGCATCGGGGCGAGGTGGCGCAGGTGTGCCTGGGCCACCGACTGGCCGCGCTGGCGCAGCGCCCGGCAGGCGGCGCCGATCGGTCCGTACGTCGAGCCCCAGCCGAGCACCAGCACCCGCGCGTCACCGTCGGGGTCTTCGACCTCCAGGTCGGGCACCTCGATCGCCTCGATGCGGGCGGCCCTGGTGCGCACCATGAAGTCGTGGTTTGCCGGGTCGTACGAGATGTCGCCGGTCTTGTCCGCCTTTTCCAGGCCGCCGATCCGGTGCTCGAGCCCCGGAGTGCCCGGGATCGCCCACGGCCGGGCGAGCGTCTGCGGGTCGCGCAGGTACGGCAGGAAGGTGCTGCCGTCCTCGCCGTTGGGCTGGGTGGCGAACTCGACCTGGAGGTCGGGCAGCGAGTCGACGTCGGGCAGCAGCCACGGCTCCGAGCCGTTTGCCACGTAGTTGTCGGAGAGAAGGATCACCGGCGTGCGGTGGGTCAGCGCGATCCGGGCCGCCTCGATCGCCGCGTGGAAGCAGTCGGAGGGGGAGCGCGGCGCGATGACCGCCACCGGCGCCTCGCCGTGCCGCCCGAACAGGGCCATGTTGAGGTCGGCCTGCTCGGTCTTGGTCGGCATGCCCGTCGAGGGGCCGGCCCGCTGCACGTCCACCACGACGAGCGGCAGCTCCAGCGCCACCGCGAGCGAGATCGTCTCGCCCTTGAGGGCCACGCCCGGGCCGCTCGTGGTGGTGATGCCGAGCGCGCCACCGTACGCCGCGCCGAGGGTGGCACCGATCGCCGCGATCTCGTCTTCGGCCTGCATGGTCGTGATGCCGAAGCGCTTGTGCTTGCTCAGCTCGTGCAGGATGTCCGAGGCCGGCGTGATCGGGTAGGCGCCCAGGAAGACCGGCAGCTTGGAGCGCACACCCGCGGCGATGATGCCGAGTGCGAGGGCCGCGTTGCCGGTGATGTTGCGGTACGTGCCCGGCGGCATCTTTGCCGGCTTCACCTCGTACCGGACGCTGAAGTCCTCGGTCGTCTCGCCGAAGTTCCACCCCGCCTTGAAGGCGGCGATGTTGGCCGCGACAAGCTCCGGGCGGGCCGCGAACTTGCGCTCCAGGAAGCGGATCGTCGACTCGTACGGCCGGGAGTACATCCAGGAGAGCAGGCCCAGCGCGAACATGTTCTTGGCGCGCTCGGCGTCCTTCTTCGACACGTCGTGCTCGGCCAGGGCGCGCACCGTCATGCTCGTCAGCCCCACGGGGTGCACCGCGTAGCCGTCGAGCGAGCCGTCATCCAGCGGGCTGGCCGCGTAGCCGACCTTCGCCAGGTTGCGCTTGGTGAACTCGTCGGTGTTGACGATGATGTCCGCACCCCGCGGCAGGTCGCCGATGTTGGCCTTGAGGGCCGCCGGGTTCATCGCCACCAGCACGTTTGGCGCGTCACCCGGGGTGAGGATGTCGTAGTCCGCGAAGTGCACCTGGAAGCTCGAGACCCCGGGCAACGTGCCGGCAGGGGCACGGATCTCCGCCGGGAAGTTGGGCAACGTCGAGATGTCATTGCCGAGCTGAGCGGTCTCCGAGGTAAAACGATCACCGGTGAGCTGCATGCCGTCGCCTGAGTCGCCAGCGAACCGGATGACCACCCGATCCAGCTGGCGGACCTGTTTGGTCACTGACCCCTGACCTCCTTGCGAGCCGGCAGCGGCGAGGTGGCACCCGGGTGTGCGCGTCCCCGCCTTGATTTGTCCACCCATGAGCGTACGTCGAACGACTCAAGTCATCCTTAACCAGTCCGCCGGATGAGACCCCTAGACAAGGCGCGTAAGCAAGATCACGCGGTACGCTGCGGGCCGTGGACGGTTATCTGGGTTCGTACGCGACACTCGGGTTACTGCTGCTCGCGGCCGTTCTGGTGTTCGTCGGGGCGTTTTCCGCCAACCGCCTGCTCAGCCCGGCCAGCCCAGCCGAGCCCGCCGGCAAGCGCGAGGCGTACGAGTGCGGCGTCGACCCGGTCGGCGGTGACTGGGCACAAGCCCAGATCCGTTATTACGTTTATGCATATCTATATGTGCTCTTTGCGGTCGAGAGCGTGTTCCTCTTTCCGTGGGCGGTGATCTTCGACCGCCCCGGCTTCGGCATGGTCACCGTCGTGGAGATGGCGATCTTCGTCGCGGTGCTGGCGCTCGGCATCCTCTACGCCTGGCGCAAGCGAATCCTCCGCTGGACGTGACCTGGTCCGAGTAGGGCATTCCGGACAAACCTGCCATGACCGCGCGAGCTCTTCCAGATTGCGAACTTCTTGCCGCTCAGGTCGGGAGGCGCTCCTGCTCTAGGCGAGTGCGCGGCGGGAGACGGCCGGCGGGCGGTCGCCCCTGATCGACGCGACCATGTCGAGGACCTGGCGGGTGGGGCGCACCTGGTGGGCGCGGAAGACGCGTGCGCCGAGCCAGGCTGACACCGCGGTCGCCGCGAGCGTGCCGGAGAGCCGTTCGGGCACGGGCAGGTCAAGCGTCTCGCCGACGAAGTCCTTGTTCGAGAGCGCGACAAGCACCGGCCACCCGGTGTCGACGAGCTCGCCCAGCCGCCGGGTCAGCTCCAGCGAGTGACGGGTGGTCTTGCCGAAGTCGTGCGCCGGGTCGATGAGGATGCCATCGGGGCGTACGCCCAGGTCACGGGCGCGCTCCGCGAGGTGCGTGACGGTCGAGACGGCGTCCGCCACCACGTCGTCGAACGCGGGCCGGTGCGGGCGGGTGCGCGGCCGCAGTCCGCCGGCGTGCGCGCAGACGAGACCGGCCCCGGTCGCCGCGGCCACCTCGGCGAGCGCCGGGTCGGCACCGGCCCAGGTGTCGTTGATCAGGCCGGCGCCGGCCGCCACCGCCTCCCGGGCGACCTCGGCCCGCCAGGTGTCGATCGAGATCACCAGGTCGGGGTGCTCCGCGTGCACGGCGGTGATCGTGCCGACGGTACGGCGGATCTCCTCGGCCACGTCGACCTCGGCGCCCGGACCCGCCTTGACCCCGCCGATGTCCACGATCTGCGCGCCCTCCTCGACCGCCTGGTCGACCGCGCGGAGGGCCGCGTCCGGGGAAAAGGTCGAGCCCCGGTCGAAGAACGAGTCGGGAGTGCGGTTGACAATGGCCATCACGACCAGCTCACCGGGCCCGAAAACCCGTCCACCAAGGCGCAGATCGTCCACGTGATGAAACTTAGACCGGGGTGGCGGGGTCGCCCGGCTCGGCCAGGCGTGCCACGATCGGTCCATGGGTCAGGTACTCCTCCTCGTGGTCGTGGCGTTGACCGTCGCCGCTGTCGTTTTCGGGGTCACCGTGCTGGTGACCGGCGGTGATTCGGGCTTGGGCACCGCCGAGCCAGATGGCCGCGCGATGCCGCTGCCGGCCACTCGCCCATTGGTAGAGGCTGATGTGTCGGCGGTCCGGTTCGACACGACGGTGCGCGGCTACCGCATGGCCCAGGTTGACCAGGCGCTGCGCCGGGCGGCCTACGACATCGGATACAAGGACGAGCTCATCGGCGTGCTGGAGGCCGAGGTCATCGCGCTGCGCGAGGGCCGCGCGAGCGACGCCGAAACGCTGCGCCGGGCCCGTGAGGCGGCCCTGGTGCCGGCCGGCGCGGGTTACGGCAACGCCTCGCCGGGCCTGGTCGACCTCGGCGAGGTGACCCCGCCGCGGAAGGAGACCGGCGGCGAGGAGAGCGACGAGGTCGAGGGCGTGGCGACGGCGACTGCCGCGGCGGTGCCCGGCCCGGTGGTCACGGGCGCGGCGGTGACGGCCGACGAGGTGCTCAGCGACGACACCGACGACGAGGTCGACACCGACGCCACCGATCCCGCGGAAGCCGAGGCCGGCGATGCCGGGGCGGTCGAAGATGGCGAGGACGAGCCGGATGACGCCACCGACTCGGACGCCCGGCGCACGCTCCCCGACCGGGACGAGAGGGCATGAGCGAGGAAGACCTACGCTCCGCGGCCGAACCGGGTTCGGGCGAGGTCACCGCCACGGTGATCGTCAACGCGCCGGCCGACGCGGTCTTCAAGGCGTTCACGGCGTGGGAGCGGCAGTCCGACTGGATCCCGTTCACCAAGGTGCGCGTGGTGGAAGGTGACGGCGGCGAGGGCAGCCTTGTCGAGGCGGTCACGATGATCGGGCCGGCGACGCTGCGCGACGAGATGCGCGTCGTACGGGTCGACCCGCCCTACGAGGTGCGTGTCGTGCACTGCGGCCGCCTCCTGCGCGGCCCTGGCGTCCTGCGCTGCACGCCGATGGGTGAGGGCCGCACGCAAGTGGTGTGGCACGAGTGGTTTCACCTGCCCGGCGGCGTCGCGGGGCGTGTAGCGTGGCCGGTGCTGTGGCCAGGCTCCAAGGTGAGCCTGACCCAGGCGTTGAAAAAGTTCGCCCGGCTTGTGGAGGCGGGAAAAATCTGATGTCCGACCTCGTGATCGGGGCCGATGGGCTACCCCGTTGCGGGTGGGGCGGGCGCACTGCTGAGTACATCGCGTACCACGACGACGAGTGGGGCCGGCCGGTGCGCACGGACGACGGCCTGTACGAGAAGGTCACGCTGGAGGCCTTTCAGTCCGGGCTGTCCTGGCTGATCATCCTGCGCAAGCGGGAGTCGTTCCGGGCCGCGTTCGACAACTTCCACATCGAGACCGTCGCCAAGTACGGCGAGGCCGATGTGACCCGCCTGCTCGCCGACGCGGGCATCGTGCGCAACAGGGCGAAGGTGGAGGCGGCCATCCAGAACGCCCGCGCCGCCCTCGACCTGCCCGACGGCCTGGCATCGCTGCTGTGGTCGTTCGCGCCGGCGCCGCGCACCCGCCGCCCGAGGTCGTTTGCCGAGGTGCCCGCGCTGACGCCCGAGTCGACCGCGATGGCCAAGGCGCTGAAGAAGAGCGGGTTCCGCTTCGTGGGCCCCACGACGGCGTACGCGCTGATGCAGGCGACCGGCATGGTCGACGACCACCTCGACGGGTGTCACGTCACGCTCCCGTGATGGGATGGCGGGATGGGGCACTGGGCGGTGGTCATCTCGGATGAGCGGCACGAGGCGGAGCGGCTCTTCCACCACGACACGCTGGAGCTGACCGGCTTTGACGGGCCCCGCCCGGCGCCCGGTGACGACGTGCTGGTGGTGGCCGGAAAGGAGCCGCCCGCAGTGGTGGCACTCGGTCGGGTGCAGCTGGTGATGCCCGAGCGCGACCCCGACGACCCGGCGCCCGGCGATGATGATGAGCCGCTCGTCGTGACGTACACGCGAAGGGCCTTCGACGAGCCCGTGCCGGCCGAGCGGCTCGCGCTGACGCGGCCGGTGGCCCCGGTCGACCCGGAGACGTTTCGGGCGATCTCCGGCAGGCTCCAGCCGGCCGCCGACCGCACCACCTGGATGGTCAGCCTCGACCTGCCGATCGAGGCGTCCACCCCGGCGGAGGCGGTCCGGGTCTTCTGGTCGTACGTGATGGAGCTCGGCCCCCGCGAACTGCCCGCGTTTGTCTCACCGGCCGGCGACGAGCTGGCGATGCAGGCGTTCGTGCTGGGTGAGCAGGCCAACCTCGACCCCGAAGAGGACGACGAGGACTGACCTAGCGGCCCTCGAACGCCGGCTTTTCCTTGGCCACGAAGGCGGCCGTCGCGTTGCGGTGGTCGGCGGTGGCGCCGCAGATCGACTGGGCCTGCGCCTCCGCGGCGAGCGCGTCCGCGAGCGTGCCCGCGTCACCGACGGAGAGCTGGCGCTTGATCGCTCCGTACGCCACCGTGGGGCCCGACGCCAGCCGCGCGGCAAGCTCCTGGGCCGTGGCCAGCACCTGCTCGTCGTCGTCGACCAGGCGGGTGAGCAGGCCCAGCCGCTGCGCCTCGGCGGCGGGCACCGGCTCGGCGAGCATGAGCAGCTCGATCGCCTTGGCGTGACCGACGAGGCGGGGCAGTGACCAGGAGACGCCGGTGTCGCCGGCGAGCCCCACGTTGGCGAAGGCCATCAGAAACGTGGTCTTGGGCCCGCCGATCCTGAAGTCGGCGAGCAGCGCCAGTGAGGCGCCGGCGCCGGCCGCCGTGCCGCGCACGGCCGCGATGACCGGCTTGGGCAGGCCGGCAAGGCGCGCGGCGATCGGGTTGTAGTGGGCGACCACGGTGCCGAGCGGGTCGGTGGTGCCCGTCTCGAGGGTGGCCACGTGCTCGCGGAGGTCCTGCCCCACGCAGAAGGCCCGCCCCGCGCCGGCCAGCACCACCGCCCGGACCGTCCGGTCGCGCTCCAGCTCGCCCAGCGCGTCCCGGAGCGCCTCCTTGAGGGCGGTGTCGAGGGAGTTGAGCGACTCCGGCCGGTTGAGCGTGACCGTGGCGACGGCACCGTCACGCTCGACGAGAAGTGGTTCGGTCACGGTTGCGCGCCTTTCTTCTGGTCCAAGCAAAGATCCACGTACCGGTCGGCCGCCGGCCGCAGCCGCGCGGCGTGGCGGTCGAAGAAGGCCGCCGCGCTGGTGCCCGCCCAGCGCTCGGGGAGCAGGGCCGGCGGCAGCTGCGGGTCCCGGAACAGAAAGGTACGCCAGGCGTGCACGAGCCGGAATCGTGCCGCGTAGGCCTCCTCGTCGCTGCTGCGCGTGGTGACCTGGCCCAGGGCCTCGCGCTGCTCGCCGACAAACCGCTCGTACGCCGCGCCGATCTCGCCGAGGTCCCAGGCCCGGCGGACCACGCCCATCGCGCCGGGGCCGCCCATGGCGTGGCTGGCACTGAACCGCTCGTGCCGGATGCCGGACTCGTTGAGCAGCCCGTCGACGTCTTCGCCGGGGCGGGGCGCGACCCAGGTGCGTTCGTCCAGCGAGCCGTACCCGAGGAAGGACAGGTTGGCCGCCAGCCGCTGCCGGTCGCGGCGGGACGCGGGAGGCTCCAGGACGATCAGATCGAAGCGCCCGTCCCAGCTGATCTTGCCGGTGCGGTAGATCCGGGAAGCCGCCTCGTCGAGCCGGCGGGCGGCTTTGGGAGTCAGCAGGTACCCGGGGCCGGCCGAAAGCCGTAGCGGATGAAGCCACCCTTGACGGACCATACGGGACACCGCCGTGCGCACCGCGGGGGGCGCGATCCCGAGTGGAGAAAGCAGCCTGACCAGGGCGGCGACGGGTGCCCGCCCGCCCCTGGGGCGAAGGTAGTCGCCGTAGAGGTCAAATAGCGCCGACCGTGCCTGCATGACGGGACATTGTGACAGCCGCCTTCACGATAAACTAGATGTTGTCACATCAATCCGGCTTCAGTTTGGGCTCAGCGGGTTTCATCAGGGAAAATCGTTGGTCGGCACCGCGGGCCGTGAGCGCGGTGACGCTGACGGAGTGGCTGTGGGGAGACTCACCGACCCAGGTGTAGAGGTCTGAGGGGAGACAAGATGGCGGCGATGAAGCCGCGGACGGGCGATGGTCCGCTGGAGGTCACCAAGGAGGGCCGGGGCATCGTTATGCGGGTTCCGCTGGAGGGTGGTGGCCGACTCGTCGTCGAGATGACTCCCGACGAGGCGAACGCGCTCGGGGACGCGTTGAAGGCCGCCGCCGGATAACTGCCAGTTCCGAAAGGCCCGCCGGTGCGGCTGTCCGTGCCGGCGGGTCTCTCTGTCGTAAACCTGGAGGTAGCACCGTGACGGCCATCCGCCTCGCGGCTGAGTCGGGCGCCGCGCGCGCCGTCGCCCTGGCCGTTTACGCCCCGGATGGTGGGCCGGTGCTGCCGCTGATCGCGTACGACCTGCCTGAGGACGCCCGCGCGGAGGCTGCGGAGCTGCTGGGCGACCTCGACGGCGACGCGGGGGTGACGCGGGCGCTGCGCCGCCCTCTGCGTACCCCCGAGCACCTCCTCCTGGTAAACGCCGGCTCCGGCGACGAAAGCGGCTGGCGGGCCGCTGGGGCGGCCGTGAGCAGGGCGTTCGCGGATGAGATGTCGATCACGATAGCCATGCCGGCCGATGTCTCGCCGGAGGCCGTCCGCGGGTTCTCCGAAGGGCTGCTGCTGGCGGCGTACCGCTTCTCGATGCGGGACGAGCCGGCCGCCGAGCGCGACGTGACCGTGGTGGTCGGCGACCCCGAGCGGTACACCGAGGCGCTCGCCACCGCGCGGGCCACGGCCGACGCCACCCGACTGGCCCGCGACCTCACCAACACCCCTTCGTCACTGAAAAACCCGGCCTGGTTTGCCGACCAGGTGGTAGGGGCGGTCGGCGGGCGGCCCGGCCTGAGCGTCACGGTGCGCGAGCCGGAGCAGCTCGCTTCCGAGGGCTTCGGCGGCATCCTGGCGGTGGGTGCCGGTTCGGCCAGCCCACCCCGCTTCGTCGAGCTCTCCTGGCATCCGGAGGGCGCCGTGACGCACGTGGTGCTGGTCGGCAAGGGCATCACGTTCGACACCGGCGGTATCTCGATCAAGCCGGTCGACGGCATGAAGCTCATGCGCAAGGACATGGGCGGCGCCGCGTCGGTCATCGCGGCCACGCTGGGTGCCGCTGCCCTGGACCTGCCGGTACGCGTCACCGCGCTCGCCCCGCTCGCGGAAAATCTGCTGAGCGGCTCGGCGTTCCGCCCCGGCGACATCGTGCGCCACTACGGCGGGGTCACGAGCGAGACGACAAACTCCGACGCCGAGGGCCGGCTGGTGCTGGCCGACGCGCTCGCGTACGCCATCGAGCACCTCTCGCCCGACCTGCTGATCGACCTCGCGACCCTGACCGGCGCGAACGCCGTGGCCCTCGGCAAGCGCACCGCGGCGCTCTACAGCGAGAGCGACGAGCTGGCCGCCGCCCTGATCGGCGCCGCCGAAGAGGCTGGCGAGCAGGCGTGGCGGATGCCGCTGGCGGCCGACTACGTGGAGTACCTCGGCAGCGACGTCGCCGACCTTTACAGCGCGCCGGACCGCGGCGCCGGCTCGGTGACCGCCGCCCTGTTCCTGCGCGAGTTCGTGGGCGACCTGCGGGATCGCTGGGTGCACGTGGACATGTCGGCGCCGTCCTGGTCGGACAGCGCCGACGGGGTACTGGCGAAGGGCGCGACCGGCTGGGGCGTACGGACGCTGATGCGCTGGCTCGCCACCCTGCCCGCGGCGTAGACCGCGGCGTCAGGCGTGCTTGACGGCGGCGAGTAGGCCGTCGCCGGCGGGGAGCAGCGCCGGTATCCACTCCTCGCTCTCCCGCACCGCCTTCACCACCTCGCGGATCGTCACGGTGTCGAGGTCGCGCGCGGCCGGGTCGCCGATGCGGCCGCCGGCCAGCGCGCCGTTGAGCGCGAGCACGCCCGCCGGGCGGAGCAGCCGGAGGGCGGCGTCGACGCAGGCGCCGAACTCAGCGGGGTCGGCGTCCACAAAGATCATGTCGTACGCGCCGTCGGCCAGCCGGGGGAGCACGTCCAGCGCGCGGCCGGCGATGATCCGGGTGCGCGAGGGCGCGAAGCCCGCCTCCTGGAATATCCGCCGCGCGATGCGCTGGTGCTCGCTTTCCAGGTCGATCGTCGTCAACACTCCGTCTGGCCTCATGCCGCGCAGCAGCCACACGCCGCTCACGCCGGTGCCGGTGCCGATCTCGACCACCGCTCGGGCACCACCGGCCGCCGCGAGCAGCCGCAGTGCGGCCCCCGCGCCGGGCGCGACCGGCTCCAGCCCCACCTCACGGGCGAGCGTGCGCGCGGTCTGCAGGACGATGTCCTCGGCGACGTACCCCTCGGCGAACTGGAGTGCCTGAGTGGTCGACAGACCACCGAAGCGTGCGACCGTGGCGATGGTGGACCTCCTGCTGCGGGGATGTCGGTCGGGGTATGCCGGGTGTCGGTCGAGGTATCAGCCTACGGGCGCGGGTATCGCAACGGGACCCGGCGCATCGGCTGAATGCTTCCGTTCCTATCCTTCCCACCCACCCGCCCCATCTCTGATATCCGTGCCATCCTGGATGAACCGAAGTACCGACTGGGAGGCAGCGAACGTGACGGACGGCTGGCACTGGCACCAGCCCGACGGCACCGCGACGCCGGCGACTTCGTCGCCGTCGGCGAGGCCGCCGGTGACCCCTCATGCTGCCGGTTCACCCTGGTGGTCCGACGCTCTGGGCGACCCCTGGCGCGACCCGCGCGCACCGGCCGCCGTGGTCCTGCCGACGCCGCCGAGTCCGGGCGCCGCACCCGAGCCGGTCACCGACCCGGCCGCCGCGTCGCGGCGCGGCCTGACATCGGTGCTGTTGATCGCGATCTTCTCGGCGCTGCTCGCCGGCGCGCTCGGCGGCTCCCTTGGGTACGCGCTCGCCCTGCGCGGGGGAGTCGGCGGGGGCACCGTGCTGGGCAGCGGGCCAAACGGCGAGGCGCCTGCGGTCGCCCAGCGCCCACCGGACTCGCTCGCGGGCGTGGCCGAGCGGGTGGCGCCCAGCGTCGTGACCGTCCGCGCGGCCACCAAGGGAGGGACCAGCATCGGGTCCGGCTTCGTGGCCACCGCCGACGGGTACGTGATCACGAACGACCACGTCGTCGAAGGCGCGACGGGCGGCGCCACGGTCGTCTTCAACGACGGCGCGACCGCCTCCGGCTCGATCGTGGGACATGACGCGGAATCGGACATAGCGGTCATCAAGGTGTCGCGGCCCAACCTCGTACCAGTCGAGTTCGGTGACTCGGAGGCCATCGCGGTCGGCGACCCGGTGCTCGCGTTCGGGTCGCCGCTCGCGCTCGCCAACACCGTTACCGCCGGCATCGTCAGCGCGCTCGACCGGACGATCCAGTCCGGCGAGCCAGGCGGCCAGGTGCGCTACTACGCGGCCATCCAGACCGATGCCGCGGTCAACCAGGGCAACTCCGGTGGTCCGCTGGTCGACAGCGGCGGCCGGGTCGTGGGCGTCAACTCGGTGATCAAGTCGCTGGCGGCCGACGAGGAGCAGGCCGGCAACATCGGCCTCGCGTTCGCCATCCCGATCAACCAGGCCAAGCGGGTGGCCCAGGACATCATCGACACCGGCAAGGCGCGCCGGACGGTCATCGGCGCCCAGGTGGACGGCAGTGGCCGCAACCCGGGCGGAGGCGCCCGCCTCACCGCCGTCGACGCCGGTGGCCCCGCGGCCGCCTCCGGGCTCCGCGCCGGCGACGTGGTCACCAAGCTCGACGGACGGCCGGTCGAGCAGGCCACCGACCTGATCGCCCTCGTCCGCAAGTACGCTCCGGGCGCGGTGGTCACCGTCGAGTACCGCAGGGGCAGTTCAAAGCAGAATGCGTCAGTGACGCTGGCGGCGGATGCGAAGTAGGGTTTCCCTGTTGCCGGCGGGGGTCCTCGGCCGCCGGCGCGTGGAGAGGGGTCCCTGGCGTGTTCGAAAACCTCAACTGGTGGGAGATCGGCGCCCTCCTGCTGCTCGCGCTGCTCATCTTCGGTGACAAGCTGCCCAACGTGATCTCCGACGGCCTTCGCATGGTGCGCAACCTGCGCAACATGGCCCGAAACGCCACCGGCGACCTCAGTCGGGAGCTGGGCACGGACATCCAGCTCGAAGACCTGCACCCCAAGGCGTTCATCCGCAAGCACCTGCTCAGTGAGGAAGACGAGGAGGCGCTGCGCAAGCCGCTGCGGGGGATCTACGACACCGTCAAGACCGACCTCAACGGCGTCAAGGACGAGATCAAGGACGTGGCCGCCTCGGCCGACATCCGCACGCCGGCCAGCACGCCCGCGCCCGCGTCGACCCCGGCCACGCGGCAGCACCGCTTCGACGTCGACGCGACCTGAGCGCCCGCCCCTACACGATCTAGCGGGACGGGCGGAGCCCCAGCGGCCTGCCCACCAGCGACTCGCGGCGCACCGCCAAGCGGTCGGCCACCTGCCGCAACGCGACAGAAGCGGGCGCTTCCGGCGCATCCAGCACGATCGGTCGACCCGCGTCGCCGGCCTCCCGCACGCGGGTGTCGAGCGGGATCTGGCCCAGCAGCGGCACCTGGGCGCCCATCACGCGGGTCAGCGACTCGGCCACGGTGGCACCGCCGCCCGCGCCGAAGATCTCCATCCGCTCGCCGTTGGGCAGCTCCAGCCACGACATGTTTTCCACCACACCGACCAGGCGCTGGTGGGTCTGCAGCGCGATCGCGCCGGCCCGCTCGGCCACTTCGGCGGCCGCGGTCTGCGGGGTGGTCACCACCAGGATCTCGGCGTTGGGCAGCAGCTGCGCCAGCGAGATCGCCACGTCGCCGGTGCCCGGGGCAGGTCGAGCAGCAGCACGTCGAGATCGCCCCAGTACACGTCGGCGAGGAACTGCTGGAGGGCCCGGTGCAGCATCGGCCCGCGCCAGACGACCGCCGCGTTGCCGGCGGTGAACATGCCGATCGAGATGACCTTCACACCGTGCGCCTGCGGCGGCATGATCATGTCTTCCACCCGGGTGGGCTTGCCGTCCGCGCCGAGCATGCGGGGCACCGAGTGCCCGTAGATGTCCGCGTCGACCACGCCGACCGAGAGGCCGCGGGCGGCCAGCGCGGCCGCCAGGTTGACCGTCACGCTGGACTTGCCGACGCCGCCCTTGCCGCTTGCCACCGCGTACACCCGGGTGCGCGCGCCTGGCTGGGCAAACGGGATCACCGGCTCGGGCGTGGCGCCGCCACGCAGCCGGGTCTGCAACTCCTGCCGCTGCTCCGTGCTCATCACGCCGAAGTCGATCTCGACGGCTGTCACGCCCGGCACCGCGCTCACCGCGGCCGTGATGTCGGTGCGGAGCTTGTCGCGCAACGGGCACCCAGCGACCGTGAGCAGCAACTCGACCTTTACCGCGCCGGACTCGTCGACGGTGGCCGAACGGACCATGCCGAGATCGGTGATCGGCCGGCGGATCTCCGGGTCGTCGACGGTGGCGAGAGCGGCCTGCACCGCTTCCTCGATGGTGCTTACCGGTGCGGACATGTACGCCATGCTACGTCGACCGAAACCGCCGCCCGGCAGGCCTCGGCGCCCAAAGGCGTGCATTTTAAGTCACTCGTCGGCCCTGTGTGGTCTTTTTGGATATTGTCGGTTTCCGGCTGGACTCCGTACCCCTCCAGGTGCGACGATCGTTGAAGAACGCCGCGCGCCTGGCCCCTTGGGGCGCGCGGCGCCACCCTTTCCAGGACACGCGCGAAGAACGCCGCCCGCCCGGCCACAGCGCCTCAGTGCGGGCGCGCGGCGCCACCCTTTCCAGGCCAAGCGTGAGAACGCCGATCAGGGGGCGTCGCTGTCCAGCTCGTCATACGGCTCGGACGGCACCTTCTTCTTCGTGGCCTTGCGGGCACGTTTCTGCGACTCCGCGATTTCCTCGCCGAGCCGCTGCAGCTCGGAACGGACGAAGTCGCGGGTCGCGACCTCCCCAAGTGCGATCCGCAGCGCCGCGATCTCGCGCGCCAGGTACTCCGTGTCCGCCTTCTGCATCTCCGCCCGCCGCCGATCCTGCTCCAAGGCCACGCGGTCGCGGTCGGCCTGCCTGTTCTGCGCGAGCAGGATCAGCGGCGCCGCGTACGACGCCTGCAGCGACAGCACCAGCGTCAGGAACGTGAACGTGTACGGGTCGAAGCGCAGGCTCGCCGGCGCCAGCGCGTTCCAGCCGATCCACAGCAGGATCACCACGGTCATGTAGACCAGGAACTTCGCCGTGCCCATGTACCGGGCGATGCCCTCCGACCACTGCCCGAACGACTCCGGGTTGAAGCGCGGCAAGCGGACCCGGCGCGGCTCGCGGGGCTGGTCCAAACGGCCGGGGCGGTGTGTGTCAGCCACCGTCGCCTCCCGGCGGGGTGTCCCGGTCACGCCAGTCCGGCGGCAGGGAGTGGTCGAGGACGTCGTCGACGGTGACCGCGCCGACCAGCCGGTTGGCGCTGTCCACCACCGGCAGCGCGACAAGGTCGTACGTCGCCATCCGCCGGGTCACCTCCACCAGCGGCGTCTCCGGCCGTAGCGGGTCGATGCCGCTGTCCAGCACCCCACCGAGTATCTCGGCGGGCGGCTCCCGGAGCAGCCGCTGGAAGTGCACGATGCCCAGATATCGCCCGGTGGGGGTGGCCATCGGCGCGCGGGTGACGAAGATCTGCGCGGCCACGGCGGGCGGCAGCTGCGGCTCGCGGATGCGGGCCAGCGCCTCGGCCACCGTGCTGTCCGGGGTGAGGATCACCGGCTCCGACGTCATCACGCTGCCGGCCGTCCCCTTCTGGTACTTCATCAGCTGGCGGACCGGATCGGCCTCCTCCGGCTCCATCAGCTCGAAGAGCACCTCCTGCTCGGCGCGGGGTAGCTCGGCGAGCAGGTCGGCCGCGTCGTCCGGGTCCATCTCCTCCAGCACGTCGGCCGCCCGCTCACGGTCGAGCGCGGCGAGGATGCCCACCTGGTCGTGCTCGGGCAGCTCACCCAGCACGTCGGCGAGGCGTTCGTCGTCGAGGGCGGCGGCCACCTCGTTGCGCCGCCCGTCGGTCATGTCCTGCAGCGCGTTGGCCAGGTCGGCGGGGCGCATGCCTTCGAGCAGCGCGAGCAGGTTGGCCGTACCCTGCGTGTCCGGTACCCCGATCAACCCGCGCGCCCGCGCCCAGTCGACCTCGCGCAGGTGCCCGCGGCGGCGGGTGAGGCGGCCGGTCTGCTCGCGCACGGCGACGCGTACCAGCGACCACTCGCCGCCCCGGTTGGCCTCCATCGCCACGTCGACGACGACGCCCGGCACCTCGTCCGGCTCGATCGTGACGCGCCGGTCCAGCAGGTCTTCGAGCACCAGTAGCTCGTTTGGGCGCTTTTCGAAGCGGCGCAGGTTGAGCGTGCCGGTGCCGAGCTCCACGGCGTCCGTGTCGATCGAGGTGACGCGACCCATCGGCAGGAAGATGCGGCGGCGCAGCGGCATCTCCGCCACCAGGCCGACGACCTGCGGTGGCCGGTTGGTGGTGCGCAGCCGCACAACCGCGTCCCGGACCCGACCGACCTGGTCACCGTTCGGGTCGAACACGGGGAGCCCGGCGAGCCGGGCGACGTACACCCTGGTCGCCGTGGTCACCTGCTCAGCGTAGTGCCATAGGCTGCGGAGGCATGTCGACCTTGGACTACCAGATCGTGGACGTGTTCACCGACCGGGCTTTCGCGGGCAACCCGCTCGCCGTGGTCTTCGGCGCTCATGAGCTGGCCACCGAGCAGCTGCTGGCCATCGCGCGGGAGTTCAACCTCTCGGAGACCGTGTTCATCCTGCCGCCCACCGACCCGGACGCGGCCACCTACCGCGCGCGGATCTTCACGCCGAAGGTGGAGCTGCCGTTCGCCGGTCATCCCAGCGTCGGCGCGGCCGTCGTACAGGCCGGCGGGCCAGGGCGGGTGATCCAGGAGTGCGGCGCCGGCCTGCTGCCGATCGAGGTGACCGCGGACGGCCGGGCCACGCTCACCGGCGGCGTACCCTCGATCGGTCCCGAACTCGACCCCGCGCCCCTGCTCGCCGTCGCCGGCCTGACCGCGGCGGACTTCGTCGGCCCGGCGCCGCGGATGGCTGGGTGCGGCATCGAGTTCCCGTACCTGGCCGTGCGTCCGGACGCCGTCGCCCGTGCGGTGCTCGACCATGGCGCTGCGGTTCGCGAGGGTATCGACGACGTGCTGATCGTCGGGTGGGACGCGGCCACGAGCCGCGCGCACGTGCGGATGTTCGGCCCCGGCGTCGGCGTGGTGGAGGATCCGGCCACCGGCTCGGCCGCGCTCGGGCTCGGCGTGTGGCTCGTGGCGAACGGGCTGCTGCCCGGCGAGGGCGTGTCGCCGTACACGGTGCTCCAGGGCACCGAGATCCAACGTCCGTCCACACTGGAGTGCACGGTGGCGGCCGAGGGTGGCGTGGCGGTGCGGGCGACCGTGACCGGTCAGGTCGTGCCGGTAGCTGAGGGCCGGATCACGATCCCCTGAGGCTCAGCGCCGGGCGCCGCGGACGCGGTGCAGGCGGAAGGGGCGCTTCGCCGGCCGCGCGGCAGGCGACTCGCGCGGCGGCGCCGCCTCGGACGCGTCGCCCGGCTCCTCCGGGTCGCCGGCGGGCACCAGCCGGTTGACGCTGCACTCGGCGGCCCACCGCTCGACCAGGGCGGTGGCGGTGCCGGGCGCGTTCAGCCGCTTGGCGGCGAGCTGGGGCGCCACGGTGGTCCACTCCTCGCTGCGCGGGTCGACGCGGGTGACCTCGGCCGGCCACGTCACGATCCGCCCGCCGTGGTCGCCGCGCAGGCTCACCCGCGCCTCCTCCGCGTAGGCGAGGCCGGGCGCGTCCTGCTCGCCCCGGCCGCTCACGATGTAGAGCGCGTCGTCGATCGGCATGCACCACAGCGCGAGGGCCGGGCCGCCGTCGACGGACACCCACGCGACGGCCGCCTTCTTCAACGCCTCGCTCACCAGCGGATCCGCCATATGGGCATCATGCCGCAAAGTCGTGCGTCAGCCGACCGGCACCGGCGTACGGTCGACCATCCGTACCAGCTCCCACAGCGCGGTAACCGTCGGACCGGCCCACTCCGGCTCGGGGTTGAAGACGAGGTGGTGCGAGAGGTCGGGCGCGTCGAGCCGCACGGCGGTCATCCCGAGCTCGACCGCCCCGGTCAGCTCCTGGCTGCCGCCGTCGCCGACATAAAGGCACTCGCTCGGTGGCGCGCCCAACCGCGCGCACGCCTCCAGGTAGATCGCGTGGTGCGGCTTGCACGCTCCGATCTGGACGGAGTACGCGCAGGCGTCCAGCAGGCCGGCCACCGGCAACGCGGGCAGCAGCTCCGGCAGCTCGTGGGTGCAGTCGCTCACGACCGCCGTACGCAGGCCGCGATGGCGCAGCGCGCGCAGTGTCGCCACCGCGTCCGGGCGCAGCACGGTGTCGGCACTCATCGCGGCCCACCGGGCGGCCAGCGCGGTCCGCACCCGTCGCCGCGAGGGCCAGACGCCGACCTGCACCGCAAGCCAGCGCATCGTCTCCTCCGCCGAGCCGTACCCACCTCGGGCACGGTCGTAGTACGAGCGGTCGAGCACCTCGACCAGCGCGTCCGGGTCGCAGCCCAGGGCCTCCGCGACCGCCCTGTGCGCGGGGCCTCGCCGCACAGAAATGGTCAAGGTCCCAAAAAAATCAAAAAGCACCGCACGGTACGCGGACACGATGAATCAGCCTCCAATGTGTCCTCTGAGCATTCCGGGGCACGGATCGGGCGAGCGTATCTGGATCACGACGGAGGAACTGTCAGCCACTGTTAGTAATGAGATCACTGCAACAAGTTACGTGTGAGGATAAACCACCGTGCATCACCGCCTTGATCCCCTCACGCTGGCGGCGATCGGGCTCGCCGTGGTCGCCGTCTCCTCGTCGGCACCCCTCATCGCGTACGCGGCCGCACCCGCCCTCGCCATCGCCTTCTGGCGCAACTTCCTCGCCGTCGGCGTGCTGGGTCCCGCCGCACTCGTGAGCCGCCGTGCGGAGCTGCGGGACATGATCACCGGCGACCGCCGGCGGGAGCTGCGGTACAGCGCGCTGGCCGGCCTCGCGCTCGCCGCACACTTCGCCACCTGGATGCCGAGCGCCCAGCTCACCTCGGTGGCCACCGCGACCGCACTCGTCGCCACCCAGCCGGTATGGCAGGGGCTGCTCGCGCTCGCACAGGGGCGGCGCCTGCCGCCGACCACCTGGATCGGGATCGGCATCGCGGTCACCGGCGCGATCATCGCCACCGGAGCCGACGTCGGCTCCTCCGGCCGTGCGCTCGCCGGCGACCTGCTGGCGCTGGCCGGCGCGGTTTCGATCGCCGTTTACACCTCGCTCGGGGAGCGGGCCCGCACGACGCTGACCACCACCGCGTACACCCTCGTCTGCTACTCGGTCTGCGCCGCCACGATGCTGGTCGTCTGCCTGGTCGGCGGCGTCCAACTCGGCGGGTACGGCCACACGACCTGGCTCGCCATCCTCGGCATCGTGCTGGGGGCGCAGCTGCTGGGGCACTCGATGTTCAACTACGCGCTGCACAAGGTCTCCGCGACCACGGTCAGCATGCTGGTGCTGCTCGAGGTGCCCGGCTCGGCGCTGATCGCCTGGCTCTGGCTGGGGCAGGTGCCGCGCGCCGCCGCGTACCCCGGCCTCGCCCTGCTCGTCGCGGGCGTCGCAGTGGTCGTGCTCGGCAGCGCGCGGACGCTCCGCCGCCCCGCGGAGCCGGTGGTGTGACCGCGCGGGTGAGAGATCTTCCACAGGTTGGTTCTCGCCGGTCGGCGGCCGACGTTACCGTTGGGTAGTCACGCACCTTACCGATCGCTAAGGAGCCGTCCGATGGTCGCAGCTGGACGCCCGCGCCGCTCCTGCCTGGCGGTGCCGGGTTCGAGCGTGAAGATGCTTGAGAAGGCTCGGGTTTGCCGGCGGATCAGGTGTTTTTGGATTTGGAGGATGCGGTCGCGCCGTTGGCGAAGCCGGATGCGCGTAAGAACGTGGTGGCGGCGTTGAACGAGGGTGACTGGGGTGGGCGGACGCGGGTGGTGCGGGTCAATGATTTGACGACGCCGTGGACGTATCGGGATGTGGTGGAGGTGGTCGAGGGGCGGGGGCGAGCCTTGACTGTGTGATGTTGCCGAAGGTGCAGTCGGCGTCTCATGTGCAGTGGCTGGATTTGACGTTGACGCAGATCGAGAAGGCGTTGGGTTTGGAGGTGGGGCGGATCGGGATCGAGGCGCAGATCGAGAATGCGGCTGGTCTGGTGAATGTGGATGCGATCGCGGGGGCTTCGCCTCGGGTGGAGACGGTGATTTTCGGGCCGGCGGATTTCATGGCGAGTGTCAACATGCGTTCGTTGGTGGTGGGTGCGTTGATTCCGGAGTATCCGGGGGATCCGTATCACTACATCCTGATGCGGATCTTGATGGCTGCGCGGATGCATGACAAGCAGGCGATCGATGGCCCGTTCCTGCAGATCCGGGATGTGGATGGGTTTCGTGAGGTGGCGAAGCGGTCGGCGGCGTTGGGGTTTGACGGTAAGTGGGTGTTGCACCCGGGTCAGATCGACGCGGCGAACGAGGTGTACTCGCCGGCTCAGGCGGATTATGACCATGCCGAGTTGATCCTGGACGCGTACGAGTTCTACACGTCGGAGGCGGGTGGCCGGCTGGGTGCGGTGATGCTCGGTGACGAGATGATCGACGAGGCGTCGCGGAAGATGGCGTTGGTCATCGCGGCCAAGGGGCGCGCGGCCGGGATGAGCCGCACGACCTCCTTCACACCACCCGAGGGCTGAGCCTCAGTACGTCGTGCCGCTCTCGCTGTTGATCGCGAGAATGATGATGACGACGTAGAAGGCGATGACCAGCACGAGCAGTCCGGTCAGGATCCAGCCGACGATGATGCCGGCCAGCGCCAGGCCGTCGCCCCCCTCGCCGCGCTCGCGGATCTGCTTGCGCGCGATGTGGCCGAGGATGGCACCCACCGGCGCGCTGATGCACGTCGCGATGCCGGCCAGTGAGCAGACCAGCGCGGCGATCGCCATGCCGTTGGTGGGCGGCGACGGCGGGTACGGGGCGTACCCCGGGTACATCGGCGCCGCGTACCCCTGCGGAGGTGCGGCGTACCCCTGTGGGATCGGCTGGCCGCTCACGGGGTAGCCCGGGTCCTGCGGCTGTCCGGCCTGAGACGGCCAGGAAGGATCGCTCCAGTTACCGGGCTGTTGGTACGTCATCGCGATCTCCGTGGTAGGGGGTGGCCGTCAGGGTAGTCGCACCCGACCACTCCTTGGGGTACCCCCGTCGTTGCCCATGTCGGACGGACCGGGCAGGATCGCGGGCATGGACGACGACGCGACCACCCCTGTGCCCGACTACGGCTCGCTCCGCCTCGACGGTCGGGTTGCGCTGGTCACCGGCGCAGGCAGCGCGGACGGTATCGGGTACGCGACCGCCCGCAGGCTTGTCGACCTCGGCGCGCGGGTGGCGATCGTGTCGACCACGCGCCGCATCCACGAGCGCGCGTCAGAGCTGAGCGCCACCGGGTTCGTCGCCGACCTGACAGACGAGTCCGAGGTGGGAGCGCTGGCCGACGCGATCGCCGAGCAGCTGGGCGACGTCGAGGTGCTGGTCAACAACGCCGGCCTCGCCAGCCGCACCAGCCCGGAGGTGCTGCGGCCGGTCGCGCAGCTCACGTTCGACGAGTGGCGTGCCGAGATCGACCGCAACCTGACCACGGCGTTCCTGTGCAGCAGGGCGTTCATCGGCGGTATGGCCGAGCGTGGCTGGGGACGCATCGTCAACCTCGCCGCCACCGCCGGCCCGATCAACGCGCTGCCCACCGAAGCGGCGTACGCGGCGGCCAAGGCCGGCGTGGTCGGGCTCACCCGGGCGCTGGCCATGGAGATGGTCGCCGACGGCGTGACGGTAAACGCGGTCGCGCCGGGCACGATCTACACCGCGGCGTCCACGGTGGCCGAGCTCAAGCAGGGTCTGGGCACGCCGATCGGGCGGCCGGGCACGCCGGACGAGGTCGCCGCCGCCATCACGTTCCTCTGCTCGCCCGCCGCGTCGTACATCACCGGGCAGATGCTCGTCGTCGACGGGGGCAACAGCGTGCGCGAGGCGCAGTTCCGCTAGACGATCTATTCCAAGGGGGGTACGGGGCAGCAAGCGAAGACGAGGGCGTCCATGATCGACGTTGCTGAGCAACGATGACCATGGAGGCCACGTGCACGTCGATCTGGACACCCTCGCCACCGCACTGTACGTGAAGATCGACGACGAGTTGAAGGCGTCCCCGCAGCTCAACCGGTACCGACCTACGGTCGGCATCGACCCGAAGATCACCGATGCGGAACTGATCACCGTCGCGGTGCTGCAGGTGCTGCTCGGCCACCACCACGAGACCCGGTGGCTACGCCGGGCCCGCAAGGACATCGGGCACCTGTTCCCGTACCTGCCCAAACAGCCCGGCTACAACAAACGCCTACGTGCCCTGACCACCCAACTGGCACACCTGATCGCGCTGCTGGCCGCCGACACCGACCTGTGGCACCACCCGATCCGCCTGGCCGACTCCACCCCAGTGCAGTGCGGCACCTCCCGCACCACCACCCAAAACTCCGACCTGGCCGGCTGGGCCGGATACGGCTACTGCGCCTCCCACTCCCGCAGATTCTGGGGCCTGCGCCTACACCTGGTCACCACCGTGCACGGCCTACCCGTCGCATTCGCCCTGACCAACCCGAAGGCCGACGAGCGTGACGTACTGGTCGACCTGATCTGTTTGCAACCGGCCATGTTCCACCACCCCGACGGTCTGATCCTGGTCGTGGACAAGGGCTACCGCGACCGCCGTACCGAAGACTGGCTCAACGAAGCCACCATCGAGGTCATCCGGCCCGCGTACCGCACCGACCCGCCACGACCCGGAAAGACCCTGCTCCGCGCCGTCCGGCAGAACATCGAGTCGGTCAACGACACCCTCAAAGACCAACTCAACCTCGAACGCCACGGCGGCCGAACCCCCGCCGGCGTCGCCATCCGCGTCCTGCAACGCCTCCTCGCCCTGACCGCAGCCATCTGGCATAACTGGCACACCGGCCAACCGATCATGCGCTCACTGACCGCCTACGACCACTGACCCCTTGGAATAGATCGTCTAGGCCCGTGGCGGCGCCCCCGGCTGGCAAGGTCCGAGCCGAGGAGCGCAGCGACGAGCCCGGACCGCGCCGGCGGCCGGAGCCGGTCAGTACGTGGTGCCGCTGCCGTCACCGCTGGCGATGGCAGCGATCACGCCGATGCAGCAGAAGGCCAGCGTCACACCGGTGAAGATGTAGCTGAGCACGAGACCGGCGGTGGCCAGGCCACTGCCCTGCTCGCCGCGCTCCTTGATCTGCTTCTTCGCGATGTGGCCGAGCACGATGCCCACCGGAGCGAAGACGAACGCGAACACCAGCGACAGGATCGCCATCACGTTCGTGCTGCTCGACTGGGCCGGGTAGCCGGTCGTCGGGTACTGCGGCGAGCCGTATCCCTGAGCGCCGTACTGCGGAGTGCTGTACTGCCCCCCGTACGGCTGGCTCCCGTACTCCTGACCCGAGTACGGCTGCCCGGTGTAGGGCTGGCCGCTGTACGGCGCGGCGGGCGAGCCAGGCTGGCTGCCGTAGGACGGCCCGGAGATCCGGGCGGCTGGCTGCCGTACGGCGCGGCCGGGGACCCGGGCTGCTGCGCACCGTACGGATCCGAGTACGGCTGCTGCGGCTGATTAGGGTCGTAAGGCTGGTGCGGCTGGTACGGGTCGGTCATTCTGTTTGCCTCCTTGTCCCCCGGCACGCTACTAGGCCCGGTGAACCTTTTCACACACGTCCCGCGGCGCCGTCGATCGGAGCATACTGAGCAAGCGTTCAGTTACCAGCCGGTAACGAACGGGACCCGGAAATGACAGGATCCGGAGGCACCCATGGCCCGCCTCGCCCAGACGCCCGGTCTGACCGACGTCCAGCGCGCCATTCTGGAAACCGTTCGCGAGTTCGCCGATAAGGAGATCATCCCGCACGCACAGCGGTTGGAGCACGCGGATGAGTATCCAGCTGACATCGTCGACGGCATGCGGGAGATGGGACTCTTCGGTCTCACGATCGCCGAGGAGCACGGCGGGCTGGGCGAGTCGCTGCTCACGTACGCGCTCGTGGTGGAGGAGCTGTCCCGCGGCTGGATGTCGATCTCCGGGATCGTCAACACGCACTTCATCGTCGCGTACCTCATCTCGCACCACGGCACCCCGAGCAGAAGGCCGCCCTGCTGCCGCGGATGGCGACCGGCGAGGTGCGCGGCGCGTTCTCCATGTCGGAGCCCGGCTGCGGCTCGGACGTGGCGGCCATCCGCTCCAAGGCGGTCCGCGACGGCGCCGACTATGTCCTCAATGGACAGAAGATGTGGCTGACCAACGGCGCGTACTCCTCCGTCGTCGCCACGCTCGTAAAGACGGAGACCGGCGCCGAGTCCGTGTACGGCAACATGACGACCTTCCTGCTGGAGAAGGAGCCCGGCTTCGGCGAGACCGCGCCCGGCCTCACCATCCCCGCAAAGATCGACAAGATGGGCTACAAGGGCGTCGAGACCACCGAGATGATCCTCGACGGCGTGCGCGTACCACCATCCACTGTGCTCGGTGGCGAGGCCGGCGTGGGCCGCGGCTTCTACCAGATGATGGACGGCATCGAGGTGGGCCGCGTCAACGTGGCCGCGCGCGCCTGCGGCATCTCCATCCGCGCTTTCGAACTCGCCGTCGCGTACGCCCAGCAGCGCCAGACCTTCGGCGCGCCGCTGGCCAAGCACCAGGCGATCGCGTTCAAGCTCGCCGAGATGGGTACGAAGATCGAGGCGGCGCACGCCCTGATGGTCAACGCCGCCCGCCTCAAGGACTCCGGCGCCCGCAACGACGTCGAGGCCGGCATGGCCAAGCTGCTCGCGTCCGAGTACTGCGCCGAGGTGGTGCAGGAGGCGTTCCGCATCCACGGCGGCTACGGCTACTCCAAGGAGTACGAGATCGAGCGCCTCATGCGCGAAGCGCCGTTCCTGCTGATCGGCGAAGGCACCTCGGAGATCCAGAAGACGATCATTTCGCGCGGCCTGCTCAAGGAGTACCGCGCCTGACGACCCGCGACCTTCTCGGCCTTCAGAAGCCTTAACCCCGAAACAGATGCGAGCTACCGCGATGTCCGCGGTGGTCCGGACCGTTGCTCCCGCGGCCTCACCCTCCGCGGTCGGCCAACTCCTTAGCGGCCGCCGCCAAGAGGCAAGGGCCGCGGGAGGAACGGGTCTCCTAGCCGCGTTCCTTCTTCTCCTTCTCGTCGCAGGCGATGCCGTTGCCGTCCTTGTCGAGCTTGGCCGAATAGCCAGGGTCGCCCGGATAGAGCGGCGCCGCGCCAGCCTGACGGGCCTTGTTGCAGTTCTGGTAGTACACCGTCGTGGGCGTCTGTGGCGCGGCCGAAGCGGAGGTGGGGGCCGAGGCGCCCACCTGGGCGGCGGCGGTGGTCGGGTTGGCGCCGGGCGCTGTCGTGGAGATCTCTGGCGGGGAGCCGGACTTGCCCCCGGCCGGTGGCACGCGCTCGGCCGGCGCGCCGCGTCCCGTCGACGGTGGTGGCTGGATCGCCGGCTCGGGCACCTCGCGCGTGGGGCCCTGCGGCGCCTGTGCCAAGGGTGCGGGGTTGGCGAGCACCACCCCGAAGACCGTGGTGCCGAGCGCGAGCGCGACCACGAGCGCCACCACGAACAGCACGAACCTGCGCCGGCTGCCCCTCCTCCCCGCGCGCGACGACGGACCGGGCAGGGGCGTCGAGTCGGGCACCGGCCGGCCCTTGCGGAGCGGGCGGTAGTGCGCGGATGCCTGGTTGGCCCGCCCGTAGATCGCCGCGCGCCGCTGCTGCTGCTGCGACGGCTCGTCGGCTGGCGGGAACGTCACCCGAAGAGTTTTACATGTACGAACGGCACAGATGGGGCCGATCCACCACCGCGCTGTCAAAAACCTGATCGACGTCAAGGTTGGAGATCCAACGCGGCGACCAAGCGGTCGAGCTCCTGCCGCGTGCCGATCTCGGCCCGGTGCTGGGGATTGTCGACGTAGTGGCGGATCGCGCCGGCCAGAAAAGCGCCGTCGACGGCGAGCCAGCGGTGGAGGATTCGCACCACGTACGCGCCGTACTCAGGTGACTGCCTGCGCACCAGCAGTGAGATCTGCCGAGGCTTTTCCACCGGCGCCGGCGGCCCGCTCGCGAGCACGGCTTCCCAGCGCACCAGCTGGGTGCGCAGGCTTCGCACGAGCAGCCCGCCCGGCCGCAGCTCCACCCGCGGGCCGCGGAAGAGCGTCCAGCCCGCGACCGTAAAGATCACGGCGACGGTCGCCAGCGTCTGCGCCCAGCCGGCCGCCGAGATGCTCACCTCGCCGTCGGGCGCGCGGTCGGTGGCCAAGCCGTTGCCTGCCAGAAACATCAACATGATGACGAACGGCCCCACCATCCACGGCGAGGTCGGCGTCACGAACGCCGGGCGCCCGCGATCCGGGCCGAGCAGCAGCGTCCTCGGTGCCGGTCGCGGCCGTGGACACAGCCGGGTGAAGGCGAGCAATGGTACGGCCAGCGCCGTCACCGCGCCGGCCGCGTAGACCACGAACGCGGGCATGAAGCTCAGCCGCCAGGACATCGGCTCGATGCCGAACTCCACGACCACCCGCAGCGCGAACGCGCCGAGCCCGAGCAGCAACGCCGTCGCCTGGACGTTGCTCACGCTGGTGGTCAGATCCTCCCGGACATGTCGGGTCACGAGATCTCCGGACCGGGCGAGGGGGTGGCCGGGACGGTCATGCTTCGCAGGGTAGGAAAACCTCTCGTCCGGCGCGAGTCCGGTTTTGTGCGACTCCGGCACGGCTTAGGCGACCGGGCGTCGGGTGAGCTGGCCCAATGCGCGCTCGACCGCCAGGCAGCGGTCCTCCACGTAGTCGATCCCGGCCGCCGTGGCGATGCGCCGTGCCTCGGCCGAGACGATGTCGAGCTGCAGCCACACGGCCGGTGCCCCGATCGCGACCGCCTGGCGCACCACGTCGACCGCGTCGTGTGCCGGGCGGAACACGTCGACAAGATCGACCTTCTCCGGGATGTCGGCGAGCGTCCGGTACACCTTCTCGCCGAACAGCTCGTCCGCGAACGGGTTGACCGGAATGATCCGCCAGCCGTGGCGCTGCATCTGCAACGGCACGGTGTGTGACGGCTTTTCGGGGTCGCGGGACGCCCCGACCACCGCGATGACCGCGGCTTCCGCCAGGATCTGCTGAGGGCTTCGCACGTTCCGACGATAGCTCGACCTCGATCACGCTCTTGGGGTGCGGCCGCCGGCGCGGTCGAGGACGTCGGTGGCCAGCCTGTGCAGCGGGTGCTCGGGCGGTACCGCGTGCAGGATGCTCCGCGCGATCTCGGTAGCCGCGGTGGCGTCGCCCTCGTCGCCGCCGCGCTCGTACCGCTCGAGATGGGTCGCGCCGACGTCGAGGATGCGCTCGAGGTAGTCCATGTGCTCGGGCGCCGTCGCCTCCACCGCCGCGTGGGCCGTGCGCAGCGCCTCGGCCAGATCCCCGGCGTCGCGGGTGGCCTCGTAACGCGCGCGGTACGCCTGGTGCAGCCCGCTGAGCCGCGTGCCGAGGCCGGGGTCGTCGGGCGTGGTCGTGTCCACCGCGGTCCGCATCTCGGCCAGTGCCGTGTCGAGCTCGGCGGGATCCTGTGACACGTACGCGTACCGCAGCAGCCGCGCCCGCCCGAGGTTGGACAGGTACATCGGGCGGTCCTCGTGGTCCGCGGCGGCGGCGTCCAGCGCCTTCCGGTACGACTCGACGGCCGCGTCCAGGTCACTGATGTCCATAGTGGACACGAAGCGGGCCTGGAGAAAGCCGGCGAGCGTGCTGAGCCTGTTGGTGTACCTCGCGTCGTACGGCGCGGTCTCCCTGATCACCGCCTGGGCCGTCGTGATCGCCTCGCTGAGGTCGGCGACATCGCCGGTGCGGCCGAAGCGCAGGTGCTGCGCCTCCGCGAGGTTCATCCGGAGGGTCAGGCTTTCCGACCAGTCCCGGCACTCGCGGATCGCGTGCCGCGTGGCGGTGACGACCCCGTCGATCTCGTCGAGCGCCGACCCGGCGAACGCGTGCACGGCGACGCGCCGCGGGCGCAGCCGCGCCGGCTCCTGCGGCACCTGGGCAAGCTTGCGCAGCTGCTCGGCCAGGTCGGGCACCCAGTCGTGCACCTGCGCCAGCAACGACTCTGCCTGCTCACGGTCCACAGTGTCGGGCCGGGCGACGTCGCGCGCGTGGTGCAGCAGGCCGGCCGCGTGGTACGCGTGTATCCACGGCAGCGCACCCTCGCCGCGGGGATATCCGGTCTCGTCGATCACCGCCAGCAGCGCCCGGGCGTCGCGCACGCCTGCTTGATCGAGAATGTCCTCTGCGTCGCCGCTGTTGACGTACCGATTGACCCTGGCCCGAACCGCGGCGAGAAGCTCATCCGGCGGAAGCACAGTCAAGTAGAGCATCCACCGGCTACATGAGGGTTAACTGCTCCGGCTCGGGCGGGGGCGGTGGTGACTCGGTCTGGCGGGCCTCGGCCGGCTCGGCGCGCTCCAGACCGTGCCGCCGGGCGGCCATGCGGACCCGGGCGGTGACCTCGCGCTGGTATTCCTTCGGCAGGTAGGAGCCGCGCCCGTACAGCCGGCGGTAGTGCGGGGCCAGTGCCGGAAACTCGCGGGTCAACCACGCCGCGTACCACTCGCGGGCGCCCGGCCGCAGGTGCAGCGGGATCGGTGTGATGCTGGCCGCGCCGGACGCCGCAATCGCCGCGACCGTGGCCTCGATCGAGTCGTCGGTGTCGGTGAGGCCGGGCAGGATCGGCGCCATCAGCACGCTCACCCGGAAGCCGGCGTCGGTGAGCGTGCGCACCGCGTCGAGCCGCCGCCGCGGGCTGGGCGTGCCCGACTCGACCGAACGCCACAGCCGCTCGTCGACGAAACCGACCGACATCGCGACGCCCACCTGCGTCACCTCGGCCGCCTGCCGGAGCAGCGGCAGGTCGCGCAGGATGAGCGTGCCCTTGGTGAGGATCGAGAACGGGTTGGCGAAGTCGCGCAGCGCCGACAGGATCCGTGGCATCAGCTTGTATCGCCCCTCGGCCCGCTGGTAC